>JAQXZB010000086.1 GCA_029226975.1 Clostridiales bacterium | reverse complement strand
CGTTTGCCGGAAAATAATGTGTTTACGGTAAGCGGCTTTTTATTCTGTTTATATGCATCATAAGCCAACTTATTTAAAATATCATATTGCAAAGAATTATCCGAATTTGATGCTTTAACGTAACTTCTAAAAAAACTTTCAAGCAATGCATAAGATGCTCCGCCGCACAGTGCAGACCCGCATAAAATATACTTATCCTTGAAAAGCGGACGAAGCTCCAAGCGGTCATCCGGCACGCAGAAATCAGATGCAAAAGAAATCTGACTTCCCGTTCCTATATTAACCAATACAGTATCATCCAGATTTCCAACAGCTCCTATAAAGCTTGCCTGATTATCTCCAATGGCAACTGCTACCGGAATATTTTTGTAATTTCCGGAAATAAAAAATTCATCTGTTACATCCGGTAAAGCTATATTATCCATTCCCAGATTTGAAATAGACTCTTTATCAAATGACAAGGTTTTTGTGTCAAAAAATCCAAAACTTGCCGCAACCTAAACGTGTATCAAAGGACAACATTGATTGGTAAGCTTCATTACAATGTAATCCATTATACTGCAAAAGCTGTATGCATCTGAAGGCACAAGCTGATTTAACAGATTATAATAATGAGTAGCAAAACCAAATCCCGTATAAATCCTTTCCTTTGTAACCTCAAAAATTTTTTCGCAATATGTACAGCTGTTTTCAAGCATTTCGTCAGCACGCTTATCCTGCCAGGTAACCAGAGGAGATACGGCATCCCCTTTTTTATCAATATACACAATCCCATGCATCTGACCGGTAACTCCAATGGCTTTAATGCCGGGATAACCAGTAACAATCAACTCAACGAGCTTGATAACCTTATCATAAATAATCATCGTATTCTGTTCGTTAAAACAAGGGTTTGACGATTTTATGCCGGCAGCGTTATCTAATGTATACGTTTCTATATTTGTTTTGTTTTCTATATCAATAACAACTGCACTTATTGAGGTTGTCCCTATATCTATCCCTAATATTAATGTATCGGATGGTATAAAAGAATTATATGTTGTTTCATTAAATTGTACATCTAAATCATACTGTCCTTTTTTATAATTTTGAAAAACATTTGAAATATCTTCAAACATACCAGAATAGTAGCCATACTCATTCTCAACCTCTTTTTTTCTTTTAATAAGTAATTCTTCAACTGTAATCATATTACCAAACAGAAGCTTTATATCCGAAACCGAAACTCCGCATGAACGCAGCATTTTTATTTTTTTTAATGTCAAAATATTATCTTCAGAATACGAACGATAGCCGTTTATTTGTCTTTGAACAGATAGCAGTCCTTTGTCTTCATAAAAACGAATGGCTTTTTTAGTCAGACCCGTTCTTTTCATGGCATCATTAATAAACATATCATACAATCCGCCTTTCTTTAAGTGAGAATCTTATATTATATATTATAAACCTTCACCTTAGGTGAATGTCAATATTTTTTATAATATTTTTTACAAACGGAGAGTATGCAGTTAATTTCCGAACACTGCGGCTGTTCAAACTCCTCTAATTTTTAAGATAACCGGCAG
Source organism: Clostridiales bacterium (assembly GCA_029226975.1). Taxonomy (GTDB): domain Bacteria; phylum Bacillota; class Clostridia; order UBA1381; family UBA1381; genus Ornithomonoglobus_A. Next base: position 5,103 of record JAQXZB010000086.1, on the reverse strand, counting down.
GCATCCGACAGATTTTTGCAGATAAATCCTTGCGTCTTTATTTGTCATGGCACAGCAGAACCGTATATTCACCGCTGCCATATTTTTCTATAAATTTGCGGCTTTTTTCCAGGCAATATGATGTGCCTGTGGATATTCTCTTATCCAAGCATTCCCGCAGATAACATTCATCTCCGGCAATGATATATTTCTCTGTGTTATCTGTGATTTCAACAATGCATGAGCCTTTTGAGTGACCGCCTATCTTAACGGCTTTCACACCGGAGCAGATTTGCATTTCATCATCAAAAAGCTTTATGTCCATACCCTCGGCAAAATAGCCTTTGCCTCTCTCATACTCATCACGCTGAATGTATATCACTGCGTTTTTAAATTTGCTTACACATTCTATGTGGTCATGATGCGCATGGGTTATAATTACATCGGTTATATCCTCCGGCTTTATATTCATCTTTTCAAGTGCCTTTATCGGTCCGATAAAATCACGCATATCAAATCCGGGCATGGTTTCACAGCCTGCGTCGGCTAAAATCAGTCTGTTTTTAGTTTTAATCAGATATATCATAAACACAATGGGGCGGAATTTGTCCTCCGCCCCTCCTTGAAATATCATGCTCTCAGGCAAAACTGACTTGCCGTACTCTATCGGGATAATTTCAAGCTCTTTCATCTTACCGTCAAAACTACCTTCCCGACATTCTGTCCCTTGTACAAAATATCATGCGCCGCTTCCGCCTCGGTTATAGGCAGGGTTTTATATATTGTCGGCTTAACCTCACCGCTCTCAATCTTCGGGAACACTTTTTCCACAAGCTCAGAAAGAATTTGTGCCTTAACTTCGGGAGTTCTTGAACGGAGCGTGCTTCCCACAATTCTCACGTTTCGCACATAGATATTTTTGAGGTCAATTTCCGTCTTTTGTCCCGCAAGAGCCGCAATCATAATCCATCTTGCACCATGTGTGAGATAATGTATGCACTTGCCCATAATCTCACCGCCTAAGCAGTCAATGGCAACGTCAACACCGTGTCCATTGTCAAGTTCCTCCTTGAGCACGGATGAAATATCCTCCTTTGTCGTTACAACAACTCTGTCGGCGTTAAGATGCTTTATTGATTCCGCTATCTCATCAGATAAAACCGTTGTTATAACTCTCACGCCGAACGCCTTTGCCATAGGAATGATAACACTTGCAAGTCCCGATGCACCCGCGTTCATAAGCAGCGTATTTCCGGTCTTTATATTCCCCTCGATAAGTAAATTCAAATATGCTGTTGCAAATGCCTCCGGTATTGCCGCCGCCTCTGCCATTGAACAGTTGTTCGGAACAGGCATAAGCATATCGTATTTAACCGCCGCATATTCAGCATATCCGCCGCCGCCCAAAAGTGCGCATACCTTGTCGCCTATCTTCCAATTTGATTTTGCCTTTGCTTCGTCACCCATTTCAACGATTACGCCGGCAATTTCAAGTCCCATCCAATCCGGGCATCCCGGCGGGGGCGGATAGTCACCCTCACGCTGCATGAGGTCTGCACGATTTAAAGCCGCCGCGTGAATTTCAACGAGTACCTCCTCACTCTTAATTTGCGGGTCAGGCACATTGTCCCATCTTAAGCTTCTGTCATTATTTACAAGTATTGCTTTCATGTTCTTTTACTCCTTTTCTTTTTATGCACCGCACGCTTTTAATATAAGCTTATGCAGTTCTCTTTCATATTCGTATCCAAACGGATTTTGCTTCTCTCCGCTCACATATGCTGCAAATGCACGAAACATTGCGTCATATCTTCCATGCACTTCTGTATCGTGATATTCTCCCTTTGCACGCCAATTTTCATCGAATGCTTCTCTCACGCCTGTTGTCTGCGGCGAAAAAACACCGGCACATTCGCCGCCGAGCCACTCAAACGGCTTTAATTCCACTGTTCCCTTTGTTCCGCATACAACAAGCTGTCTGCGTTCAAAGCCGCCTATTTCAACAGCCGTACTTTTAACAAAAGACACACCGTTTTTATACTTAAATACTGCCATTCCAAAATCATCGGCAGTAACTCCGTCAGTTCCGATAGGCTGACTAAGCGGTATCACCTCATTGGGCTCTCCGCAAATGCTGTATACCAAATCTATCAAATGACAGCCGAGATAATAGAGCATTCCTCCGGGGTAATTGCCGAGCCATTTCCGTTTTTCTACAGGATGAATACAATTCATCTGCGCCTCAACGGCATAAATTTCGCCCAGTTTGCCTGATTTAATATCCTCCTTAAGCTTTATAACCGCCGGATTATAGCGGTACATATAACCCATATGGAAAACCAAATTTTTTTGCTTAACCAAATCAATCAGTCTGTCAAAATCCTCGTCCGATTCACTGCCCGGCTTGTCCATCTGTATATGTAAGCCCTTTTCCGCCGCCATTATGGCATATTCGGTAAGCCGTCTGTCCTCAGTTTCGATACAAACCGCATCAAGTCCGGGATAATTCAGAATTTCATCAACGGTCATTCTTTTGACATCCTCATATGCCCATTGATTGTTATCATAAACAGGTTCATCTCCGTCAACCGCGGCATAACCTACAAGGTCATAAATATCACTTAGCAGCTTTAATGTTGTAATTGCCGCTGTTGCGTGGTCGTGTCCCGCGCCAATCTGCGCTATCTTTATCTTTTTCATTGCTTATCCCTCCAGTCAAACTGAACAACCACAGGAAAATCCTTATCAAATATCAGTCTGTTATAAACCTCCGGACATTCTGTCGGCGAATGTGTTTCCTCTATCAAATTTTCAAGACAAAGCCTGCCGCCGCCGCACAGCTTAAGCACCGCTTTTATATCATCACGGTGCGTGAACCAACCCGGATGAGATTCTATGTTCGGTCTTGCTATCGTATGCGCACCTATAACGGTTATGCCCGGAGCATGAATTTTTTTGTAATAATCCACCGTGAAATCAGAATTTCTCGTACACCCAAGCAGTGCAACACGACCGAATTTTGCCATGCAATCAAGTGCCTCATTAAAGCCTGCACCGACACTCGTAACCTCTATTGCGACATTAACTCCGCCGCCTGTTACGCCTTTTACCTTATCGGCAAAATCCTCACACAATGGATCAAACGCATAATCCGCACCGTTTTGTAATGCAATTTCACGTCTTGCCGGATTCGGATCAGCCGCAATTATGGGAACCGCACCTGCGGCACGCAAAAGCTTTACGGCAATCATACCCAGAATACCAAGCCCCATAACAATTGCGCTTTCGCCCATTTCAAGCCTTGTTTTTCTTATCGCCGCCATGGGAAATGTTGATATAAAGCTCATAGCACCCGTTTCAAAGCTGATGCTTTCATCATCTATCTTTACAACATTTTCTTCCGGAACGGTGTTATAGCTTTTATGCTGTCCCCAATAGACAACTACTCTGTCGCCTATATCGACGCTTTTTACATCAGCACCCTTTTTAACAACTATACCGGCGCTGTTATATCCCGATGTTCTGGGGAACACCACCCCCGACGCTCCAAGCGCATTTACGTTGGGATCACCTGTTAAATTCGCTCTCTCCGTTCCGCAGCTTATGGTCGAAACCATTGTTTCTACCATAACCTCATTTGGAGCCGGCTCATTTACATCAACCGTCAAAAGCTCCGCTTTGTTTTTCTCTGTAAATACAATCTGATTACACTTCATTGGAAAACCTCCTATTTTTAATTATTGCATTACCATTGTACCATATTGACATTTGCGTTAAGATATGATATTCTATAAAAAAAGAGGTAATTTTCTATAATTATTATGAGGTATTTTGCAATGAATGATATAAGTTTCTCACACAGCTTTATGTTTCGCACAATAGAGTTCGACAAATTCCATTACACCGATAACCGCGCCGGAGCACCAAGCCATTACTTTGCATATATGCTTTGCGGAAACTGTAAAATAACTACAGAGTCCTCAACCGTCAAAATCAATGAGGGCGATATTTTTTATATTCCCGACACATGCAGTTATCAGTCATATTGGTACGGCAATCCCGAAATCAAATTTGTTTCTTTGGGATTCCTTTGCATGCCGAATTTTGAGAACAAATCCTATCCAGTTCAGGTTATACCGAATAATGACAAAGCATCGGAGCTTTTCCTGCTGCTTTCAGACAAAACCCGATTATCCGCTGCAGATATTGGAGTGTTTTACACCCTTGCAGGCATTCTGATTCCGTCAATGACAAATACCTCTGTATGCCGCACAAAGGAAATTACAGAACGTACAAAAGAATACCTTATACAACATCCGTTTGCAAAAACCTCCGAGCTTGCAAAGAACTGCACAATAAGCGAAGCGGCTCTTTATTCGGCATTTCATAAAGCATCCGATGTTACGCTTAATCAGCTCAGAAACAACCTATTGCTCGAAAAAGCAAAGGATATTCTAATAAGCACCGACAAACCGATAGAATATATAAGTGATGTTCTGCAGTTCAGCTCAACTTCATATTTCAGAAAAAAGTTTAAGCAGTATTTTAATATAACTCCTACAGAAATGCGGAAGATATACAGGATTTAACCTTTATATATCATGGTATCGCGTATGATTTTTACATCCTTTAAAAGCGGCTGCTGCGGTGTTGCAAGCGCGTCATATTCATGCACGCACAGATACATACAGCAGCCGAGCTCTCCTCCTATACGCCGTAAAATTGAACATTCGCCGCCGCATAGGAACAGAAACGGGATTTTCAGATTTTCCTTAAGCATATTTATAATCTTAAGATTTTCGATCTGTTGTTCCATTGTATCCGCACCGGTAACTATTTTGCATATATCAGCACCCCGCGTCTGATGCTCAAGCGCAATTTCAAGAACCCTTTCTGCCGGGATATATTTTAACACGTGCGAGGACATAAGAACCTTTGAGCCCTTGTTATGAATTTTTCTTATCAGTTCCTTTTGCTTTTCTATTGCCGTTTTATCAACCGCAACCTCATCGGGCTGTCTGTCAAAGTAATCACCCATAACATCGCACAAATCCGCTCCGCAGTCTGCAAGTTCAACAAGCTCTTCCGCAAGCATATCATCGGTTTTTCCCTCGTTTGAGGTAT
>JAQXZB010000085.1 GCA_029226975.1 Clostridiales bacterium | reverse complement strand
TTTTTTCTGCCTTTCCCATGTTGGGATATTGAAGCTTAATATTGAGTGAAACCTTGTCCATAGCGCACCTCTTGTAAAAAATTTTCATTATATACATTATACACCAACCCGAAAGTTTTGTCAAATGAAAAAAATTTTATTTTTTTTGTAAAAAAGTATTGAAATATTTTTCATAATATGCTATAATAAGTGCCGACAAAGGGTTGAAAAAATGAAAATTATTTTCATAATGGGTATTGAGGAGGTGCTGAATGAATTTTAAGGAATTAACAAAATTTATCGATAATATAGGCAAGACCTATGGTATTCCATGCTATGACATATGCGTTTATTACAATCATATCAATGTTTTCCGCGGCAAGCGGGGGTTTTCGGGATTATCGAGCAGAGTTAAAGCCCTTGGGCGCAGGCTGTATTTTATGCATTCCGGCGCTAAAATCATGTGCTGTGTGGGACTGATGCGGCTTGTTCAAGGCTATAAGGCTTCCCTTAACGACCATGTGAGCGAATATCTGCCGGGTTTTGATGAAAGCATAAGGATAAAGGACATGATGCGGGAATTCAGCCGTACATATGATTATGAAGCGGCGGACTTTAATTTTGCCAATATGTCTTTGCTGATTGAGAAAATATCCGGCAGGGATTTTTATGAGTTCATGGACGGCGAGATAATAAAACCGCTTAAAATGAAATCTACCTCCTTTAAGCTTAACGAAAAAAACAAAAAGCATATTGCGCGGAAGTATGCCTTTGACAAGAGGTCGGACGGATTTGTTGAATGTGACGTTGATGTTGAGGGATTGTTTAACAAAAACGAGGGCTGTTTAATTACCACTGTGGACGATTACGCACGCTTTTGCGAAGCGCTGTGCGGGGGCGGAACCGCACAAAACGGGTATGCACTGCTTGGCAGGGAAAGCGTAGATGTGCTTATAAACGATATAATTTATAAAGAAACGGAAAAGGACGATGCCTTTGTCTGTATAGGCTACAACGGCGGTCTTGTGCTTGTGGACACGAAAAAGAAGATTACCATCGTGTATGCTCAGCATATTAAGAATATGCCCGTAAATCAGCTTGAAATGTATCCGCAGCTTAGAAAATGCGTGTATGAATGTATCGGTGCGGATACCTGGTCAATGGGCTATAATATGTTTCCGTAAAAATAAGGATTGGAAGGCAATATATAAATGGGTTATTTATTTTTGGCAATATCGCTTTTCGCCGGAGTGACAAAGGGCTACTGCGGCAAAAAAACAAGCGGCTATGTAAACGGCTATCGTGACGCGATGATGGCAAACACCGTAAGAATGGTGTTGTGCATACTTATCGGTGCGGTGATGATAATTGCGGGAGGAAACGCAGCCAAGCTTGTGCCGAATGTCCGGATGCTGGCAATCTCGGCTTTGTCCGGAGTTACCACCTCTGTATTTGTGGTATGCTGGCTGATTTCGGTTAAAAAGGGCGCATACATGATGCTTGACGTGTTCTTGATGCTCGGAGTGCTTGTTCCGATTATTGCCGGAAATCTGGTATTCGGCGAGGTGATAAAGCCTACCCAGTGGCTTGGCATAGGAGTTTTGTTTGTTGCGGTTATGATAATGTGCTCTTACAATAACTCCATAAAGGAAAAAATGAGCCTTTCGGCCCTGGTACTGCTCATTATATGCGGAGCGGCAAACGGTTTGACGGACTTTTCCCAAAAGCTGTTTATAAAGACGCTTTCCGATACGCCCATAGCCGTATTTAATTTCTATACATATGTGTTTTCAGCGGCAGTGCTTGGCATATTCCTTTTGATTTTTACGGTTAGGGAGAAAACGGAGGGTCAAGGCAGAGGATTGGGACATATACTGGGCTATATAACCGTTATGTCAATTTGCCTGTTTGCAAATTCGTATTTTAAAACGAAGGCGGCGGGTACACTTGATTCGGCACAGCTTTATCCCTTAAATCAGGGAATGTCGCTTATGCTCTCGTCCGTAATGTCCGCTGTGCTGTTTCATGAGCGGCTGACCTTAAAATGTATAATAGGTCTGGCATTATCCTTTGCCGGGCTGATAATTATAAATGTGCTGTAGCACAAATAATAAAAAGAGGTGAAATGAATGCTTGATTTTAAGCTGAAGATCGGACTTGTTCCCGATGTGCGGGATTTGGGGGATTTCAAAACCCGCAAGGGGATATTTGAGCCGGCAAAGGGAGTTGAGAACAAAAATAAGGTTATCAAATACCTAAAGGAAAATTTCAGTGATGAAATTACGGAATTTTGCGATTTGGAATGGTTAAACGAGCTTGGAGTGCTTTATAAAAATTCCGACAGCAAAAGGGTGTGCGAATACCTTAAGGAGCAGGGAGCAGATGCGATATTTATAATAAACTGCAACTTCGGAAACGAAGAAGCCTGCGGCAGAGTGGCAAAGGAAATGGGACTGCCCGTACTTTTGTGGGGACCGCAGGATACGGTGTTTGA
>JAQXZB010000084.1 GCA_029226975.1 Clostridiales bacterium | reverse complement strand
GGTGTGGGGTCTATTTCCCAGTGTATTCCGTCATTGCTGAAGCCTCTGTGCAGTCTTAAGGCTCTCGCCTTATCATCTACTCGAAACACTCCGGCAAATGCGCCGTTAAACGGTACCGCGGCACTGTTAAACACACTGTTTCCGTTAGGCAAAATATCCCTTTTAATTATAGGATTTAATTTTGACCGCCACACAGGAGCTATACACCCCGCCGGTTTCTCTTCCCATGGAATATTGGAAATTTCTTCGGAATAAATTTCATATTTCATACTGTTTCCTCCTCATATATAAATTAGATATATTATACACTTTTCACAAAGTAAAAGCCATAAAGAATCCTGTTATTTTTTGTAAAAATCCTGTTGTCTTTTGTGTATCATCTTAACCGTATCTTTACCGTTGTTCCCTCGCCGGGCACGCTGCGCAGGCTGATACCGTACTCATCGCCGTACTCAAGCCGTATACGTTCATTCACGTTATACAAACCGTAACCGCCCTTATTTCTTTCAAGCACCGAGGCGCTTGCAAGAAAGCCGCAGCCGTTGTCCTCCACCTCAAAAATCAAGTCGTCATTTTCGTCCGAATAACCCGTAATATTTATTATGCCGCCGGTGTCCATATTCTCAAAGCCATGCTTGATTGCATTTTCGACTATCGGCTGCAATACTATCTTGAGTATTTTTTTATCCAATATATCGTCTTGAATTTTGTAATTAATCTCAAACAGCTTAGGGAAACGCATTTGTTCAATGGCACTGTAGCTTTCAATATGGCTTATCTCCTCCTTTACCGTTATAAAGGTATCGCCCTTATGCAGACTTATTCTGAAGAAATTGGCAAGCTGCTGCACCATTTCCGAAAGGTAGCTCTCTCCCGCAAGCTTTGCCGACCATGATATAGAGTCCAGTGCGTTATATATAAAATGAGGGTTTATCTGTGCCTGCAATGCCCTAAGCTCCGCTCTTTTTTGCTTCTCTTTTTCAATATTGTTTTTCTGTATAAGACTGTTTATCTCCACAATCATTCTGTTAAAGCTTTCTTCCAATGCGTAAATCTCCGAAAAAGAGTTTTCATCATACATCACGCCCTCGCTTTTACCCTTTGCAAAATCCGCCATTCTCCGTTTTAAAATCGACATTGATTTAAGCAGAGAAATAGGTATGAACATTGCCGCAAGAAGAGATATAACTATGCTGACAGCCACAAGCATTTCTGTCTCATCCTTAAATCTGTCCGCTATCCTGTTAAACCAGCTATAGCTCATTTTGCTCTCAATCTTCCAAACGTCCTCGGAGGCAATCTTTAAATCTATTTTCTTGCTTCCGTAAAAGTAATTTCCTCCGTTTCGTCTGTTGACAGCCGCATCGTCATAGCTCGGCATGGGCGAAAACATATATCTGCCCAAAATACTCTTATCGGGATGGCATACAACCTTATCACCCGCAGTAATAAAAATGAGATTATCATTACCGTTTAATTCCGAAATCGCATTGTATATCTTTTCTTCGGGCACATAGAGATACAAATCAAACAGCCGTTTATTTTTATACATGCTGTATCCCTGTCTGCCGAATACTATATATTTGCCGCCCGATGCGTCACTTGCAATGTCGCTTGCAATCAATATATTGGTATGCGTTATTTTCGACTTATAGCTTGATGACAGTTCGGTCATTTCCACCGGGTATTGTCTGAATTTAAAGTTGTCATCGACAACTATATCTATATTGGCTACCAAATCCCCGGGTTTTTGGTATAGGTTTATATATTCTCTTATTTTCTCCTCCTTCTGCTGATTTGTAAGTGCCGCATCCTCATAAATACTATATATCCTGCCGTCCGAAATAACAGACGAGGAATATGATGAAATCTGGTCTATATAATTGTTAAGTATACTTTGAATATCTCCGTAGATACTGTCCAGGTATTCCTCCAAGTAATATTCAAAAACCACATTGTTAATATAATAATTTGTCCAGAGGTTTATTACAAGGCACGGTACAACCGAAAAAACTATAATTATCATAAACAACCGCATATATATACGATTGAAAATTTTTTTAAATTTTCCCGACTTTCGCTCCGGCTCCTTATCGCCGCCGGCATCCCTATCGTCTATTACATCAAATATCCTCATAGTTTCATTTACCTTTTAATTTATTACAGCGTCATTGCCTTTTTAGGACTTACACCCGTCATTTTTTTGAATATATACGAAAAATACGACGCATCCTTATATCCTGTTGCTTCCGCCACCTCATATACCTTGTATTGTCCGGATTTGAGCATTTCTTTTGCCTTGCTTATGCGGACCTGGGTAAGATACTGATTAAATGTTATTCCCATCTCCTCTTTAAAGATATGCATAAGATAATATGAGCTTATGTTCAGGTTTGAAGCAACATCTTCGACAGTAATGGGACGGTTATATTCGTGCTTGATATATTCCTTGATTTTGAACACATATACATTTTTATCGTTTCGTTCGGGCTTTTCAAAAATATTATCGACAAGCTCCCGCGTCCAGTGCTCTATATCGTCAACCGTTTCCAGCCTTTTAATTTCATTTGACGGAACAAGCTTGCGGTTATAAATTTGGTTTATTTCCTCAACATTTCTGAAACGATGGCGCAGTATCATTATTGAAGTTTCCAAAATAACATCTTTAAGGCTTTCAATATCTATGGACGAATCCTTCTTAACCTTGCCGAAAAAACTATCCAAAATTTTCTTCGCCTTTTCATGATCATTTTCCTTTGCAGCCTCCAATATTTTTTCTATATCATCAATAGGAAAAACAAGGGCTGAGTTCATTGTTTTGGGTACGGTTATAAAGTCTATTATTGAATTATTGCCCAGAAAACTCTTATGCGACAGCGCCCTTTGTGCCTCCTTATATGCCGTTGCAAGTTCCTCAACACCGCAATGTCCCATAGAATATCCTATTGAGATTGTTCTGTTTGTAACGGTTTCAAACATCTCCTGTATAACAGCCAAAAAATCCGTCAGCGGTGATATTGATGACTGCAGCAGCTTGTAATTATCATCATGGTGAAAAATCAAAAGCGCCATGCTGCAATCGGATATAACGCATGAAACAAATTTCAAACTGTTGGGAAGTCCGGCGCAGTATGCCAGAGTTTCCTCCATGTCAAGCTGAAGCTGTCTTGTATTTTCCGCAACGCTCATAATATTATCAAGCTTCATACACACTACGGTATATTCATCATCGGGTACGGGAATATCATAAAGTGTGAATTTCTCCTTGATTTCATCGGGGTCGGCTTCTTTGTTTTCCAATACGGTCTTTAAGAAATTATTTCTTATCCACGGCAGCTGCCGGGTCACATTCTCCATAAGATTTTCTTTTTGGCGTTTTTCCTTTTGCTCGCTTTGTATTCTGAGCATTACCGAAACCAATTCCTTTTCCTGTATAGGCTTTAGCAAATATGCACTCACCTTATTTTCAAGCGCTTTTTTTACATACGAAAAATCATCATAAGCAGATATTATTACAATGCCCGAATCAAAGTCCTCAACCTGCTTCATTTTTTCGATAAAGTCAAGACCGGTGGCGCGCTTCATTCTGACATCGGTAATTATAATATCGGGTCTTAGCTCCATGTATTTTTCAAAGCCCTCAATTCCGTTGGCAGCTTCGCCGACTATTTCAAAGCCATAGCTTTTCCAGTCTATGGTTTCTCTTATTCCGCGCCTAACCAAATACTCGTCATCTACAATCAGTACAGTTGTCATTATAATCCTCCTTTTTTCTACTTGCTTAATGTATAGTCATCAATATCCTTTTTTAAGGCTGTCAATTCATTTACAATTTTTTGCACCGTTCTGTGAACAGCCGTTATCGCCAACATCAAAAATACCAGATAAAAGATAATCATATATACTTTTACTTTATTCATCTGCGCTCTTAATCCCCGCATGGAAATATTCACTGCCAAATTCAGACCTGACTGAATTTCCTCATTTATATATATGTTATCCTCTTTATCATCCTTATTGTCCGTTTCCAGAATATACAGCCTGTCCTTCGGTGTATCAAAATAAATCTCAGTATTTTGCAAAAATATGTTATCTGCTTTTAATCCTTTTTTTAATGATGTAACCTCCAGCATAATAATTCCGCTTTTCTCTTCCTCCGAATTTTCCAAAGGCATCAATAAAAACAAGCTGTTTGTGCTCTCATTCTCACTGTTCAACGCCACCCAAACAATTTCATCTTTGTCCCCTATCATTTCAAACAATTCCGGCGCGGCCCTCAGATACCGCGAATCGGTAACGGCTTTATATCCGTTATTGTAAAATACGCCCGCACCGTCGATGTCACTGTTATATATTTTGATTTTATTAACATCGGTATTAAAATTTTTTTCAAAAACCGTTCCGGAGCTGTCTGATATTTCATCAAGCCCATCCTTAAAGAAACACGCTATGCTTTCTATATAATCGGTCTTGATACGAAAATCATTTATTATTTTTCTCGTTATATCATTTATTTTGGCAGTATAATCATCCGTCAATGCCTTATCTATAACGAAATATGCCGATACCATAATGGCAAAAAGCAATGCGGCAATAACAAGTATAACAAAATAAAACTTTTTCTGCAACATTCTAAACATAATAACATCACCCCCAAAAAAGACATAATATATCTATATTATACAATATTTTCATGAAATATTAAATTAAAAATAGTGCTTTTTCTTTAGAAATCCTGTCATGTTATGATTTAAGCTTTTCTTTTTCGCACAAAAAAACACCTTCTGTGAGTTCTATTCTACCACAGAAGGCGTTTTTTATCTCAAACGAAATTATCCCATAATTTGTTCAGCGGAATAATTCAAAGTATATTCGCACTCCTTATCATATACATACTTACCTCTTAGGCGTATGTCCTGACTTGAGGCTCCCACCAATATGTCAAACACACCGGGTTCTGTAACCCATTTATTAAGAGTTGTATTATAATATGATAATTGCTTGTCTGACAGGATAAATTCAACTGTTTTGGTTTGACCCGCCAAAATAAAGACTTTGGCAAAATCCTTAAGTTCCTTGTCCGGCATTGAAACAGTGCTGACTCTGTCTGATACATACACTTGAACAACCTCTTTGCCGTCCATATCACCTGTATTTTTTATATCAAGTCTTATCTTCACACCTGCGTCCATCGGAGTAATCTTTAAATTAGAATACTCAAAATTCGTGTATGAAAGACCATGACCGAACGGGAACCAAATTTTTCTCGGATGCATATCATAATATCTGTATCCCACTCTCCATTTTTCATCATAGCAGACTTTATATCCATCGCCCGGATAATCTATGTCGCATCTTGATTTTAAGGGGAATGTTTCGGCAAGCTTGCCGGACGGGTTTACCTCTCCGCACAGTACATTTGCAACAGCCTTTCCCCCGCCTTCGCCGCCGAACCACATTTGAACAATTCCCTTAGGCATCTCCTGCCACGTCAGCGGCAGGACGGTGCTGCCGGTCTGCATTACCAAAACGATATTTTTGTTTCTCGGATATATACGTTTTATGAAAAACTCATAATACGAATCAATATGCGATGATATGCGGTCTGTACCCTCTGTTTCAACCGACTGCTGTCTGCCGACAAACATAACCACCACATCCGCCTCCTCGATATTTCCCAACTGAGAAAGGCAGCTGAAATGCGTATCATCAAAATATCTGTCGGTTGAATACATGGGTATATATGTGATTTCGGAATCCGGCAATAATTTTTTCATACATTCAACCGGACTGTCTATATATTCTTTTTGTACATAAACTCTTGAGCTTCCAAATCCGGCAATTACAGGCTTATTTGCATACTCACCCAGTACAACAATCTTCTTACCGTTTTTAATAGGAAGAATATTGTCATCATTTTTGAGCAAAACAATACTTTCCTCTGCAATCTTTGTTGCAATATCATGCTGTTTATGACGATCATAATCAATCTGTTTTGTTTTATGATTCATCAAAAATCTCAAAATTCTCTCAACAGCACCATCTATCGCCTCTTCGGTAACTCTCCCCTCTTCCAAAGCTTTTTTAATATCCTCTGAAATATCACCCTTGGAAGGCATCATTAAATCCAGGCCGGCACTTATTGATTTTGCTATATCCTTTGCACATCCCCAGTCCGACACAACAAAACCATTGTAGTTCCATTCTTTTTTTAATATATCTGTCAGCAGATGCTTGTTTTCACTGCAAAGAACTGCATTAACCTTATTAACAGCACACATAACGCTTGTGGGATTTGATTTTTCAATCGCAATCTCAAAACCCTTAAGATAAATTTCACGCATGGTACGCTCATCAATTTCGGCATTAACAAACAATCTGTCAACCTCCTGATTATTCATAGCAAAGTGCTTTAGGCTTGTACCAACGCCCAATTCCTGAACTCCGTTAATATACGCTGCCGCCATTTCTCCCGTAAGCACAGGGTCTTCGGAAAAATACTCGAAATTTCTGCCGCATAAATCAGTTCGTTTGATATTTACACCGGGTCCTAAAATTATATCCTTGTCATGCTGTATACAATCTTGGGCAATAGCCTTGCCCATTTCATATGCCGTTTCTCTGCTCCATGAAGAACCGACAGCGGCAAGGCATGGGAACGATGTGCAGTTATATTCCTCGCCATGCTCGATTCTCACTCCCAGCGGTCCGTCTGCCATTTCCGCATCGGGGACTCCGAGACGCTGTGCTCCTCGCATGCCCATTCCTTCTTTTCCGGTTAGCATAGCCGATTTTTCTTCAATTGACAACTGACTTAAAATTTGTTTTATATCTTTCATATTCTTCTCCATTCATCTCTTGCCTATGTTACCGAGGCAGCAAAATAGTGTAGTCCCCCGAAATATGCTCACCCCTATAGTATATGCCATATACAGAATCCTCAACTCGTTCAAATCCCTCAACATATACCGGAGTAAAATCACCTTGGAGAACGCTTGAAACCTTCAATGTTTCATTCCCCCGTTTTTCCGGGAATATGCAAACCGTTGCGTCATTCAAACCGGTAATACGCAGTATTCTATGATATGCCACACTCACCGGAGCAATTTCCTTTAATGATACTATTCCTTTTTCCTGCCGGGCAAAGACCCTGCATTCCTTGTGTTCGCTTCTGCCGAAATGATACAGGGAATATCCGTCTTTCATTTCACAGTCTGTTCCCGTCAAAATCGGCGCTCCCAACGGGAATTTTAATGCCGTTTGGTTCGTCAAATTCGGATTATACACAGAAAATAACATAGCATTATCGCTTGGCGACACCGTTATACAAGGCGATTTCACCTCTTCAGATATTTTATTGAATTTAATACCGTATCCGAAGCCTTCAAGCATTTCTCTGATTTTTGACGGTGATGATGTAAATGCCGCCTTATTCTTGGCATTTGACAATTCGGACAGCTTTTCTTCACTTCCGTAATATATAACCTTACCGCCTGTTTGTTCAAACTCCGATAATTTATTCGAAACCTCCGGCGTTTGAGGTATGGGCGATACCAATATACTTGCTTTGTATATGCTCAGGTCATGCTTTAGGAAGTTATCGGAAGATACAACGCAATTTAAAGGAAATCCGTCATTTATTGCATCCATTATATACCTATCGCCATAATACATTTCCGAAAGCGTATTTACATCGGTTGTTGTTGTAAATTCCCGCATCGGATAAACCCATACCAGCGGCGACGGCTTATCTGCCGCATCCTTTTCAGCCTTTAATATATGGGGCAACGGCTCATTTACACAAGCATCGGGCATATCTCCAAATGAATTGTCAACCGTCAAAATGTTGAGTAATTCGGCCGAGCATACATTACCGGCGGCATCTATTCTTGAAACAGCCATAGGTAAATATATATCGTGCGGCTCACCGCCGTAACGGTCATACCATGGAGAATTTATCCACCATGGGTCATGTATGTAATAGCGGAACAGAAATTCGTCTTTGGGCAATTCACATATTCTTGTCATATGCCCCATAATCTCAAGCCCAAAGTTATCGTTTAATGCAGCCCATGGCGAATTTGGCGGCGGCACAATATTAAGTCTTCCGTTATAAATATCCCAAAGCGGTACACCGTCCGTTGCATAATCGATACCGACCGAATTATTTGTACCCCTTGTTGCAACAAGAATATCGGGACATTCTTTCCTAAACAGCGTCCAAAATTCTTTAATCTTGTTCTTTACCACACATAGCCTGTCAGGTCTAAATTCTTTACCGTCAAATATTTTTCCCTCAAAGCTCCAGGGACAGTCACTGAATCCGAAACCGTTGGAAAGCCAAATGTAGTCAAACCCCATATCCCGCAAAAAGATATTCGCCTGCTTGCCCAAAAATGTCGCAAACGGAGTTTTATCGGGAATACCGTCGGGATATGCACCGTAGCAACGATTATCACCGTTTAAAAGCGCCGTTGCATCAACAAATCCGAAGCTATCAAGCTTCTGTCCCGATGTAATTTCCTTATGACGATTATACTTAAAATCTGACATGGCAAATTCGGGTCCGATGTCAAAGGTTTCACCTACCGTTATTTTGGAATTTGGGTATAGCTCATTACCGATTGATTTGATTTTGGAGACTATGTTTTTTAAAACGCCGTATGTCATAACAGGCGGATTTTTTATATATTTCTGTTTTCTTTCATGAAGTGACGTTTCCGGATCTTCTCCGTCCGATAAGAGTTTTTTGTTTGCAGTTCCGACATAGCTGCACCACTCAAATGCAGTATTTTCATCTGCATTATAATCCAATATCTCACTTCCGTCCGATACCCACATCATAACGGAAATTTCTTCGCGCTCTTTAAGTAACGGCATCCATTGAATAAACATTTTTCGTATTACCGAGTCTATGTATTTATCATCTGTTTTCTTGAAAGGCTTAAGGCTCAATTCAAGCGTTATTCTTTTAAACATAATATATTCTCCTTATTTTACAATCACACTTTCTATTCCCAAAACATCGGCAATCTTTTTAATTGTACCTGCATGGTGTCCTATTCCCAATGCGTAATGGTGTGTCGGGCCTTCCATTACCCATCTCTTTATAAATTCCTTTGTTGTAGGTTCAAAAAATCCTCTTGTATTTGTATTTCCTGTCGGCGGGATAGGTCCTTTTTTAGAGTAACCTTCGCCTATTACAAATTTGAACTTTCCGCCCTGCGTCTGTGTGATGCCCAGCATTGTAATCGGCCCTTCCTTTAGCTTAAACTCAACCGACGCACCGCTTCCCGGCTTGCCGTGGAATTTTGTAAGACTTCTCAAAATAGGCTTGCCCTCCGCTATAGCGATATGATGCGGGCCGTCGTGACCTACAAGAATAAAGTCCTCGTTAAAGTCAAAGGGATGAAATTCCGCAAAGCTGCCGCCTATGTTAAGTCTGTCCATAATAAGCATGGCAATCAGCGTTTTAATGTCAAATTCGCCGCACATCGGTGTTCCTTGCGCATTAAGTATTGAATTGCCCACAATGAATGAGGTTGCAACTTCACGTTGTATTGTATTCTCCTGACCTTCATAATAATACGCAAGACCGTCAAGCTTGAATGTGTCAATAAGCCGGTCAAGTGCCGCCGCCCCCTTTGCCGCCTTTTCAAGGTCCGCATCCGTAAGCTTCATTGTAACAGGGTCGCTTACCGGCGTCGGCGTATCAAATTCTTCAAGAATCAATGCTTTCTTTGCCTCAATTTCTTCTGTTGTAACCTTTTTATATTCCTTTACAACATCATCAATTTCAAGCAGCGGAATATGCAGTCCGAATGCCGAAGATATTGCTGTAGGGTCTGCGTGCATATCATACATTGCCTCAAGAACATGCCCCATAAGACCCAGTCTTGCGCCCTTTAAATCATGCAGAACCTTTGCAATATCACACCATTCGGAGATTTCATTTTCTGCGTCCTTATCATTATACAAGCAGCCTATAATAACATCTTTTACAGGCTTCCCGAAACGAACCGCAACACCCGTAAACTCCGGTACAGAACAAATATTATCATTCTCAAGCTGCATAAATGTGCAGGCCTTTGAGTAATCCATATGCATAAGCGGCTGTAACGCTGTAAGAATAATCGGTGCATTGGTGTTTTGCACTATGGGTGCAAAAACCGATGAAGTAGCGTATGTAATCATATTGCATATGATAAGGTCTATCTTATCTCCATTGATTTTTTCCGCTACTTCAAATGCTTTACTGTTAGAGCCGACAATACCGTAGTCAAACACCTTTACGCCATTTTTTTCCACCAATTTCACTGTATCGGCGTGATAACCGTTTAAAGATTTTTCAAGTCCCTCAAACTGGTCAAAATACACCTCATGAATCACAGAAAAAAATGCAATGTTTGCTGTTCTTTCTTTTTTGCGTGTAATCATAAAAAATTCCTCCGTTTTCTTTTTATAGTATCTTGATTTTAACAAAAAATTATGCTATAATCAATATACAAAATAAAGATGTTTTAGCACAAAATAAAGATGTATACCGTTTGCCGGATACCGCGTGAAGCGATAAGCAAAGAAAGGAGCTTGCAATGGAACTGAAGGATATTAACCCCTTTGTAAGATTTTCAAGATTTTTAGCCATTCGGGAAAATACAATATTTTCCGAATGCTTCCCCATTGATGCAAGACTGTTTTTT
>JAQXZB010000083.1 GCA_029226975.1 Clostridiales bacterium | reverse complement strand
TACCGGAAAGCGAAAGCTTCTTGCCGTGAAGGCCGACCTTAAATGCCGTCTTATCAATGATCTTATCGCCAAGCAGGAGAAGCTGCGGCAGGATTCCCATAACAAGCACCATTGATATTATCGTTCCGCGCCCCAAGCATGTTCCGATCGATGCAATCGCGCAGTCGGTCGACATAAGGCCGATGATGATACCGGCTGATGCTAAAATAGTTCCAGATGTAAATATTGTCGGGAACGCAAGGCTTAAGGTCTTTATTATCGCGTCCTTTTTGTCCATCGTCTGTCTTAACTCGATATAACGGTTCGTGATAACTATCGCATAGTCGATATTCGCACCCATCTGAATCGAGCTTACGACCAAATAGCTTAAGAAGAACATATGATTTCCCTCGATTATCGGGAACGAGAAGTTCATCCATACGCTGCCTAAAATAACGATGATAAGTATTATCGGCAGTCCGGCCGACTGGAAAGTGACAAGAAGAATTATCACGACAAACAGCGCTGAAAGAATGCTGATAAGAAGGTTATCTTGCCCAAATGTCGATGATAAATCGTAGTCGTTGGTTGAGTTACCGCACAAAATAACGTCGTCTCCGTAATACTTTGTCGCCTTATTTCTGATCGTTTCAAGAAATGCAAACGTTTCCTCCGTCTCCTCAGGAAGATTCAGCTCGAGCACAATTCTTGAATAATTCTTGCCCTTAAGCTGTTTTTTACCGTCTTCAAGGTCGGAATTGATTTCGTCAAGGTCGGAGCGCAGATCATCATCCAATGTGATCGTGCCGTTATCGACCTCATCGTACAAAAATTCAAACATATCTATTAGCGGAACCTCGTAATTGTCGATACCGCCGATAATCTTTCCGTAATTTTCATCGTCAACGGCATATGCCGCATAGAGAAAACGCACAAGCTCCACATCCATATCGGTAAGCTCTGAAAATGTTCTTGGACTGAGCTTGTCGGCCAGCATATAGCCGTCCATCGCCTCGGTGCTCGAAAGCCCGGTCACAGTGTCGATCTCCGGAAGCTTCGACAGCTCCTCAGAGAGCGCCTTTTCGTCGTCATATCGCCCGGTCGGAACCAAAATGGCGACAACGTTGGTCGGCGCGAAAGTCTCCGATATCATCTGCTCTGCGATCTGCGAGTCGTTCTTTCTCACTGTCGATAAAAGTGTGTAGCTGTATGCATAGGGACACATATTGGAAAGAATGAATGCAATCACCAAAAGTCCGGCAAAAATGCAGGGTGCGATCACCTTAAGCTTGATGACGATCCTTCCCCACGCATCGATATTCGGCACAAAGCTTCTGTGGTGCGTCTTATCGATCTTATCACTGAAGGTATATATAAGTCCCGGCATAAACGTGAACACGCAAAGAATGCTTATGATTATCGCTTTGATAAGGATAATACCCATATCAAAACCGATCTTGAAGTGCATAAACATCATCGCCGCGAGTCCGGAAAGCGTCGTCAGGCAACTGCCGGAGATCTCCGGAACGGCCTTGGAAAGCGCCGCGACAACAGCTTCATAAGGCTCTTTTGTCTCACGCTCTTCTGTGTAGCGATGGCAAAGAATGATCGCATAGTCAATAGCGAGCGCCAGTTGGAGTATGACGGCAACGGAATTTGAAACGAACGAGATCGTTCCGAACATAAAGTTTGTTCCTTTATTAATGAGCGCCGCCATACCGAAGGTCGCCAGCATGACCGGGACCTCCATATATGTTTTCGATGTGAAAAGTAAAACCGCAATGATAATAACACATGTTATTACCATAACGATGTTTATTTCGTTGTTGATTCGGTTCGCCTTTGTATCTCCGAGCTCCGCCGAAATGTAATAATCATATCCCCCGAGATAATCCTCGGCATTCTGAAGCGCTTCGGATGATATTTCGTCGTCCTCGTCCCCCTCGAACGTGAGAGTGAAAAGCGCCGACGACTCGTTATAGTGCTTATCCGTGTCGTCAAACGCAACGGACTTTACACCGTCAAGCTCTGCTAGTTTATCCGAAAGCTTTTCGGCGCTCTCATATGAGATATTGTCAACCATTATTTTCGCGGTGGCATATGTAGTGAACTCCTCTTCCATAATGGAAAGCCCGCGCCTGGTCTCCGTCTCCTCATCAAGATAGTCGGTAAGCTTGTTGTCAACCTTGACCCAGCCAGACGATATTATACAAAAAACAGCTATTATAGCATATATAAAATAGAACGCTTTTCTTTTGTCTACTATAAATGCCGCAACCTTTTCAAAGCCTTTCGGATTATCCTTGGTCTTCTCCTCCATAAGCACTCTCCTTTTACAAAATAATAATTGACAAATGTTAATTAAACAATTATAATAATATTATAAACATTAGGGTTTATTAATGCAATATACAATTGCGAAAAAAATGTATTTTAATGGACAAAAATGCTGTATGCTGTCCATTTGGGAGGTATTAACTATGGTAAATTCCGATGATCGCAGAGTTCGCAAAACGCGCCGCCTGATGACGGACGCACTGGCAAAGCTGCTTGCCGAAAAACCTTTGAGCAACATCACCGTCCGCGAGATCGCCGATATGGCGGACATAAACCGCGGAACATTCTATCTTCATTATAAAGATGTTTTCGATATGGTCGATAAGATCCAGGCCGATCTCTTTGAAAAATTCAATTCGATCATAACAAATTATATGCCGACTGCGGATTCAAAACGACTCTTTCCTCTTCTTGAAAAGCTGTTTGAGCTTTTGGCCGAAAACGCAAACCTTGCGCGCGCCCTTGTGAGCAAGCACGGCGACGCGGCATTTATCAATAAGCTCAAAAACGTTGTCCGCGAAAAGTGCCTTGCCGACATGCCGAATCCGCAGCCTGATAAAGCGGCGGAATTTGACTACTTTTTCAGCTATGTTTCATCAGGCTGTACCGGGCTTTGCCATGCGTGGCTTGAGGGCGATATGGCAGAGTCTCCGGCCGAGATGGCGGCGCTTGCCGAGCGGTTCATAAAGGGCAGCTTCGACGCTGCAATCCGTCACTAATATTTTAGCATATTTAAAAGAAAAATCAACCGTATTTTCATAAATATTGCTGCCAAAATATTTATGAAAATCGGCGCGGGTTGCATGTTCTTAAAAAAGCACAAAAACAGGTTCGGTCTTTAATCATTTGATATAATATATAAAAATAACAGCAAAAAGAAGTTCTTGAGCTTGAACTTCAGCACTCGTATATTTCGCTTAATGCAGGCGGCGGTGTCTCAATTAAAATTTTGCCTAATTATAATTATTAAATGAGGAAGTTATAAATATGGCTTTTGGTAAAGTGATAAAATTATTTTTATTGGACGGAAGTCCAAATAAAAGGTGGATATGTGAACTTTCAAACTGGACGGGCGTAGCCTATAAGATTCCAAGAAATATGGTTAAAGAAAGTGAGAGTAGAGATGAATTATCTTCACCGGGAATCTATTTTTTATTTGGATATGACGATGATAAAGAAAAACCTCTCATATATGTAGGTGAGGCAGAAAATATAATAAAACGATTAAAAGAGCATATTGCAAAAAAAGACAATTGGAATGAAGTTATTGCTTTTATCAGTAAAGACGATAACCTCAATAAAGCTCATATCAAATATCTTGAACACGAATTTCACAGAATTGCGACTGAAGCCGGCAGATATTCAATTGACAACTCTAATATACCAACTAAATCTACTGTTTCTGAAGCAGATCAAGCTGAATTGGAAGAGTTTATATACAATGCTAAAATTCTTGTAAATGCTCTTGGACACAAAGTATTTGAAAAGATTTCCGATTCCAACAATCAGACTCAAGAATCGCAAAAGTTATATCATATGAAATTTGTAAACGGAACTGCCCATTGCATTCAAACTACGGATGGGTTTGTTTTACTTAAAGGTTCGAAGATACATAAGGAATCTGCAAGTTCGCTTGATAAAGGAATTAAAAAGAAAGTTGAACAAAGCAGAGCAGTCGGCGAAATTGTTGATGACACATTGCAAGTGGATAAAATATTTGCAAGTTCTTCTGCGGCAGCAGCCTTTGCAGCTGGATATAGCATAAGTGGTCCGCAGGCATGGAAAAGCGAAAATGGCGAAACATTGAAATCTATTGAAAGCAAAAAAGCATAAAATGTACTCAAAATGTACTCAAAAGGCAAAAAGAAACCCCGAAAATCCGCTGTTTATGCGGACTTCAGGGATTTTTCTGTTTACTCCCACTCAATAGTAGCCGGGGGCTTGGAGGTTATGTCGTAGACTATTCTGTTTATGTGCTTTACCTCGTTTATGATTCTGTTTGACACTACCTCAAGTACCTCAAATGGAATTCTTGCCCAATCGGCTGTCATGAAATCGTTGGTGGTGACCGCTCTTAGCGCCAATGTGTAGTCATAGGTTCTGCCGTCGCCCATTACTCCCACGCTTCTCATGTCCGTAATGACCGCAAAGTATTGGTTGATACTTCTGTCTAATCCCGCATTGGCAATTTCTTCTCTGAAAATCGCATCTGCGTCCCTTAAAATTTTGAGCTTGTCCTCGGTTATCTCCCCTATAACCCGCACCGCAAGTCCCGGTCCGGGGAACGGCTGACGCCATACGAATTTTTCCGGCAAGCCCAGTTCAATTCCCAGCTGTCTTACCTCGTCCTTGAATAAATCTCTCAGCGGCTCGATTATCTCTTTAAAATCAACGTGCTCCGGCAAGCCGCCCACATTATGATGGCTCTTGATTACCGCTGCGTCCCCCGCACCGCTTTCTATTACGTCGGGATATATCGTTCCCTGCACAAGATAATCAACCGTTCCTATCTTCTTTGCTTCCGCTTCAAATACTCTTATAAACTCCTCGCCGATTATCTTTCTCTTTCTTTCCGGCTCCTTAACACCTGCCAGTTTTCCCAAAAATCTGTCCTGTGCGTTTGCCCTTATGAGATTTATATCAAATTGATTGCGAAACAGTGTTTCTACCTCGTCGCCTTCATTTTTCCTTAGAAGTCCGTTATCCACGAAAATACAGGTAAGCTGCTTGCCTACCGCTTTGCTCAGCATTACCGCCGCAACCGAGCTGTCAACACCGCCCGACAGCGCGCAAAGCACCTTTTTATCCCCTATTTTCTCTCTTAACGCCTCTATTGATCTCTTTGCAAAGTCACTCATTAACCAGTCGCCCTTGCAGCCGCAGACCTTATACAGGAAATTATGCAGCATTTCCTTGCCCTTTACCGAATGATTTACCTCCGGGTGATACTGTACCGCATAAAGCTTCTTTTCCGGATTTTCGTACGCCGCGCAGGGGCAGTTTTCCGACACCGCGGTGACCACAAAGCCCTCTGGCAAAGCCGAAACATAGTCGGTATGGCTCATCCATACAACCGTTTCCTCCTCGATCCCGTCAAAAAGCAGACTGTTTGAATGCTTTATTTCTATTTTACCATATTCGCGCTTTTGCGCCCTTTCCACCTTTCCGCCGAGAAGATACGCCATAAGCTGGCTGCCGTAGCATATGCCTAAAACCGGTACACCCAACTCAAATATTTCCTTGTCTATTTTCGGTGAGCCTTCTTCATATACACTGTTCGGTCCTCCGGTGAATATTATACCCACAGGATTTTTGGCCCTTACGGCATCAACGCCTTTACTGTAGGGCATTACCTCACAGTATACATTACATTCTCTTACTCTTCTTGCGATGAGCTGATTATACTGTCCCCCGAAATCAAGAACAATCACTGTTTCGTTTGTCATTCTTATATATCCTTTCTGTCGATTTCTCTTATTATACCATTATTCCCCTTGATTTTCAAGACCTTTTACGATTTTTATCCACAAAAAACAGAGCTTTGGGACAAACAATTTCAAATTGCTCTCCCAAAGCTCCGCACCAAAACTCAACCGTTTAAGTTATAGCTTTCACTCAATAAATTCATTGCATGAAATAACTTATGCAGATACACAAACGGTCCTACAATGATAAGTGAACCGAGTATGCTCCACAGCCAAAAAGAAGCTGCATCAAAAGAGTATGCTATATTGCGTCTTCTAAGCTCATTACCGATTCTGTTAGACAGCTTGTGAAACCAAACCAAATTCGCAATACCGAGAGTAATCGGTCCTACAAGGAAACACAACAGACAGTAATGCATTGTTCTTTTTCCGTCATATCTGCTTGAAATGATATTTATATCCGATGAAACAGATGAAAATGCAACAATTGAATAAATCCCCAATGTTATAATCGAAAGAAGAATATACTTCAAAAGTCCTCTGTTGGTTTTCATATTTGCAACATATACAGGTGCTGCCGAAAAATTTGATGTCTGATTCATTCGTATCCTCCTATTCTTTGAGCGGAACGCCTTTTGCGTCTTTATTTATATTTCCGGTCAAAATCAAAATACCTTCTATAAATCCCCAAATAGCTCCGGCTCCGAAGCAGAACGAAAGACATATTTGAGCAATTCCTTTTCCGGTATAACCTAAATAGAAGTTATGGATTCCGAGTCCTCCGAGAAAAATTCCCAATAACCCTGCGGTAAGCTTTGATTTACGCTCACCCTCAGCCGGCTGCACCGCCAGCGCCACTCCGCATTTTGTACACACAGCAGCGTTTGGCAAGGTTTCAGCACCGCAATTATTACAATATTTCGTTCCCTGACCCTTTGCCACACCGCAGTGAATACAAACTGCCGCATTGTCTTCAATTTGTTGTCCGCAGTTTCTGCAAAACATGAATATTACCTCCTTTATCTCAAACCCTTAACAGGGTTGTGTACAACATCAAAAAAGACGAAACAAAAAAACAGCAACAAAACCGCATAAAATAAGCGCCAATATTAAATAATTAATCCATTTGCTTTTAAAAATATGTCCGTCCGTCAAAAAGAATACATATATAATCGGCACGGACCAAAACATCGGATTAAACGAAAACGCTCCTAAAATATCGCGGTTTAAAACAGCAATCCATGCGCGCGTCATTCCGCAGCCGGGGCATTGAACTCCCAGCCATTTTAAATATATACATTCTTTTTTTGCTGCATACATTGTGTAAATAAAAATCACATATACTATCGTACATACAATTTTTATCATAAGTCTCTTTTTATTATGCATTGTAAATTCCACTACATTTTTAACCCTTGTGTCGGATATATTATAGCATACATATACATTGTCGTCAATGCTTATCTGTAAACAAAAGCAAAAACGTCAAATGTAATAGTTTTATATAAAAATTTTATACAAATTCCCCAATTTACAGTATCTTAAACTTTTTAATATTGTCACCATTTTTATATCATCAAAAATACCTTTATTTTTCTGTTTAATATTTACAATTTTCATCCTGTATGCTATAATATATTCATACTTATATCCGAGGAGGCTATACATATGGAAACCTACAGATTGGATCGCGGGTGGAAATTTCACCCCGGTGATATAGAAGCTAAAGTTACCACGCATACGGAGGCTTATATGGCGGCAAAGGCCGGCGGTGCACCCGGCGGTGCAAGCCCGAATTTTGATATTTCGGACTGCTTAGATGTAAATCTCCCCCATGACTGGGCTGTTTACAATGACTTTGACGAACGCTTCGGTCCCGCTTTAGGCTACAAGGCGCGGGGCAAGGGCTGGTATTTTAAAAAATTTCTCCTTGACGAAGCGGACAGGGACAAGGAGCTTTACATAATATTCGGCGGTGTTTCCTCTCACTGCGTCGTATATCTGAACGGCTCGGAGGTATACCGCAACTTCGGCGGCTACAATTCCTTTGTCGTAAACATTACGGACATGGCTCTTTACGGCAGTGCCGTAAATTCACTTGCGGTATTTGCAGACGCATCTGTCGGCGAGGGCTGGTGGTATGAGGGCGCCGGAATTTACCGCCACGTCGACCTTTGCAAATTCAATAAAACCCATATAAAGCCTTGGGGTGTGTTTGCTCTGCCCGAAAAAAAGAGTGCGGACGTATGGGAGGTTACGGCAAAGACAACCCTTATCGGGAACGGACGCATACGCTTAAAATCCTATATTCTTGACGAAAACGATAACGTTGTGGGCAAGGAGGAATCGGAGCATGACATTTGCCGCGAAACGGAAATAACCCAAAAAATGCTTACCTACAGCCCGTATCTCTGGGATGTGGACGAGGTGCATCTCTATCGCCTGGTAAGCGAGCTGTATATAGGCGATGAGCTTTTTGATTCGCGTACGGTGCGCTTCGGCTTCCGTACAATCGATATTGATCCCGAAAAGGGCTTCTTCCTAAACGGCAGACCCCTAAAGCTTTACGGCACCTGCAATCATCAGGATCACGCCGGAGTGGGCGTTGCGGTTCCCGACTCGGTAAACGAATACAGAATAAAGCTTTTAAAGGAAATGGGCTCGAATGCCTACCGCTGCTCCCACGGTAATGTGGATGAGCAAATTCTCGATTTATGTGATGAATACGGTCTTTTGGTAATGGATGAAATCAGAAGCTTTTCCACCTCGCCGAACGGTCTTTTGCAGGCGCGGGACATGGTGTTAAGAGACAGAAACCATCCGAGCATTGTTATGTATTCGGTATTAAACGAGGAACCGCTCCAGGGCAGCTTTACCGGGCAGAAGCTTGCCAAAAGACTTGCCGATGAAATACGCGCTCTTGATAATTCGCGCTTTATCACCGCGGCAATGGACGGCGGTTATCTCGAAGAGGACGGAGCGGTTTTTGCTGTGGATATTGCGGGACTTAACTACAATACGGCAAATTATGATAAATTCCATGAACAGTTTCCCAAAAAGCCCATGATAAGCAGCGAAACCGACAGCGCATTCCAGACCAGAGGTGTGTACAAAACCGATTTTGACAAGCACATCATAGACTGCTACGACAGTGAAGCGGCACCTTGGGGCAACACCTACCGCGACGGCTTTAAGCAGGTTGATACACGCGATTATGTTATGGGAATGTTTGTATGGACGGGCTTTGATTACCGCGGAGAGCCGACGCCCTTTGACTATCCCTCCATAAGCACACAGTTCGGAATTATGGACACCTGCGGCTTTAAAAAGGACGCATTCTACCTAAACAAAGCCTTCTTTTCAAAAGAGCCGGTTATCCATCTGCTTCCCCACTGGAATCACAACGAGGGCGACAAGGTAAAAGTCATGCTCTATACCAACTGCACCGAAGCGGAGCTGTTTTTAAACGGGAAATCCTTAGGAAAGAAAAATGTTGACAAGTACGATATGTGCCAGTGGGAGGTTGAATTTGAGCCGGGCGAGCTTAAAGCTGTGGGCATAAAGGACGGCGCACAATACACCGATATTCAAAAAACCGCCTTAGCACCGGCAAAGCTTGTTCTTGAGCCTGTAAAGACCTATTTTGCAGAGGGAACGGATGATGCGGCGGCGGTAAACGTAAGCCTTTCGGACGAAAACGGCGTATTTGTCCCCGACTGCAATGAGCTTGTACGCTTTTGCACCGAGGGCTGCGAGATAATCGGCGTAGGCAACGGCGACCCCAACTCCCACGAGGCAGACAAGGCAGACTATCGCCGGCTCTTTAACGGCAGATGCCAGGCAATAGTAAAAAGGACCGAGGGCGAAAAGGCTTTGCTTCATGCTGAATGTATGGGGCTTCATGCAACGGTTGAATTTGAGCTTATAAAGGATTGCTCGATTAAGTATATCCCCTCGGTGTACGAAAAGCACATCACAACCTGGAGAAAATACATATATGTCACCGACTCCATGCCCGACCCGGCATCGGTCATTGCCGACTGTGACATGAACACCTGGGAGCTTACCTCCGCCGCAGGCTTGGACGCAATGTTTAACGGTGCGGTGGGCTACGGTCAGTACCGCACCTCCGCAAGCGTCACCCGCGGTGACAAGGCTGTTGTGTTCAAAAAAATCACCGGTGATGAGGTATTCATATACATAAACGGCACTTTGGCATTTTCCGGGGAATGTTCATCGGGAAGAAAGGTAAGTATTCCTCTTGATGATGTTTCGGGAGATGTTCAAATATCGGTCATCTTCCATACCGTTGTTCCCGACCACCCGGCAGGGCTTGACGGACCGGCATTTATTCAATAGAAAAAGGGCTTTATGCCCTTTTTACTGTGCCTTTTTCTGACAGCCGGTATGGTCTATTATATAGTTATCCGTATAAATAAGCTCCGGCACCGTCACAAGCTCATAGCTTTTTGTAAGCTTCTCAAGAATTTGCGGCAGTACCTTTGCCGTATACTTTGTTCCGTTGTGCAGAAGAATTATATCTCCCGCCTTAATATTGGAACACACGCGGCGGTAAATCCCATCCGGGTCGGCGTCGCCGTAATCTATTCCGTCCACCGACCATTGGATATAAATATCGCCCCTGCCCTCACAGGTTTGTATAACGGTATTGTTGTAGCCGCCGGAGGGCGCGCGCACCAGCTTTGGCTGTGAGCCGGTTATTTCCTCGATAATCGAATCGCATTTTGCCAAATCCTCGTCTATCTGCACAGAGCTAAGCTTTGTGTAGTCCGCATGATTATAAGAATGGTTTCCTATTTCATGTCCCCTGTTTTTTATTTTAAGCAAACTGTCGCCGTATTTCTGCGCCCAGTCGCCCACAACAAAGAACGTTGCCTTGCACTCATACTCGTCCAATATATCGAGAATTTCGTCTATATCGTCGTCATTCCATGCGCAGTCAAAGGTCAGGGCAATTTTATTGTCCCCTCTCTCAACACAGTATATGGGTATCTCACGCCCGTTTACGTTAAACACCTGCACCGTCCGGGAGGTAAAGCTCCACATTACCGCAAGCAATACCACAGCTGCCGCCGCAAAAACAATATACTTCGCCTTTATTACAATAAATCTCAAAATACACTCCTCCTTGGAATACATATACTGTATTATATGCACAAGTCCAAGGATTTAGAACAAATTATAAAAGCCATGACGGCATATTTTTCTTTTTTTTCTTTTCCGCACGCACTTCGGCTTTCTTCGGTGCGGCTTTCTTTTTTACTGTCCCCGCAACCGGTGCATAAAACGAAATCATTTCGTACTCTTTGCCGTTTTCGCTCACATACCCTTCCTTCCCCGTTATATCGGGTATTGCAGCCGCAAGGGCGGCGCTGTTTTCAAGCTCCTTACGGCTCTCTATCGGCTCGCTTTTAAAGCGTCCGTCAAAAACCTTGCCGTCGGTATTGTATTTTTTGTTATAGTACCTTGCATAGCTTGTAATGAGCGGCTTTAAATCCATCGAAATTCCCTTTTCGCTCTCCCCGGCTGCCATGCACACCGTATTTTCCGTAAGCGAAAAGCCGTAAACATCGGAAATATATTTATCCATAAGCTCTAAAAAATGCTCATAATCCGCATCCTCCCTAAACAATCCTGCCTTTCCGCAAAGAATTATGTTATATGTCCCCATACTGCTTCTTGCTCTTGCTTTTCTTGCCATGTTATTCACCCTTTCCGATTTATTCTACATTATTTTACCATATTTGACAAGGGGACACAAAAACATTTCTGTTACAATTCAGATACATTTTAATAACTTCTTTTTGTTCTAAGGCTTGTTCGTCGTGAATACTCATATAGGGATACATCAAAGGAAAGGAAGGCGCACGCTGATGAAAGAGCAGTTTTACAATCTGTCGGCAAAGGATGCCGTAAAAAAACTCGCCACTGACGAAAAACACGGGCTTACGCAGAAGGAGGCGCAAAAAAGGCAGCAAAAATACGGGAAGAATATTCTTAACACAAAACGAAAGAAATCAATAGTATCAAAATTCATCGCACAGTTTAATGATTTTATGATTTTGCTGCTTTTAGGTGCGGCGGGGGTTTCGTTTTTCACGTCATTTTTGCAGGGGGACGCGGACATTGCCGAACCGGTTATAATCCTTGCCATTGTGACACTAAACGCGCTTTTGGGCGTTATCCAGGAAAGCCGCGCCGAAAAGAGCCTTGAGGCTCTAAAGAAGCTGGCATCTCCCCATGCGTCGGTTATCCGCGACGGTCAGGAAATAAGCATTGAAAGCTCGGCACTTTGTCCGGGAGATATTGTCAGCTTTTCCTCCGGCGATATTATCTGCGCCGACTGCCGTCTGCTTTCCTCAACCGGGCTTTGCATTGACGAGTCCGCACTCACCGGGGAAAGCGTACCCGTACAAAAGGACGCAAACAGCACCTTTGACGCGCCCGTTCCCTTAGGGGACAGAAAATGCATGGTTTATTCCTCAACCGCGGTTGTAAGCGGCAAGGGCAGGGCTGTCGTGTGCGCCACCGGAATGAACACCGAGGTGGGCGAAATTGCAGCCATGCTCATAAACGATGAGGACGCGCCCACGCCGTTACAGCAAAAGCTTTCCGATGCCGGGAAAAATTTGGGCATTGCAGCCCTGGCAATATGCGTTGTTATTTTCGTTATCGGACTGTTTAAAAGAATAGCGCCTCTTGAAATGTTCATGACCTCGGTTTCACTGGCAGTTGCCGCAATTCCCGAGGGACTGCCGGCAATCGTTACGATAATGCTCGCCATAGGCGTTATGAAGCTTTCGGCAAAGAATGCGGTTATCCGTCATCTGCCGTCAGTGGAAACTCTCGGCAGTGCTTCGGTAATATGCACCGATAAGACCGGCACTCTTACACAAAACAAAATGCGCACCGCGGCAATGTACACCCACGACAATCTGATGCTTTTAAGGCTGTGTGCGCTTTGCAGCAGCGACGCCAACAATCCCACCGACGCCGCAATACTGGCAAAGGCTCTTGAAGAGGGCATCGATACGGAAATGCTCGAAAAAAAGCATCCGCTTATAGATGAAGAACCCTTTACCTCGGTAAGAAAGCGTGTTTCGGTAATACGGCGTTACTCTGCGGGCTTTAGAGTAATAGTCAAGGGCGCGCCCGAATACATACTTCCCCTTTGCACCATGGTCTACAACGGCACAAGAGCGGTTCCCATATCAAAGGGCGTAAAAGATAAAATCACTGCCGAAAACAACTCCATGACAAAAAGGGCATTAAGGGTTATTGCCGTTGCCTACTGCGACACTTCCTCACGCAGTCTTGATGAAAAAAATCTGACCTTTGCCGGGCTTATCGGGCTTGAGGATCCCCCAAGACTGGAAGCTGCCGAAGCGGTTAAAACCTGCAAAAAAGCCGGGATTATCCCTGTCATGGTTACCGGCGACCACATAGGAACTGCTGTTTCCGTAGCAAAGCAGACCGGGATTTTAACGGATGAGAAAGCAATGACCGGTACGGAGCTTGACGCACTTTCGGACAGTGAGCTTTGCAGGGTAATAGGCGATTATCGGGTATTTGCAAGAGTTACTCCGGCGCATAAGGTTCGTATTGTAAAGGCATGGCAGTCCGAGGGACATATTGTGGCAATGACCGGTGACGGCGTAAACGATGCGCCCGCCCTTTCCGCCGCCGACATAGGCTGTTCCATGGGCAAAAAGGGTACGGACGTGGCGAAAAACGCTTCGGATATGATTCTTACCGATGATAATTTTGCCACTATTGTAAAGGCCGTACACATAGGCAGAGGAATATATGATAATATCAGAAAGGCAATAAAATTTCTGCTTTCAAGCAATATCGGAGAAATACTCACCGTATTTTCGGGCATTGTATTCGGCTGCGGCGCACCCTTAAGCGCCATAGAGCTTTTATGGGTAAATCTCGTTACCGATTCCCTGCCCGCAATCGCACTGGGACTTGACCCCTATGACCGGGACGTTATGGAAAAGCCGCCGCGCCCCGCAAAGAGCGGACTTTTCGGCGGCGGGCTGTGGGGAAGCATTATTGCGGAGGGGCTTATGATAGGCGCACTGGCTTTGCTTGCTTTTTCCATAGGCGCGAATGTGTTTTCTGATTTTGTTACCGGTCAGACAATGGCGTTTGCCGTACTTTCGATTTCACAGCTTGTACATTCCTTCAATATGCGAAGCGAAAAATCGGTTATTCGGGCGGGGCTGTTTAAGAATAAGTACCTTGTACTGTCCTTTATAGCCGGTCTTATTCTTCAGGTATCGGTTATTTCCGTTCCCGCCGCCGCTTCACTTTTCGGGGTTGCACGGCTTGATTTTATTCAATGGTGCATTGTGGCCGGGCTGTCTTTAATGCCCCTTGTGCTTGTGGAGCTTCAAAAGCTTTTCTCCGCAAAATTTCATAAAAAAAGCTTTTGACAAAGCTGCGCCTTTGGCGCAAGGTAAGCTTTTTTGCTATCAGGAAATTACAACATATAAGTAGTAATTTCCTGATAGATAAAAACAAAACCACCGGCTGCTGAGCCGGTGATTTTGTTTATGAAAGTGCATTTTTTAAAACTTGATCCATGGAGGCTGTGGGAATAAAATGTATCTGTTCCCTTACCTCCGAGGGAATGTCATCAATATCCGGCTTGTTTTCCTCGGGAATTATAATCGTTTTTATCCCGGCACGATATGCCGCCAGGGATTTTTCCTTAAGACCGCCTATGGGCAAAACTCTTCCTCTTAGCGTAATCTCCCCGGTCATGGCTATGTCGTTCCTTACCGGCTTATTGGAAAGCGCGCTTACAAGCGCCGTTGCCATTGTTATCCCGGCAGAGGGTCCGTCCTTTGGCACTGCACCCTCGGGAACATGGATATGTATATCCTTGGTCTTGTAAAAGTCCTCGTCAATACCCAACTGGGCACTTTTAGAGCGGATATAGCTTACTGCGGTCCTTGCCGATTCCTTCATTACATCGCCCAGCTTTCCGGTAAGCTCCAGCTTGCCCGTTCCGTCCATGACGTTTACCTCAACCGACAGGGTTTCGCCGCCCACCGAGGTCCATGCCAATCCTCTGACAATCCCCACATCGCTTTTTTTGTTCATCATATCAAAGTGATACTTGCGCTTGCCTAAATTTTCTGCGATGAACTTTTTCGTAATTCTTACGGATTTCTTGTCCTCCTCCATAATGAGCCTTGCCGATTTCCTTGCAAGAGCGTCAAGCTGCTGTTCAAGCTTGCGCACTCCCGCTTCTCTTGTATAGTAATCTATAAGCTCATATACCGCGTCATCGTTTACCTTAAACTTCTTGCAGTCAAGACCGTTTTTGTCCGCCGCCTTTTTTATAAGGTAGTCCTTGGCTATATGGAATTTTTCCTCGCGGGTGTAGCCCGAAAGCTCGATTACCTCCATTCTGTCCAAAAGCGGAGCGGATATGGTATCAAGCGTATTAGCCGTAGTGATAAAGAGCGTCTGCGACAGGTCAAAGGGAACCTCGACATAATGGTCGCGAAAAGCGTTATTCTGTTCGTAATCCAAAACCTCCAACAATGCCGCCGAAGGGTCGCCCTTGTAGTCCGCGCCCATTTTATCAATCTCGTCAAGCAAAATCATGGGGTTTTTGGTTTTAGCCTCGCGCATTGCCGCCATTATTCTGCCCTCCATAGCGCCTATGTAGGTTTTTCTGTGGCCTCTTATGTCCGACTCGTCATGTATGCCGCCTAAGGACACTCTTACATATTTTCTCCCCAATGCCCTTGCAACGGATTTTGCCACCGAGGTCTTTCCCACTCCCGGCGGTCCCACAAGGCAAAGTATTGTTCCGCTCTTTCCCTTGGTAAGCTGTCTTACAACGAGGTACTCCAAAATCCTCTCCTTTATCTTGTCAAGCCCGTAATGGTCCTCGTCAAGTATCTGCCTTGTCTTTTCAACGTCAAAGCCTTCCTTTGTCATATTGTTCCAGGGAAGCTCCAAAACCGTATCAAGATAATTTCTTAAAACTCCGCTCTCCGCAGCAGAGGGCGGCATTTTGGCAAATCTCGAAACCTCCTTTAAAAGCTTCTCCTTTGTGTCCTTGGGAGCCTTTAGCTTTTCTATCTTCTTCCTGTACTCCTCGCTCTCATCGTCTATATCGTCGCCGTCACCCAGCTCTTCATGTATCACCTTTAGCTGTTCTCTTAGGTAATATTCCTTTTGATTGCGGTCTATGTTGGTTTTTACCTTTTTTGCAATCTGCTGTTCAAGTCTTGCAATCTGGGTCTGCTCCGACAGCGCGCTCAAAAGCTTTTCACAGCGGCGTATTATGTCGAACTCCTCCAAAAGCTCCTGCTTCTTCTCCGGGTCAAAATCCACGCCCGCGCTTATAATATCACAGAGCCTGTCAAGGCTTTTTGCGGACATTACGCTCATAAAGCCCTCTGCCGCAAGCTTGGGTGCCTGAGCAAAATACTCCTCGTAGTTTCTCTTTAACATCCTAAGATATGCCGCCTCGGTATTGTGGTCTATATCATACTGAGAGTACACCGTTTCAACAACCGCCTGAAAATACGGCGTTTTTTCAACAATCTCCCTCATCACTCCGCGTCTTACACCCTCAACAACAACTCTTATTGCGTTTCCGGGTATGCGCATAACCTGTCTTATTTTAGCAATAGTGCCGATATTATATAAATCCGCCGCCTCCGGCTCATCAACATCAGCCGAACGCTGGGCAGTCAAAAACACTTCCGTCTGCGCCTGTGCTGCCGCCTCAAGCGCCTTTACCGAAGCATCACGCCCGGCATCGAAATTAAGCGTCATACCGGGAAACACCACCATACCGCGCATCGGAACAACCGCCAGTACAATTATATCATTATTCACTGTAATTTCCCCTTTCTCAAATCTCTGTATTTTGCAGTCAAAGTATATTATACAATTTTTTTACGGCATTTGCAACTGTTTTTTAATATTTTTATGCGTTTTTCTTCATTATTTATGCGGACTTGACACATTTGGCAATAAGTGATATAATATATTAAATATGTTTTAAAATGTGAGGTCTGTTATGATTTACCCAAACAGCGCCGTGCGTCTGCTTGACGCGGCGGCTAAGGAATACAAAGACAAAACCGCGGTAATTGACGAGTACGGCTCGGTAAGCTTTTTGGAGCTTCGTTCCCTGGGACGTGCCATAGGCACCGCGCTCATAAAATCAGCCAAGCCGGGCTATATGTGCGAGCCGGTCATGGTTTATATGCCCAAAAGCTTTAAGGCGATAGCCTGCTTTATGGGAGCGATGTACAGCGCGAACCCCTATGTTCCCGTTGCCTACGATATGCCCCCCAACAGAATACAGCGCATCCT
Organism: Clostridiales bacterium; assembly: GCA_029226975.1. GTDB lineage: Bacteria > Bacillota > Clostridia > UBA1381 > UBA1381 > Ornithomonoglobus_A. The sequence continues at coordinate 14,556 of JAQXZB010000083.1, read as the reverse complement.
TGACAGCCTTGAAGGACGCGGGCATATTATAACCGACAGCCGGGGCATGGAAACCCTTTCGGGTATGTCCGTTCCCGAAACTGTGGGAGTGCATATATATGACGAGCTTATAAGCACCTTGGCCGATGACGCTCTTATCGAGAGGACTTTGAGCGGCGTATGCGATACCGACCCGATATACATTATGTTCACCTCCGGCTCTACCGGTGCGCCCAAGGGGGTTACCGTACCGCATCGGGGTGTTATTGACTATGCCCTTTGGGTCAGAAGCACCTTCAAAATCGACAGCAACACCGTTTTGGGAAATCAGGCTCCCTTTTACTTCGACAACTCGATATTTGACATTTATTCCATGCTGCTTTGCGGAGCGCAGATGAACATAATACCCGAAAAGCTGTTTATGTTCCCCGTAAAGCTTCCGGAATTTATAAGGGATAACAAAATCACCACAATATTCTGGGTGCCTACGGTCATGATAAACGTCGCAAACAGCGGTGCACTTTCCGAAACTCAAATGCCGACCCTTAAAAATGTGGTATTCTGCGGCGAGGTAATGCCAAATACACAATTAAATATCTGGCGAAAAGCCTACCCTAACTGCGTTTATGCAAATCTCTACGGTCCTACGGAGATTTCCGATGTTTGTACTTATTATATAGTCGACCGCGAATTTGCCGACAGCGACCCGCTTCCCATAGGCCGCGCCTGCGAGAATATGCGCATAGTTATTCTGACAGAGGACAACCGACTTGCCAAAACAAACGAGCAGGGCGAGCTGTGCGTTATAGGCTCCGGGGTATCCTTAGGGTACTGGAACGCACCGGAGCTTACCCAAAAAGCCTTTGTGCAAAATCCCTTAAATCCCTATTACGAGGAGCGCATCTACCGCACCGGGGATTTGGGATATATAGATGACGAGGGACTTATTATCTACAACGGCAGACGGGATAACCAGGTAAAGGTAAAGGGCAACCGCATAGAACTGGGCGAGATTGAAAATGCTGCAATGTGCGTTGATGGGATTAAAGGCGCCTGTGCGGTATTTGACGAGGTGAACCAAAAAATCGTGCTGTTTGCCGAAAGCTGTGCGCCCCTTGTGTTGAGAAAGGTAAATTTAGAGCTTAAAAAATATATCCCGCAGTATATGCTGCCGGGAAAGCTTGTGGTAATGGACGCTTTTCCCCACACAGCAAACGATAAAATTGACAGAGTGACCCTGAAGCGGTCGCTATCGGAGGAAGTATGAATAAGATGATAAATTCCTGCACCGCCATACTGGACAGGGCGGCGGAAAAATTCGGTCAAAAAACGGCTTTTTGCGATAAGGACGGAGAAATTTCCTTTTCAGACCTAAAAAGCCGCGCCCTAAAAATCGGCACATATCTTCTTGACAATACCGGTGCGTCAAAAACCCGCCCGGTGCTTGTCTGCATGGAAAAAAGCATAAACTCCGTTGTGTCCTTTATGGGCGCAATGTACGCCGGGGCACCCTATGTTCCGGTTGACTGCAACATACCGAGGACAAGGCTTGAAAAAACCATAGAAAATCTAAAGCCCGCCGCCGTTATAACCGATACGGCTTCGCGCTTTGACGGCTTTGATATTGATGCGGTTGAATTTGATACCGCAAGCGAATACTGTGCCGATGAGGAAAAAATCAGCCGCGCGCTCATGTCGGTATGCGACCTTGACCCGGCGTATATAATGTACACCTCCGGCTCCACCGGAGTGCCCAAGGGCGTTACCATATCCCACCGGGCGGTAATAGATTACACGCTGTGGCTTAATGATACCTTTGACATAGACGAAACAAGCGTCATAGGAATGCAGTCGGCTTTTCACTTTGACAATTCGGTTTTTGATATGTTTATAACCCTTTACACAGGCGCAAAAAACTATATCATTCCCGAAATACTTTTCATGTACCCACAAAAGCTTATTGACTACATGAACGAAAATCAGATAAATACCATATTCTGGGTACCGACGGTTATGATAAGCATGGCAAACAGCTCCGTACTGTCAGGGGATAACACCCTGCCGCCTCTTAGGCTTATACTTTTTGCCGGTGAGGTGATGCCCAACACCCAATTAAATATCTGGCGAAAAGCATTCCCCGATGCGGTGTATGTGAATATGTACGGGCCTACGGAGGTATGCGACATTGCAACATATTATATTGTTGAGTGCGAATTTGAAAACCACGAAACTCTGCCCATCGGCAAGCCCTGTGCCAATATGAAGGCAATCATATTAAATGACAAGGACGAGCTTTGCGGCATAGGAGAGCAGGGCGAGCTGTGCATAGGCGGAAGCGCCCTTGCCTTGGGATATTGGAACGCGCCGGAGCTTACAAATAAGGCGTTTGTTCAAAATCCGCTCAATAAATACTACCACGAAAAAATTTACCGTACCGGCGATTTGGTTTATAAAAACGATGAGGGAAACATAATATTTATAGGCAGAGCCGACACGCAGATAAAGCTTCGCGGAAACAGAATAGAATTGGGGGATTTGGAGAGTGCCGCTTCGGCAATAGACGGAGTAAACAGCTCCTGTGCGCTCTTTGACTGTGAAAAACAGGAAATCGTTCTGTTTTTGGAAAGCGACGAGGAAATTGTTCAAAGAAAATTCAAGCTTGCCTTAAGGCAGTATGTACCCGCTTACATGATACCGTCAAAAATCGTTACCATGAGCGCGTTTCCCCATACGCCCAGCGGCAAGATTGACAGAGTATTGCTTAAAAATAATTATCTGTAAGGAGGATTTTAAAAATGAATATATCCGAAACAATAAGCGAGTTTGTAAAAAATCAGTTTGAGATAGGCGATGACCCGGACTTTAACAATGACGTGCATTTGTTTAACGAGGGCTTTGTGGACTCCTTCGGTGCTGTGGAAATAATCCACTTCGTCGAAACAACCTATAACATTCAGATAACTCAAAAGGATATTACGCTCTATCCCATGAACACCGTAAACGAGATAGCGGCGGTTGTGGAACAGAAGCTTGGCTGAAGCGGAAAGGCTGTTTAAATGTGGTATCTCCAAATTGATATACTGGTACGCCTGCTCATTGCCTGTGCGCTGATGATTGTGCTGTCGGGAATATCGCGGCTTTTATTCAAGCGCGATTTCTCGCCCTATGCCCTTTTGCCGGTTTCACTGGCAACAATCGCACTGGTTTCATGGCAGCTTGCGGCATTTTCGGCGGCATATGTGCTGGTGACCTTTATACTGACACGAATACTTAATAAGCTAAAACGAACGCGGCGGGTATTTTTTGTAATATTCTGCCTTATATGCACAGTGCCGTTTTTTTACGGCAGACTCGGCGAATTTTTTCCCGCTCTGCCGAAAATCCTGACCCTGGTGGGCATTGCCTACAGTATGCTAAAGGCAATAGACGCGCTGTATTTTGTCTACTACACGCAGATGAATATATCGTTTCTTTGCTACGCAAACTATATGCTGTTCTTCCCCACCTTTACATCGGGGCCGATTTTCCGTTACCGCGATTTTCTGCGCGTGTTTGAAAATCCCGTACCCCTGGATTATGAAAGGTTTGTTTACTGCGTCAAGAGATTTATAAGGGGAATGTTTAAGAAAATGGTTGTGCTGTACTTTGTTACGGCGCTGTTTAATCATCTGCTTGAGATTGAGCCCCATTGGTATATAAGCCTTGCTGTGGTGGTTTTAAGCTACCTGTTCCTGTTCTTTGACCTGTCCGGCTACAGTGATATTGCCATAGCGGTCGGCTCGGTCATGGGCTACACAGTTCCCGAAAACTTCCGCAAGCCCTGGGCGGCGGCTTCGTTTACGCAGTTTTGGCGAAACTGGCACATAACCCTAAGCGACTGGGTAAGGGAGCATATTTTCGTTGTGTTAAACGGCAAGCGGCTCGGCCGCTTTATGAGCTTTATTGTGGGCTTTTTAACCATGTATGTTATGGAAATGTGGCATGGCTTTACGCTTCCCTATGTGGTGGGCGGCATATACAACGGCTTATGTCTCGGTCTTGAAAACCTGTTCGGACTTACAAGAGCGGACAAGCGGAAGATGAAAAAGCCCGTATATGTTATGCGCTGCATAATAGTAAATCTGCTTTTTGCCTTTAACACCCTGCTCTTTACCGTAACGCCCCAGCAGTTTTTCGCCATAATGCGAGGGTTTATAACACTATAGAAAGGATGTCGCCAAATGTCAAAAAAATCCGCAGCCGCAAGGCATATTCTGACTGCTGCCATCATAACCGCGGCATTCTTTGCGGCGGACGCTTATATGACTTATAACAATTTCATAGAAAATTCGGATTATTTTGCAAAAAATGATTTTGAAATAACCCGCTGTGCTCATCCCGAAAAGGTATGGGACAAGGTATTTTTCGGCAATTCGGTGGTTATTTCCTCCTACATTGAGGAGGGAAGCAGTTCGGGATATATAAACCTCGGTCTTGATTACGGGGTTGTAACCGACCTTCGGGATATGCTTAATAAAAAATTTATAAATATCGGCTCCGATTTGGTAATAGGACTTAATTATCTTACGCTGTACGATGATTTTGAAACCAACCCCACCTATATCTGGCACAAGCGTCCCTATGAGCCCTACGCATATTTTGAGCGCGACCGTTTCTATCCGATAATAACCGGCGGCTTTGACAATATCTTAAACCTGCAAAGCCCCATGCCGATGAAATACGGACCGCAGTCAAAAAGCGTGTATCACGGAATGGTTTCGGACGCGGCAATGGAGGAAAAGCTTGCCGAGTATGAGGAGGAGTTTTTCACGCTTCCCATCGAGAAGTTTTCAAAAAACATTTCGGCGCTTGAGGAGGTTCTCGAATACTGCCGCGAAAACAACATCCGCGCGCGGATTGTCTGGATGCCCTGGAATCCCAAGTTTGAAAAGCCCGAGTTGCTTTTGAAGGTGAAAAATGCGGCAAATACCGCGGCGGCGCGGTTTAACATAGAAATTCTTGACCTGGAGGACGAGCTTCCCGAAACGGATTTTTACGATACGGGACATCTCAATTACGAGGTAGGCTCGCCGAGGTTTACACACATGATTGATCAATGGCTGGGAGGAAGATAATGAAAAAGCTCAAATCCTTCGGGATATTTCTGTTATACCTTGCCATGTTTATACTGGTATGTATATTCTTTACAGGCAACGGAAGTTTTATTTATGAGGGTTTTTAACGTATGAGAAAATATATTTCATTTTTTACCGCGGTCTGTACACTGCTGTGCATTTCAGGCTGCAAAATCAATATAACCGAGTCTGCAACGGCGCGTGAACCGGATGATTTGCGCGCTGCTGTTGTGGTGCTGACGGAGGACACCCAAAGCGATGTTTACAGCGAAATGTATAATTCCCTCGTCGCCAATATGAGCGTTGAGAAGATTACCTGTCAAAGCGATTATTCGGATTATGACCTCATATATCTTGACAAGTCACTGCTTAAAGGCTCCTTTAATACGGACAGCATAAAAAGCTATGTTTCCAACGGCGGCAGCCTTTTTCTTGAAAACAGCTTCATCGACAGCTTTGACCTTGACTTTATCGGCGCGAAAAGCAAGGAGCATATAGAAGGCTGTCCGGTTGACATGACCTATCCCGAGGGCATAGGCTACAACCGTATTCAGGGACTTCTCTATGATTTTACAAAGCTTTATAAAAGTTACAAAAACTTTGATACACTAAGCGGTCTTGACTACGGCTTCGGCATTATTCCTTCAACCGCTGTTTCGATTGCTTCCTACAACGATATTACCCTATATTCAATGAACAAATACGGTATCGGAAATGTTTTTTTCACCAACGCCCTATTGCCCAATGATTTTTCGGTTCAGACCCTAAGACCCGGCTCATCGGGCGAATATCTAAGCGCCACCGGTGTCGGCGCGAATATCCTCATAAGAAGCTATTTTGCGGAATTTGTTTCCATGCAGAAGTACGGCTATTCGATTGAGCGCAGCTTCGGAAGCTTTGCCACACGCCAGGCGGCATGGCAGCTGCATTATGAGGATATAGAGGGAATAAAAAACAAAAGCGCGGTAACCTTTACCAAGCTTGCAAAAAAATACGGTCAGTTCCCCTCCTATTCGCTTGTGCGCTGTCCCTATGTATGGTTTACCCGTTCGGAAACCGTAACCTATGCACTCCAGGGCGAATACGGGCTTGAACAGGACAGCTATGAGAGCATCTATTCCAGCGGCGATCACCTGGTCAGCATGGGAAAGTGGCTTTCCTTGGATAAATACGATGATACGGACAGCTATTTCATAGACTCCACCGAGTATGTCAAGCGCGCGTATCCCTCCCCCTGCGACATAAACAATGACGGTAATATGGACATAATCTGCGGCAGTGCGGACGGATATATCTACGCCTACTACGGCTCCGGCCTGAAAACCAACTACGAACTGGGTGTTTCCACCTATATAACCGACCCGGACGGAAACCCGATAAACGTAGGCTCATACTCCTCTCCCTCAACCCTCGACTTTGACGGTGACGGCACAACAGACATAATCTGCGGCAGCGAGGGCGGCACGCTGTACTTCCTGCACAACGAAGGCGGGCTTGTGTATTCGCTTGCCGGCTCTATGGAAACAGGGCTTTTGGACAGCATGGTTGACTGCGGTGACTTAAACGGCGACGGTAATCTTGACCTTGCGGTAGGCTCGCGTACGGGACAGCTGTATATCTATTACGGTACCGGCGGATTTATGAACTTTTCCGAACCTATAGCCGTTGAAACGGGCGCGCCCTGGATTGCGCCGTGCATTACCGATTTTGACAATGACGGTGTTGCCGAAATATATTACGGCACCTACGAGGGCTATATTGCCAAGCTTGAAAACAGCCCCCAAGGCTTTAAAAATGACGGATACATTCAGTCCAACAGCATGAATATGAACGGCAATTTCAATATAAAATTCGGTCAGAACTGCGTTCCCCGCTTTTATGACATGAACAAGGACGGCAAGCTTGATATTATAAGCGGAATGCTTGAATACGGAAACGCAGTACCCATAGACAGCGAATATTTCCCCTGCCGCGAGGAGCTTCAAGATCAGGTGGATTATTTTAAAAAGAATTATATTTATTTGGGAATACATTCCTACACAAGCGAATATTCTACCTTTGAGCAGGAAAGCGCGGAGCTTGAGATGCACAAAAAAGCCTTTAACCAATACAATATCCCCTGGGAGGGCAGCGGTGCAAATCAGCACACCTGGCATACCAGCAAGGTAGGCTACAACTACGATTTCAAGGATGCCGAAGCATACAACGGCACTTATATGTCACAGTACAAATCGGGGCTTCTGTGGAACAGCGGCTCACAGACCCCCGCAAGTGAAGCTGTTCCCCAGGTCAGCGCGGAAAATTCACTTGCGCTTCCCTTCTATTTGTTCGGCTCCGAGGCGGATATGCTGATGCTTCAGCCCTCAAATATCCCCTACGGGGACTACAGCTTTGCCTACATCGGCGCAAAATACGATGTTCCCATGCTGTTTTATAATCACTGCGACCATATATTCAGGGACGAATCGGAGCAGGAGGAGCTTATAAAAATTGTTGATGATTTTGTAAGCGAAGCGGATTATTCCTTTGTTTCCGAAAATCAGCTTGCCAAGGCTGCCGCCGCGGCATATAACACTGAAGTCATAGCCTACAGCGAAAACGGACGGATAACCTTAAAGGCAAAGACGCGCTCGGATAATATACCCCTGTATGACAGCGACTACCAAGCCTGCGTAGGAGTAAGGGTTATTTTCCCCAATGACAGCACATATACAACGGACGCAAGCGTATGGCGTCAAAGTGATAATTCCGTATATGTCGCCCTTGACCGCGAGGTGCATATCTCACCGTCGGAGGAGGTAAAAAGCAGCATATGCGCGGTTAATATCCCCGCAAAAATCACTCTTTCACAAAGCAGTGCCAAGGTTGCCTTTAAGGACAACGGCATTATGGAGGTAAAGGTCAACGGCAGAGCCGAGGCTGTAAGTGATGGCTGGGATATGAGCTTTGAGGACGGTATAACAACCTTTAGAAAATACGGAAAAGCAGATACGCTTATATTTAAGTAGGAGATAAATATGACACGAATATTATTTGTTTGTTTAGGAAATATCTGCCGTTCGCCCATGGCGGAATTTCTGATGAAGGACATGGTAAAGAAGCGGCATATGGAGGATGAATTTTTCATCGCCTCCGCCGCCACCTCGACAGAGGAGATAGGAAACCCCGTCCATTACGGCACAAGGCGCAAGCTTGCCGAATACGGTATTTCCGTTGAAGGCAAATATGCCGCTTTGCTAAAGAAAAGTGATTATTCCGAATATGATTACATCATAGGCATGGAAGCCGCAAACCTGCGCGCAATGCTTAGGATATTCGGCTCAGACCCCATGGGCAAGGTGCATCGTCTGCTTGATTTTACGGACAAGCCCCGCGATATTGCCGACCCGTGGTACACAGGTGATTTTGATACTACATATAATGACATATATGAGGGACTTTTGGGACTTTTAGAGCATATTGAGAGAGGTTAATATGGAAATCATACTTATTATACTGCTTATAATTTTAATTGCCCTTGTGGTAATTTTCGGAATTCTTCTCCTGTCGCACCGTCCCAATGCCGACCAAAATACCATAAAAAACTTCGGCGACATGATTTGTGAAAATCAAAAAAATTTAGGTGCGCTTCAGGTAAACAAGCTGCGCGAGGTTGACGGAACTGTTAAGGATATGTACGAAGCAATGACCAAGCGGCTTGATTTTTTGAATAAAAGTCTGGGCGAGGTTCATTCCCTTGCGGGCGGAATAGATGACTTAAAAAGGGTCATGACAAACGTAAAAACCCGCGGTATTCTCGGCGAGTTACAGCTTGGCGCGATAATAAGCGACATTCTCGCCCCCGGTCAGTACGAAACAAACATAGCAACCGTTCCGGGCAGTTCAAACCGCGTTGAGTTTGCAATAAGGCTTCCCGGCGCGGACGGCGGCGGTATATATCTTCCCGTAGATTCAAAGTTTCCCATTGAGACGTATACAGAGCTTCAGGAAGCCCGCCAAAGAGGTGATACCATAAGTATTCGGGAGCTGCAAAAGCTGCTTACACTGCGGCTTAAGCAGTTTGCCAAGGACATACACACAAAGTATGTTTCACCGCCCCACACAACCGATTTTGCAATCATGTTCCTGCCCTTTGAGAGCCTGTATCTTGAAGCGATAAATCTCGGTCTTGTGGAAACCCTGCAGCATGATTACAAAATAAATCTTGCCGGTCCCTCCACCTTTGCCGCAATGCTAAACGCCCTTGAAATGGGCTTTAAGACTCTTGCCCTTAACGAACAGACCACACAAGTGCAAAACACCCTCATCAAAGTCAAGGATGAGTTTGACAAATTCGCTTCGGGCTTGGACCTGACACAACAGCGCCTATCCCAAGCCGGGGCGGAGTTGGACAAGCTCATAGGCGTACGTACCCGCTCAATACAGCGCGCCCTAAGAGATGTTGAACGCAGCTAAAAATACCGCCCGATTACCATATGATGATAATCAGGCGGTATTTTTACTGAATCAATTTCGCTCTTTGTTGTTCTTCTTCTCTTCTCTTTTTTCTTTCAATATCCTTTATAGCATCGTCATAGCCCATAACTATGTAATTGGCAGAAATTCTGTAATATGAGGAGAATATCAAAAGCTCCTTTATGTCAATCTCCCGCTGACCGTCCTCAATACTTTTCAGAACTTTTACTGATATGCCGGTTTCCGCAGAAACCTCCTTCAGGGATTTATTCGCTTTTAACCGCAGCATTCTAATCCTTGTTCCTATTTTGAGAAGTCCTTCGTCTTCCATTATAATCCTCCTTCCTATTACTGACCCTGCCGGGGTTTTCCCCGGCAGGAATAATCTTTATTCTACTGTCACCGACTCATAATAAGGAATCATGCTTCCCATGCTGTCCCAAACCATAAGCTTCGCGCCGACAGGAGCCGCAACCGTAAGCTCTGCACTTTCTCCCGCAGCAACAGTCGCCGCATCGAGCTTAAGTGTCTTTAAAACGTCGTTTTCATATACAGCCGCCGCAAGAGTTACCTCTGCATCGCTGTCCGTCATGTTGCTTACCGAAACCACAGCTGTTCCGTTTGATACTATCGGCTGTGATACCGTCAGTTCCTTCGGCTGTGAAAGAATATTTACCAGTTGTGCAACGATACCCTCTGTAGTGCCGTAGCCGTCAAGCATAAGCCGGCAGGCTATTTCTCCGTTGCCGTAATGGTTATGGTCCGGATCCTTTCCTTTGTCACCCGCACACGCGATAATCGCCTGTGCCGCCGCGTCTGCGCTGTCGTAGCCGTTGGCTGCGTAGTCAGCAACATACGAGGTAAAGGAAGCGTCCGCATTCTTTCCGATTTCTACAAAGCCCGCAAGCTCACCTTTTCTTTCTTCGTAAACACTTCTTACTATATTATCATACGAATCCTGTCTCCAGCCGTTAAATGTATGGGTTGTGCTGTCATAGCAGCCCGCGTAATTACCCACTGCCATATGGGGCGAATAGGAGTTAAGTATAACCTTTGCTCCAAGGGCAAGGCAGGCATCGATATAGTAATTCAAATCCTCCTCAAAGGTTGCGCCCATACCGTTTGTACCCATATCACCTATCATTACATAATCATCGGGTCTTACATTATTGAGAACTCTGTCCCTAAATTCTCCGCCGGTATAATATGTCATCAGGTTCTTTCCTCCTCTGCCGTTATTCGAGAAGGTCGCAAGCTCCGTAAGCTCCGGATAATTTGCCTGATCTCTGTTTAAAACATATGCCCATGAGCCGTTGTTTGCAATTGTCGAATCGCCGACTGTGTAAATATTTGGCTTAGTGCCCGGAGTTTTGTCCTCTACCTGTTCAATCACGATTGACGCAATCTTTGCGTCCTCTCCCGAAAGAGCCAAATCCAATACTCCGTCAAATACCGGAATGGTATACTGAACTGTTGATACCGCATCGTTGCTTAACGAAACTCCGCTCAAATCCTCGCTCACATATTCCGATGCAAGTGTTCCCATATAGTTAATGGTTACATTATAAAGCTTATTGCTTGTAACCTTTGCCTTAAAGGTATATGTACCCGACAAATAATCCGTATCGGCATCTGTTAATGAAGCTTCGCCGCCTGCCGCAGCCGTTCCCTCAATTCCGTAGCCTCTTGACTCCGAGTATGAGGTTGAGGGTGTAACGGCAGTATAGCCGTCAGCGAGATCCTCATCCGTACCTGCTCCGAAATCGAATGCCAAGCCATGGATAACCACCTTTACCGCATTTGTGATGGTTTCATTATTTGAATTTGTTCCCGTTGCTCTTACATATACCGTAACAGGCTTTGCCTGTGAGGTTATTGTCATAACTCCGTCAACAAAGCTTATTCCCTGAGGAGCTATAGGGTTTGCGTTATTTTGGTCATAAAGCGCAAGAGTAACCTCTTTACCCTCAATCGTGTTTCCGTCACCGTCAATAACAGCCGCGCTGTATTTTACAACATTATCCGTCGAATCCATGGGAATGGATACGCTTGTCGGTGCGCTTGTAAACTTTATGCTGTCCTGCGACGAGGTCAAAAGCAGCTCTATCGGCGTTGTTATGCCGCCGAGGGTTGCATTTATCGTAATCGTTCCTGCCGAAGCGGTTTTATCAACCGTAACCGTTGCCGCGTGAGAGTCTGTTTCGGAAGGTGTAACCGTAACCCCTGCCGGCTCATTCTCAACCGACCACGCTGCCGCGCCTATCATATCATAGCCTTCGGTTGTCTTTGCCGAAACCGTAAGCGTTGCTGTCGAGGTTGTATCGTCCTCGGGAATAGCTATTGTTTGTGCCGACTGTGTTGATGTAAAGGTCGACTGATCCATTGCGGCTCTGTAAATCTTCACATCGTTAAAGTCAAGCTCGCCGTTTGCATTATCCGGCGTTCTGTACATATAATACGAAGGTGTCACTGATCCCGCATCGCTAAAGTCCACCGTTTCACTTCTTCCCAGCTCGGTGCCGTTTGTGTCATAAAGAATTGCAAAGCACTTCTTTGAGGTTACATCCGATGCGGCAACAAGCCTGTACCATGCTCCGGTTGCTGCGTCGGCAATTTTGTTTCCGTTTATGCTTATTTCCGTTCCCGTAAAGTCAATGCTAAACGATGTCGCAACACCCGTTGTCCATGTTACGGGGTTTATACTCTTTAAAATAACGGACGAATTTTGATAAAAACGAACCATCTGGTCAAATATAACCTGTGTATCCGTTACACTCTCTATCTGATTTGCCGCAAAGCAGGAACTGTTTGTTCCGGTAGCCTTAAGCTTCATAAACTTGCTGCCGTTCTCCTCGGCAATGCTCAAGCTTCTTCCGAGATTGCCGCCGTAAGCCGCCCAGTTATCCGTAACAATATCCGTTGCACTTCTGTTGTCCGAAGATATTGTTGTCTGATAGCCTACCATATCCGGCGAATAGCTGTTAAAATCCGTTATATAGCCGCCTCTTGGCAGTATATCATTTGACGACTTCTTAGTTGTATCGCCCAGATAAACAAGCGGAGCCGACACAGTATTTACAGTGCCGTTATATGTAACCGTTGCGATAATCTGACCGTAGTAATTAAACGGGTGATTTGTTATCTGAAAATCAGCGGTATGCGCCGTATCGTCAACAATAAAGCTTCCGTAGCCGTCACAGTAGGTTGTTGAGCCTTCGGGGTCTGTGCTTGCCTCATTTTTCGATGCAACCCACCTAAAGCCCTTAAGCTCATACTTTACATCAAGGTCATTAACTCTCGAATCGGGATTTGCCAGCAAATCCGTACCCAACTCGCCCGTAACCTTAACGCTTATGGGGTTTGACGCCGTCTCGCCCTGACCGCTTCCCGCAACAAGCTTTCCGCCCGCGGGGAAATCACCGAAGGTAACGCTTGCCACCGGCTCTATATAATTTTCATCCTTTGTATACACCGCGGTAAACGTTGTATCGGCGGTTATGCTTAAAGCCTTAACCTCCTCGCTTGTCATAAGGCTTGACGTATCGCCGTCCTTTGCCCAGCCGTTAAAGATATATCCTGTTTTATCCGTTTCGGGAACTGACGCCACAGTCCCGCCGGAAATAACGCTTTCGGAAGATGCTTCTCCGTTAACGTCAAACTGAACGGTATAGTATGTGGAAGCAGCCTTTTCTACCGTATTTACATTTACATCATAGATTGCGCATCCGGCCAGGGCACGTCCAACCTCCGAATAAAAGCCCTTAAAGCCTGTTGCCGAGGTATCTGCAAATGCAACCGTATATGTTTTGGTAGTTGTTCCGTAAACCGTAACATCCGCCTGCTTTGAACCATAATTAAGCAATACATTATACTTTAAAAGACCGGTTGCCGCATACCTTGTTTCCGTTGTCGGCTGATATGCGCTTGCTGTGCTTGTTGTAATATTATCAACCGCCGTACCGTTAATTGTTATAGACTTAAGATATGAGCTGTATTCAATATCAACAAGATAACCGGATGTGGGATTTGCATTAGCCTTATTTGAATCCGACATTAAATAGAAATGTGAGGCATTGGTATTCGCTCCCGATATATTCAGATAGAACTCAACCTCAACATTCTGAGTATTGGTAGGTGTTACATCCGTAAAATATGTATACGCTCTTCTGTCACCTGAGCCCCCGCCTTGAATATGAGCCTCCGCCTCGGCAGACTGCGTGGTATCCAACCCGAAATAATTTGTTACCGTTGCTCTGTCGCCGCCTAAAACAGTCCATGTTGGGGTTCCGCTGTAAACGGGGGTTTTATCCCCTTCCGCCGCGCCTGCCGGTATGACAAACGCCAACTGTGCCGCCATTGCAAGCGCAGTTGCGCACGCAAGCAGCTTTCTGATTTTTTTTGTTTTCATAAAAAAATCTCCTCTCTCTTTATTAAATGCTGAAAATATAACTCTATACAGTATTATTATACAACAAAACCATTATTTTGTACAGTGCATATTAGCACAATTTACAGAAAAATTTTTATGCATTTTTTCTCCAAAAAAGTTCTTGACATCATCTTTGATTTATGGTATAATGTTACCTGTTGTTTGCGAATGTTTTAAAATCTGAGCAGCACAATAAATATGCGCCTGTGGCGGAATTGGCAGACGCGCCAGACTTAGGATCTGGTGTCCCCGACGTGAAGGTTCAAGTCCTTTCAGGCGCACCAAACAGTTCATAAGAAGATTGCTTATGAACTGTTTTTCTTTATTTGACCGGTGTTTTTGCTGTGGGCACACTTAGGCTCCGAACATCTGCCTTATCAAATATGTACTTATCTTTCCCGATGAATAAGTTTGTCCTTTTATAATTCAGATTTTTTCTTTTTAGCTTTCGGGCGCGGCAACTCCTCATACATTGCTTCAAACAAACCGATTAAATACTCCTTGTTATCCACATCATCTATAAACAGCATTTCCTTTGCTCCCTCATACGGACTTGCATTTACAAATTTACTTGATTGA
>JAQXZB010000082.1 GCA_029226975.1 Clostridiales bacterium | reverse complement strand
GCGGCTCCGTAGTACAATATATGTTGAAAAACCAACAGGTGTAGGAGGTTGTTCCATGAAAAAAACGGATAACGGCTTTATGATAAAGCTTGCGACATTTATAGTGGATAAAAGAAATATTATATATATGTGCTTTGCGATTTTTTTGCTTTATTCGATTATATCCATTCCCAAGGTAAAGGTCAATAACGATATTACATCATATTTACCCGAAACCACCCAGACCAGGCAGGGACTGGACATAATGGAGGAGGAATTTGTGACCTATGCTACGGCAAAGGTAATGATTTCAAATATTTCCTATGAAAACGGCATGAAGCTTTGCGAAACGGTGCGCTCCGTTAATAATGTAAAGGATGTGGAATATGACGATACTCCCGAGCATTACACCTCATCGGCGGCGCTTTTGAGCGTTACCTTTAAGGATGACGGAGAAACGGAGGAGAGCATAGCGGCAATGGAAAATATCCGCGAGCTGCTCTCGCCCTATGATGTGTACATATCAACGGATGTGGGTCAGGAGCAGGAGGACTCAAAAAATCTTGAGGATGAAATGCGGGTCATTCTTGCGGTTGCGGCGGTCATAATTTTACTGGTGCTGCTTTTGACCTCGCAGACCTATGCGGAAATAATCGTATTTGTACTGGTGTTCGGTGTTGCCGCACTGCTCAATATGGGAACAAATTACTGGTTTGGTGAAATTTCGTTTATTTCAAAATCCGTTGCGGTGGTATTGCAGCTGGCATTGGCGATAGATTATGCCATAATCCTTGCTCACCGCTTTGCGGAGGAAAGGGAGGTATATCCCGATGACCCCAGGCAGGCGATAATTGCGGCACTGTCAAAGGCAATAGTGGAGATAAGCTCCTCGTCCCTTACCACTGTATCGGGACTTGTGGCGCTTACGCTTATGCAGCTTAAGATAGGCATGGATTTGGGAATTGTTCTGTCAAAGGGCATAGTATTCAGCCTTATTACAGTATTTTTGCTCATGCCCGGCGTGCTTTTGCAGATGAGCGGACTTATTGAGAGAACAAAGCATAAATCCTTTGTTCCCTCAATAAAGCTTTGGGGAAAATTTGTGGTAAAGACAAGATTTGTTTTCCCGTTTGTTTTCATTGCGGTTATAGCCGGAGGTATGATTTTAAGTTCAAGATGCGAATATGCCTATGATGTTTCCTCTGTGAGATCGCAGATAAAAACGGAAAAAACGATAGCCGAGGAAAAAATCAATAAAACCTTTGGAATAACAAGTCAAATGGCGGTTATTGTGCCTAAGGGCGATTATTTAAAGGAGGGTAAAATTCTTGATGAGGTTTCACAGCTTGATAGGGTGACCGACGCTGTAGGTCTTGCCAATACAGAGGCAGAGAAAAACGGCATTACCCATGTGATTACCGATAGGCTCACACCGAGGGAGCTTGCCGAATACATGGATATGGATTATGATACGGTATGTCTGCTGTTTCAGGCATACGGTCTTAAAAATGAGGAATACGGAGCATTCTTTAAAGACATTGACGAGTGCAGACTGTGCCTTATAGACGTGTTGGAATTTGTCAAGGAGGAGATGGATAAGGAGGTCATAAATTTTGACGATGAGGAAGCGGAGGAATTTAACGACACCTATGACGACCTTCAGGACGGAAAAAGACAGCTTGAGGGAGAAACCTATTCAAGACTGGTTTTTGAATACAGCGGAGATGTGGAGGGTGCGGACTCCTATGAATTTCTGCACAAGGTTGAGGACATTGCCCATAAATATTATGACGAGGTATATGTGACCTCCAACACCACCTCAAGCTTTGATATGTACGAGGCATTTAAAACGGATAATCAAAATGTCAGTCTGCTTACCATAGTATTCGTGTTTGCGATACTTGTTCTGACCTTTAAATCCTTCGGACTTCCGGCACTTTTGGTGCTTACCATTCAGGGAAGTATATGGATAAATTTCTCATTTCCGACAATTAAGGGTGAGAAACTGTATTTTTTGGGTTATCTGGTTGTAAGCTCCATTCAGATGGGCGCGACCATTGACTATGCAATAGTTATAGCCAACAGATACGAGGAGCTTAAGAAGAATATGCCCCATAAGGAGGCGGTTATAAAAGCCATTGACGAGGTTTTCCCGACCATACTCACCTCAGGCTCGATACTTACCATGGCGGGCTTTTTGATAGGCTGGATTTCCACCGATGCGGTTGTTGCCACACTGGGAAAAAATCTCGGACGGGGAACACTTATTTCGATTATTCTTGTAATGCTTGTACTGCCGCAGATACTGCTGCTTTGCGATAAGTTTATCGAAAAGACATATTTTAAGATAAAAGCGGAGAGCAGAGAAAAGGTAAACAGCGACGGCTCAATTGAGGTTAGCGGCAGAGTGTGCGGCTATGTAAACGGCTATGTTGACGGAATAATGAAGGGCACAATAAAAGGAAGCATAGAGGCTAAGGAGGATATATATGAGGAAGAATAGACTGTGCGGCGCGATGATACTGGTGATGCTGCTTAATATATTCATGCCCGTAACACTTGCGGAGGAAAACGGATATATTTATATCCAAACGGCGGCGGATTTGACGGAGCTGTCAAACAACTGCATGATAGACTCATATTCCGCGGGCAAAACGGTGATTTTGAAAAATGATATTGACATGAAAAATACCGAATTTAATCCCATAGGCTATTTTAACGGCGTTTTTGACGGCGGCGGTTATAAAATAAGCTCTCTTGCCTTTGACTTTTCCGACCCGGAAAGGGGCTTTATAGGAACGGTGGGCGAGGGCGCGGTTATTAAAAATCTGTGCGTAAGCGCAAAGATTAAGGAAAAAAGCGAGAAAAGCTCGGACAAAAAATTAAAGCTTGTGGACGCGATTACCGATGAGTTAAATGACCAAACAGCGGGAGGTCTTGACCGCTTCAGCGACAGTGACGGGATGTATTCCATAGGCGGTATATGCGGAATTAACCGGGGTACAATAGAAAACTGCGAGTTTGAAGGAAGCATAGAGGTTTCAAAGGCGGCGGGCGGTATTGCGGGAGTAAATGACCAAACCGGTAAAATATTGACCTCAAGAAACCGCGCCGAGATCATTGCCGACAAATACGCGGGCGGAATTGCCGGAAAAAACAACGGGGTTATACGCTGGTGCGAAAATTTCGGACAGATAAACAACACGCCCAACGAGCAGGCAAAAAATGCCGGGGGAATATGCGGCTTCTCGGACGGCGCGGTAATGGAAAGCTATAACAGAGGTATAATCGGATATAAAAATACGGGTACAAATATAGGCGGAATAGCCGGCTCCCAAAGCGGATATATGGCTGAGTGCGTAAACTACGGGGCTGTGTACGGAAAGCATGAGGTGGGCGGCATTACCGGGCATTTTGAGCCGTACATAAATATAAATTTTAACGAGGACGATATTCAAAGGCGTATAAACGAAACGGCGGATAAAATCCGCGACAATATAAACGAGGTGCAGGACGGTGTTGACAAGAATGTTCAGACCATTCACGACAGCATAATGGACCTTAGAAATAATCTGTTTCCGTCACTTAAAAGCGGCGGCGGTGAAACAACGGGGCTTTTGGACAGCATAAAGAGCGTAACGGACAGTCTTGCGAAATTAAACGGAACAATCGATTCAAAGGTTTCGGACTCCGATGTAGGCTCCTCGGTATCGGATATGGCAAGGAGTGTGAGCGGAGCCGTATCGGACACAAGCCAAAGCCTTGACAAAAATGTTTCCGACGCGGTTGATGGTCTGGATAAAACCCTTGCGGATATGCGTGAAAACAGCAAAACAAGCTCGGATAATATAAATTCACTTATAAATTCAAGCGAGGACGCAATAAACAGGCTGTCGGACAATGCGGATTTGCTCTCCGGTAATCTGACAGACAGCAATGAGAGAATACTCGATGTTTTAGACACCTTGGAAATGACATTAAATAACAGCGATGCGGACAGGGAGGAACTTATAAATACCTTAACAGACGCGATCTCCGATTTGGACGTAAATGTGGATGTCAATATGGACGGACTGGATTTTACCGCCACCGACCGCCAGCTTGCCCAGTCCATCAAAAGCGCCTTCGGTGATGCGGGAAATTCTTTAGGCTCAATAAGCGATGATGTAAAGAGCATTCTTGCGCCCTATGTGAGAATAAGCGATGCGCTTACCGATATTATTGATAAGATAGAGAACAGAAACGCGCTTATAAACGACCAGAAGGAAAAGCTTAAGCAGGCGCTTTCGGAGCTTTTAAAGCAGCTTGAAAGCAAGCCCTCGCCCACAATACTTCCGATTATTACGCCAAAGCCCTCCACAGGAAAGCTTTCGGGTGCGCTAAGAGCCGCACTGGGACTTCTTGAAACAACCGCCCATGCGGAGGGTGACGATGAAAAGACAACAATACAGAAGCTTGCCGACATGGATATACAGGATATGGATATTGAGATTAACCGTAAAATAGGCGATACGGAATATGACGCGGCACTTATCAAATACTGTATTAACAGCGGCGAGGTGTACGGCGTTTCCGATGCGGGCGGCATTGCCGGAAGCGTCAGCTTTGAGCTTAAAATATCAAGCTCAAAAAGCAGCGTAAACAAGGAGGGAACAATATCCCTCGATCCCTCAACGGCGGTAAAGGCGGTTATAAGCACAAGCATAAACGAGGGAGATATATATGCAAAGAACACCTCCGCCGGCGGTATTACCGGCTACAGTGATTTGGGAAGCATACGCGACTGCATAAACACCGGCTATGCCTGTGTAAGCGAGGGAGCATATGCCGGAGGAATAAGCGGCTATAATATGCACAATATCACAAGATGCATAAATACCGGCGATACGGACGCCCAAAGCGACATAGGCGGCATTGCCGGAAAAGGCACCAACATAAACGGTAGCTATGCCCTTGCAAGAACTACATCAACCGGCGCAAGACAGGGCGCGATTGCGGGAAGTACGGACGGAGATGTGAAAAACAATTATTTCCTAAAAGAAAAGCTTGGGGGAATAAACGGAGTTGACTATTCAAAAAGAGCCGAGGGTGTGACAAAGGATATTATTGCCAAAGACGGTGAAATATCACAACAGCTTGAGGGCTTTAATGACGGGAATTACACTGCCCAGAGCGGAGGGCTTTATATGCCCCAGCTTAAGGCGTTTACCGAAAACAATGCATCGGGAATAGGTGATATTTTAAAGGCAATGTCATCAGACTGCGCACAGTTTCGCTTTGACGTTGAGTTTATAAAGGACGGGGAAACGATTTTATCCATGAAGCTTGACTACGGTCAGGTGATTGACGAAAAAGACGTGCCAAAGCTTGAAAAAAGAAACGGCGAATACGGAGTATGGGATAAGGACACTTCCCAGGAGATTATAAGGGACACAAAATTTACTGCAATATACAGCCGTTCAAAATCCACCCTAAGCTACGGCGGAGAACCGCCGCTGCTTCTTGCGGAGGGGAATTTTACCCCGGACGCGAAGTTGGAGGTGCGGGAATTTGACGCAAAAACCGTTGTTGACGGGGAAAGATACACCCCAAAGAGCGGCTATGAAATTAAAATAAACGACGCCGGGGGCGAATACAGCGATGAGCTTACCGTAAGGGTAAGGGACGAAAAGGGAAAACGCACCGCGGTGGGAATAGTTGAAAACGGTGCCGTTGTCATAACCGAATGTGAGCGTGACGGCAGTTATGTTAAATTCATGATGGAAAAGCCGGGCGAGTTCATAGTTTTGCACGAAAAAAGCAGACTGCCGCTTGTTATCGGGATTATTTCGGCACTTTTGCTGCTTGCGGCAGCGGCGGCATATGCACTGAGGGACAAAATAAAAAATCTGTTGCACAAAACCGCACTGATACGGGAGCGTATAGGAAGCGGAACGCTTCCGGCATTGGATAAAGCAAAAGAGGAGGAAAAAGAAAATGACGTATGATACCAAAAAAAGAAACCGCAATGCCATCAGGTCAAAGAAGCTTATAGTTGATGCCTATGTGCAGCTTATGCAGGTGCTGCCCAGGGAGAAGATCACCGTTACCGCCATAGTCGAGGCGGCAGGCTTAAACCGAAGCACCTTTTATGCGCATTTTGACCGGGTGGACGATGTTTTGGAATTTATCGGCAACGATATTATGGAAAATCTCGACCAAATCGTTGCGGGATTAAAGCTTGCAAACGTTATGAAGGACCCCAACACGCTTGTTATGCGGGTTTCGGAGTTTATCGAGGAGCGGGCGGAATTTTTCAGAAAGATAACCGGCTCCCGTTCCTCCTATGACCTTATGCAGAAATTCAGGGATATGATTGTGGAAAGGCTCATAGCCGATGTTGAAACGGTTGATAAAATAAATGACAGACAAAGTCTTTACATAAATATCCGCTTTGCCGCGGGAGGATATATTTCCCTTTGCCGCGATTGGCTTGAGGGGAAAATCCCGGTAAGACTTACCGAGGCGACAGAGGTGATTTCCGATATGATAAAATGCTGTATTCCCGATAATAAGTAAATTTAAAAAAGCTTGTTTCAGAAGTCGTTTTTTGGGGTATATATATAGTGGAAGCATATTCCGAACATATTAACAAGGAGTGTGAGTTTTATGAAGTTCACAATTATCGGCAGAAAAATCAATGTTACGGACAAAATGAAGGATTATGTTGAGAAAAAACTCTCAAAGCTTGATAAGTTTTTCAGAGAGGAATCGGAGGCGAGAGTAGTTCTCGGAACAATCAAGGATAATGAATATATCGAAGCGACTGTGTACGCTTCGGGAATGATATATAGAGCGGAGGCGTCGGATCGGGAGGTATTTGCCGCGATAGATAAGATTGTAGATGTTATAGAGCGGCAGATAAGAAGAAACAAGACCAGACTTGAAAAGAAGATAAAGAAGGACGCCCTTGCGGCTCCCACCCTTATAAGCGGTGATGATTATAACGACGGCGAGGACAGCGGGGAATTTGAAATTGTAAAGAAAAAGCGCTTCAATATCAAGCCCATGAGTGTTGAGGAGGCAATCTTGCAGATGAATCTTCTCGGACACAGCTTCTTCATTTTCAAGAACATGGACACCGAGGAAACCAACATTGTGTATAAAAGAAAGGATAAAAAGTACGCAGTAATTGAGTCAATAGAATAAATTTCAATATTTTTCAGAAATCGTATTGACAAAACGTTAAGTTGGTGGTATTCTAATAGCATAAAGGCAAGGAAGTTTTTAAAAAGCTTCCCTGCCTTTTCTTTTGTCAGGGAAAAGAGATGATGATTATGCTTGAAACAATTACAAACGCAAAGGAGATTAACGACCTGCTCGCCAGGTACGGTGTGAAGTTCGGCATTTACAAAAACGGACACTTCAAGGAGCAGCTGTTCCCCTTTGACCCCATTCCGAGAATTATTTCAAGGGATGATTTTGAGAAAATGGAGAGGGGACTTATTCAGCGGGTGGATGCGCTTAATATGTTTCTTAAGGATATTTATTCCCATAAGAAAATCGTAAAAGACGGCGTAGTGCCCGAGGAATTTGTTTATATATCCCGCCGTTGATGGGATAATACGATTTCTTGCAAGAAACCGATTTGTGCATGAGGGGCATTTTTTTGCTTGGGCATTAGCAAAAACTAACAAATGCAAAGGACTTTATTCGACAAAATCTACAAAAATAAAAAAAGACCTTTATTTTTGATTGTAAATGTAGTATAATAAAATGGTAATTTTGTAGTACGGTGATGCGGGGCTAAAGCCCGGTACATACCCATGAAAAAAACGGGTAAATAAAGAAGAACGGAAGGACGGTTTTAACTATGAATTTACAATTAGCACAAACGGTAACCTGGATTGCATTGGTGATTTTTATTCTGCTGATGATCGGCATAGGCGTATACAGCAGCAGACGAACGAAAACAATCGAGGGATTTTTATTGGGCGGAAGAAGTATAGGTCCGTGGGTCAGCGCGTTTGCATACGGAACCTCGTATTTTTCCGCGGTTATTTTTGTCGGCTATGCCGGAACTCACGGCTGGAACATCGGCTTGGGAGCCATATGGATAGGCGTGGGCAATGCGGTTTTGGGCTGCTTCTTGGCGTGGAAGCTGCTTGCAAAGCGCACGAGAAAAATGACCCATACCCTAAGCTCAAAAACAATGCCGGAATTTTTCGAGAGCAGATATGCTTCAAAGAACTTTAAAATAATTGCGGCGCTCATTATATTTATTTTCCTTGTGCCCTATTCGGCGGCGGTTTACAAGGGTCTGGGAAGTATGTTTGCCACCATATTCCCCAATATTCCCACAAATACCTGGATGCTCATAATTGCGGCTCTTACGGCTGTATATCTGGTGCTTGGCGGCTATGTTGCCACAGCGTACAATGACTTTTTCCAGGGCATTATCATGATAGTCGGCGTGTTTGCAATGGTATTTGCGGTAATAAAGTCCGAAAATGTCGGCGGCTTCGGCGCGTTCTTGTCAAATTTGGCAGCTGTTCCGGACAACGGCGACGGCGTGACCGGTGCACAGCTTACAAGCTGGTTTGGGGGAAGCTCATGGAAATTCTTATGCGTGAATATCCTGCTCACCTCCTTCGGTACATGGGGACTTCCGCAGATGGTAAGCAAATACTATGCCATTAAGGACGATAAGGCTGTTAAAACCGCAACGGTGGTTTCAACGGGTTTTGCGCTTATCATAGGCTGCGGTGCGTACTTTGTAGGCTCCATGTCAAGACTGGTATTGAATAACCAACTGCCCGAGGGCGGACTGGATTCTGTTATACCCACGGTGCTTACCACAGCACTTGGCTCAAATCTCGGTACGGTTATAATTCTTGCGGTAATACTTCTGCTGCTTTTGTCGGCTTCGATGTCAACGCTGTCGTCAATAGTGCTTTCATCAGCATCGGCAATTTCGGTTGACCTTGTTCCGGCGTTTACCGACGATTATCAGCCCAAGACGCAGATGGCGCTTACAAGAATACTTTGTCTGCTGTTTGTGGCGCTTTCTTACATATTCGCAACTCAGAACATAACCATAATAGTAAACATCATGTCCTTTAGCTGGGGCATAGTTTCGGGCTGCTTCATAGGTCCGTATGTTTGGGGAATATACTCAAAGAAGATTACAAGAGCCGGAGCATGGTCGGGACTTGTATGCGGATTTTTGACGGTGCTTATAACAACTGTCGTAATTACCTCACTGCATATGGACGCGGGATTTGCGGCTGCCTTTAAGGCGGCATCGTCAAAGGCACCGGAAATGGGTGTTGCGGCAATGGCGGTATCGCTTGTTATTGTACCGATAGTATCAATGTTTACAAAGAAATATGACGATAAGCATATTGCGGCGGTTTTTGCCGAATGAATTTGAATAAAGGGGACGAAATTTAATGCCTATTACAGAATTACTTGAAAGAAATGCAAAAGAATGTGCGGATGAAATTGCACTTGTCGAGATAAATCCGGCGGCTGTGGAGGACGTGCCGCACGTTACCTGGAGGGAATATTCGCTTATTCAGACAAACCCTTCCCAGGAATGCAGACAGGAGATGACCTGGCTGGAGTTTGACAAAAAGGCAAACCGCTTTGCAAATCTGCTCTTAAGCCGCGGAGTACATAAGGGCGACAAGGTGGCCATACTTTTGATGAACTGCCTTGAATGGCTGCCGATATATTTCGGAGCGCTTAAGGCGGGGGCGGTTGCGGTACCGCTTAATTACAGGTATACCGCCGATGAAATAAAATACTGCTTAGAGCTTTCCGAGTCGGATGTACTCATATTCGGTCCGGAATTTATCGGCAGGGTGGAGGATATTGCGGACAGAATACCGCATATACGCCAGACGCTTTATGTTGGGCAGTCATGTCCTACCTTTGCGGAAAGCTATGATTATCTCGTTAAGTTTATGAGAAGCATCGCGCCCGATGTGAGCATAAGCGACGAGGACGATGCGGCAATATATTTCTCATCGGGAACAACGGGCTTTCCCAAGGCGATACTCCATGACCATACAAGCCTTATGCATTCGGCGCGTGTGGAACAGATGCATCACGGACAGACAAAGGAGGATACCTTTCTGTTAATTCCGCCTCTGTATCATACGGGCGCAAAAATGCATTGGTTCGGCAGTCTTATAAGCTGCTCAAAGGCGGTGCTTTTAAAGGGCATACGCCCCGAATGGATAATAAGAGCGGTATCGGAGGAGCAGTGTACAATAGTGTGGCTTTTGGTACCCTGGGCGCAGGATATACTTGACGCAATAGAGCGCGGCGAGATTGACCTTAGTCAATACAAGCTTGACCAATGGCGGCTTATGCACATAGGCGCGCAGCCTGTTCCGCCGAGCCTTATAAAGCGGTGGAAAAAATATTTCCCCGAACATCAGTATGACACCAACTATGGCTTAAGCGAGTCGATAGGTCCGGGCTGTGTGCATTTGGGCGTGGAGAATATACATAAGATAGGCGCAATAGGCAAGCCGGGCTACGGCTGGGAAGCGAAAATCGTTGACCGGGACGGAAATGATGTAGTTCAAGGCGAGGTAGGAGAGCTTGCGGTAAAGGGTCCGGGAGTGATGAAATGCTACTATAATGACCCGAAGGCAACGGAGCAGACCTTAAAGGACGGCTGGCTTATGACCGGGGATATGGCAAGGGAGGACGAGGACGGATTTATCTATCTTGTCGACCGCGCCAAGGACGTTATCATAACCGGCGGAGAGAATTTGTACCCTGTGCAGATTGAGGACTTCCTAAGAAAGAACAACGCCATAAAGGATGTGGCGGTAATAGGACTTCCCGACCCCCGTTTGGGAGAGATTGCGGCGGCAATTATAGAGCGCAAGCCGGGCTTTAAGTGTACGGAGGAGGATATAAACAGCTTTTGTTTGGATTTGCCCAGATACAAAAGACCAAGAAAAATTATATTTGCCGAAGTGCCGAGAAACCCTACGGGCAAGATAGAAAAGCCGAAGCTTAGAAAAATCTACTGCGGTGAAAGTCTTGTAAAAGCACAGACAGAGGAATAATAATTGCTTAATAAATAAAAAATGCGGCAGACGAGCCAATGCTCATCTGCCGATTTTTTAACCGGATTTCTTATTACATACTTTCAACGGTTTCTATTCCCAAAAGATACAGAGCGGTTTTTATTACGCGGCATACCGCGTCCACAAGCGCAAGCCGGGCTTTTTTTGTTTCCAAATCAACATCGCTTTTCATTATCGGACAGGTGTTGTAGAACTTGTTAAACGCCTTTGTAAGCCCGGTAACATATCTGTTTATATAAAAGGGCTCGTTCTTGTCGGCTGCGTCGAGAACTGCTGATGAGAATGAGTTAAGCTGCTTTATCAGGGTGTATTCGTCATCAGAAACAGCCTTTGACATATCCGCGTCACTGTAATCAATGTCCGCGGCGCGCCTTAATATGCTCTTTCCGCGGGCGTAGCCGTACTGGCAGTAGGGAGCCGATTCGCCCTCAAAGTCAAGCATACTGTCCCAACTGAATATTATGTCCTTGTCCCTGGAATTTTTCAGGAAGGTGTAGAGTATTGCGCCTATGCCGATTTTCTTTGCCTTTTCGTCCTTGTCCTCCATGTCGGGACTGTTCTTTTCGATTATTTCCCTTGTTTTTTCGATAGACTCGTTTAAAACATCCTCAAGGAAAACAACATCGCCATGCCTGGTGGACATATTCTTTCCGGGAAGCTTTACAAGTCCGAAGCCCACATGAGTGCAGCCCTCGCTCCATTCCCAGTCTGCGCGGCGCATAACCTCGAAAATCTGCTTAAAATGCAGCGCCTGCGGATTGCCGACAACATATATATTTTTGTCGAAGTTGTAGGTCCTGTGACGGTACAGCGCGGCGGCAATGTCCCTGGTAGCGTAAATGGTTGCGCCGTCGGATTTTAAGATAATGCATGGGGGCATATTCTTGTCGCTCAAATCCACAACCTGCGCACCCTCGCTTTCCACAAGCAGACCCTTTTTGCGGAGAATATCCACAACCTCGTCCATCTTGTCCGAATAGAAGGCTTCGCCGTTATAGGAATCGAATTTCACGCCGAGCATATCGTACACACGCTGAAATTCCTTAAGACTTACCTCTCTGAAGTAGCTCCAAAGGCTTGTGGTTTCCTCGTCGCCGTCCTCCAAACGCTTGAAATACTCCCTTGCTTCGTCCTCAAGTGACGGATTATCTGCCGCCTCCTCGTGGAATTTTACATAAATTTTTAAAAGCTCGTTTATCGGGTCCTTTTCGATAACCTCTTTATCGCCCCAGCGCTTGTAGGCGCATATCAGCTTTCCGAACTGCGTGCCCCAGTCGCCGAGATGGTTTAAGGACTGTACATTATAGCCTAAGTGCTTGTATATTCTTGCAAGCGAATTGCCCACAGCGGTCGAGAATAAATGTCCTATATGAAAGGGCTTTGCAATGTTGGGGGAGGAATACTCCACCAAAACCGTTTTGCCTTCTCCTATGTCCGATTTGCCCCAGGCTTCGGGAGCGCGGTTTATTGCACTGATAAGCTCGGAGGCGTATTTTGCCCGGTTAAAGAAGAAATTCAAATAGCCGCCCGCCGCCTGCGCTTTGTCTATAATTTCATCGTTTTCAAATTTTTGTGCAAGCTCGGAAGCAATAATCGGGGGAGCCTTGCGCATTACCTTCGCCAGCACAAAGCAGGGGAAGGCAAGGTCGCCCATCTTTTCATCGGGCGGGGTTTCGAGTGATGAGGAAATCACCTGTTCGTCAAGACCGGTCAGTTCCTTAAGCTTGTCTGTAACATATTTTTTAAAATCCATGATTAAATCCTTTCGTTATGCCGTAAATATTCATTCTGTATTATATATCAAATTTGCTCCTTTGTCAATATTTTCATAAAAACACTCACATTATTGCATAGCCCTTTACCCATAGACGTGTCACCGCAAAGAAGCATACGGCGCTAAGCAAGAGTATACCGATGTGGATATATCTGTTTTTGCAGGAGGCAAAGATTATATACAAGGGTATGCAGGCGCATATATACCTTGAGCCGCTTATAAGCCAGCCATGTGTGTAGCAGGTAAAGATATATACTCCCGTATACACAAGATACGGCGTCCAAAGCCTTTTGTAAAAACCGTAGAATATCGCTCCGGTGCCTATGAAAAACAGAATAAGCTGAGGATAGTATATAATATTGGCAAGTCCCTCATACTGCTTTGCCATGCTATAGCTTTGGGAAAGGGATTTTCCAAACCAGTGGGCGCTGTTGTACCAGGGCGGCGCGCTTTGGTATTGGATATATTTAAACCATTCTCCGCCGATGACCTTGTTAAGGAGCAGATACCCCAAAAAGCCCAAGGGTATGGCAAGGGTGCATATAAGGGCGGTCTTTTTGATTTTTCTGTCGGTGAGAAAATCCTCCAAAGCCGCGCACAGGGCACAGATAAACAGAATAATTCCCTGAGTTCTCGAAAGACAGGCAAAAAAGCCGCATATCGCCATGGGTATATATTTCCTTCGCCGCATAAAATACAGGCACATAACCGTAAGCATTATAAACAGGCTTTCGGTATACACCGCGCCGAAAAACAGCCCGTAGGGCGCAAAAAACAGCAGCAAAAGCCCGCTTGCGGACTGCTCGATATTAAAATCAAGCCGCATAAGCTCATAGAAAAAGCATGAGCCGATACCGAAGCAAAGCGAAGAAACAATAAGCCCCGAAAGGAAATAATCTCCCGCCGCAAGCTTAAATATCCGCATAAGCCATGGGTATAGCGGATAAAACACAAGCAAATTCGCTTTTTCGCCCTCTAAAGCATAGCCGTACTCGGCAAGGTACAGATAATGGGGAGTGTCGCCAGCCTTTTCAAATACGGTGCGTATAAATTCCCAAAAGCTTCTCCCGTCTCCCTCCAAAAGGAAACATATGAAAAAGACAATCCAGCGGCTCAATACTGCCCCGAAGAATATAATAAGCCACCGGGTGAATTTTTTGCGGCAAAGCTTATTGGGCGGGTAGGGGGCAGTGCCGCGCTCCGTTATAAGCCGCCACAGTACAAGCACCCCGGCAAGGATAAGCAAGGCGGAGCCTGAAATATTTAAAAACAGCTCCATTATTTCTCAACTCCCACCTGTTTGCAGGCTTCCTTTATGGGACAGCCGTCGCATTGGGGCTTTCTTGCGGAGCATACCGCGCGCCCATGGTACACAAACTGATGGCACAGCTTAAGCTGACGATCAGGGGGTACGATTTTTTTAAGCTCCATTTCGATTTTTACCGGGTCTTTGGTCTTTACAAGACCTATTCTGTTGGTAAGGCGTATGCAGTGGGTGTCCACCACAACCGCACTTTTGCCGAAAATATCGCCCAAAACCAGGTTGGCGGTTTTTCTGCCGGTTCCGGCAAGGGTGAGCAAATCCTCCATTGTGTCGGGAACTTCGCCGCCGTAAACCTCGCATATGCGCTTGCAGCATTCTATGATGTTTTTTGACTTGTTCTTATAAAAGCCTGCGGAGCGTATGTATTCCTGAAGCTCCTCAATATCCGCATTGGCGTAATCCTCGGCGGTCTTGTAGCGCTCAAACAGTCCCTTGGTAACAATATTTACCCTCGCGTCGGTACACTGCGCCGAAAGCTGCGTGGCAATAAGCATTTCCAGGGGATTGGAATAGTCAAGGGAGCATTTGACCGTTGGATAAGCATTGTCCATAAGCTCCAAAAGCAGTGAAACACGTTCTTTTTTTGTCATAATATCAGCCCTTTCATAATCTTATATATATAATTATATATGAAAATAAAAAAAATGCAAGAAAATACTTGAATATTTTTGTCATATCCTATATAATAGTGTTGATTATATAAAAATAATAAAAATTACGGAGTATATGTAATTGCGTGAATTTACACTTTTAAAGCAAAACGACCCGGAGATTTACGACGCGGTCATGAAGGAGGCAAACCGTCAGCGCGATAAGATTGAGCTTATTGCTTCGGAGAACTTTGTTTCCGAAACCGTTATGGAAACAATGGGTACGCCGCTTACCAACAAGTATGCCGAGGGCTATCCCGGCAAGAGATACTACGGCGGCTGCGAGTATGTGGACGTTGCGGAGAATATTGCCATAGAAAGAGCCAAGGAGCTTTTCGGTGCAGGCTATGCAAACGTTCAGCCCCATTCGGGCGCACAGGCGAACATGGCTGTGTTTTTTGCACTGCTTGAGCCGGGAGATACGGTGCTTTCCATGAGCCTTGCCCACGGCGGACACTTAAGCCACGGCTCGCCGGTAAATATGTCCGGAAAGTATTTTAACATTGTGCCCTACGGCGTAAGCGAGGACACAAACACAATTGACTATGACAAGGTAAGAGAGTTTGCCTTAGAATGTAAGCCCAAGCTGATTTTGGCGGGAGCATCGGCATATCCGAGAGTTATAGATTTTGAAAAGTTTGCCGAAATTGCCAAGGAGGTCGGCGCGTATTTCATGGTTGACATGGCGCATATCGCAGGCCTTGTGGCAGCGGGCTGCCACCCCTCGCCGATGCCTTATGCGGACGTTGTTACCACCACAACCCATAAAACCTTAAGAGGTCCCAGAGGCGGACTTATCCTTACCAATGACGAGGAACTGGCAAAGAAGATAAATAAGGCTATTTTCCCCGGAATACAGGGAGGACCGCTTATGCACACCATTGCCGCAAAGGCGGTATGCTTCGGAGAGGCGTTAAAGCCGGAGTTTAAGGCGTATCAGGAGCAGATTGTAAAAAATGCAAAGGTACTTGCCGAAGAACTTGTAAATCAGGGCTTTAAGCTTGTTTCGGGCGGAACGGACAACCATTTGATGCTTTTAAACCTCATCGGAACAGGTGTTACCGGCAAGGCGGCTGAAAAGCAGCTTGACGAGGTGGGTATTACAGTAAACAAGAACGCAATTCCCTTTGACCCGGAAAAGCCCTTTGTAACCAGCGGAATAAGAATAGGAACTCCCGCCACAACCGCAAGAGGCTTTAAGGAGGAGGACATGAGGGAGATTGCCGCTTTAATAAAAATGACAATAACCGATTTTGAAAATACCAAGGACGAGGTAAGACAAAGAGTTGCGGCGCTTTGCCAAAAGCACCCCTTATATGAATAAGATCAAAAAAGGAGCGGTATGCTCCTTTTTTAATTCAAGCTTTAAAAGCTTTCCAGTCCTCTCTGAAGGTTTCCATGCCCTTGTCGGTCAACGGATGATGTACCATCTGCTCGATTACCTTATAGGGAATCGTTGCAATGTCGCAGCCTGCCAAAGCCGCGTCTATAACATGGATGGGGTTTCTTATCGATGCGGCGATTATTTCGGTTTCTATGCCGTGAACGTCAAACATTGCCGAAATTTCCTCGATAAGATTCATGCCCGTCATGCCTATATCGTCAAGTCTGCCCAAAAACGGACTTACATAAGTCGCACCGGCACGTGCGGCCAAGAGCGCTTGTGCTGCCGAAAAAATAAGTGTAACGTTTGTCTTTATGCCCTTTTGGCTAAGCTGCTTGCACGCCTTTAAGCCCTCGGTGCACATGGGAAGCTTTATAACGATGTTCTTGCTTATTTTCGCAAGCTCAACGCCCTGGGCAACCATTTCATCGCAGTCCTCCGAGGTGACCTCGGCGCTTATGGGACCGTCGACTATTTCGGTTATCTCCTTTACAACCTCCTCAAATTTTCTGCCGGATTTTTTAATAAGGGTGGGATTTGTGGTAACTCCGCAAATGACGCCCATGTCATTTGCCGCCTTTATTTCGTCAACAATGGCGGTATCGATAAATAATTTCATTATACTCTTCCTCCTTGAACCTTTGATAATACTATTATAGTAAAATTTTTTTGCAAAGTCAATAGAATAACTGTTGAAAATCCGACAAAAATGTGTTAAAATAAAAGAAAAAAGCATAGGAGGCAAATATGGCTAAATACACATTTACGCCGCAGGGGGTCTGCTCATCGCAGATCGAGTTTGAAATAGACAACGGCGTTGTAAGAAACTGCAAATTCACAAGGGGCTGCAACGGCAACACCCAGGGAATAGGCGCTCTTGTTGAGGGCATGAAGGCGGATGAGGTAATAAAGCGGCTTAAAGGCGTAAACTGCGGTGGACGCGGAACCTCATGTCCCGATCAGCTGGCAAGGGCATTGGAGCAGGCGAGCCGGGAGCAGTAAAATTTACCGCTTTGGTGTAATAATTTACGGAAAGATTTCATATAATTTATATAGATTGCAAATCTGTATAAATATGAAATCTTTTTTATTGAAAGCGGTAAGGGTATGAAACGGTTTGTTTTTGTCGGAATTTTGGTAATAGGTATGCTTTGTGTGTTCACATCACTGGGGACAAGCGTTTCCCAGACGGGCGTAACCCTGTATTTTACGGACGCACAGGTGATGAAGCTTATTCCGGTGCGAATGGCAATTCCCGAAACTACGGCGGAGCTTCAGGCAAAAATAGTCATAGGCGAGCTGATAAAGGGCAGGGATGAGAATATGAGCATCAGAAGAACTATCCCAAAGGTGAGAAACGGTATTACCGTCAGGGTGGAGAATGAAATTGCCTATGTAAATATAAAAAAGGAAATCCAAAAGCAGCATCGGGAGGGCAGGGATTTGGAGCTTTTAACGGTGTATTCAATAGTCAACTCCCTTACAAGCATTGACGGTATAACCTGTGTGCGCTTTACCATTGACGGAAAACAGCAAAAGGATTTTATGGGGTATATAGATATGCGCGAAACCTTTATTCCCGATTATATGATATAGAAGCGGTAATTTTTCGCAAAAAAATTTAAAAAATTTCAAAAAAGTACTTGACAAACGGTAAAATGTAGTGTATAATATTCCTTGTTGTTGCGGCGGTATAGCTCAGCTGGCTAGAGCACACGGTTCATACCCGTGGTGTCACTGGTTCAAGTCCAGTTACCGCTACCATATCGGAACAGGCTTTGCCTGTTCCGATTTTTTGGGTTATAAAAAATCCGAATTATTCCCTTAATTAACAAAACTGAAACAAACCTTAAATAAAACTCAAACATTTGCCTGTTATACTTTAGCCGTAAAATGAATTTACGGAGGTTTTAACAATGAAAAAGAAAAATTTTGTAACAATGATTATGGGAACAGTGGGTGGTATTTTGTTCGCTGTGGGAATGTGTATGTGCCTGATTGCAGAATGGAACGCTTTTTCAAAGGGTGTAATCGTTGCAATCATAGGAATGGTCATACTTTTGGCAATGCTTATCGTGCGCCGCAAGATGGAGGGTAAATCAATCTCGATAAAGCTAAACGGCAAAACGATAGGAACGGTGCTCTTGGGAATTGTCGGAGCCTTAACGCTTGGCGTCGGAATGTGCATGACAATGGTATGGACCGACCTTATGGTATGGGGCATTATCGTAGGCTGTGTGGGAATTGTGCTTTTGCTGTGCCTTATCCCGCTTTGCAAGGGTATTAAATAATTTATAAAGGAACGGTTATGAAGCTGTAGCAGATAAAAGAATTGATAAAAAAGCTGTTTTGCCTGCCGCCGCCGCTTATGCTGCTGATTGCGATACCTTCGTTTGCGCTGGTGTTTTTTGTACTGGACAGCGGCTTGGATAATCATATTGTGGCGTATATTTCATACTTTTTGTCTGCCTATGCCATGAGAGTTCTGGAGCTTATGAATTGCTCAATAGCCGTAAAAAGCGAAATAAACAGGGGTACGGAATTTACGGTGCGCATACCGGCAAAGAGGGAGGAAACAGACGATGAATGATGAAAACAAAGCCTTTACGGCTTATGATTATAAAGAAATAACGGCAGACAAAAAGAACGTATCGCAATACATTGACTGCTATGAATGTTTCGGGTGGCAATTGGATAATAAGGTATCGGTTTTAGACGGCAAAAACAAGGTAACGCTGCATTTAAAGCGTGACAGAAGGCTTGCAAACAAGGCGGAGCTTACGCGGCTGACGCGGCATTTTGAAGCGTGTATGAATGAAATAAGCGAATTGGAAAGGTCCAAGACATCTGCCGCTGTTGTGGGAGCGTTAAACATTGGCTTAATCGGAACGGCGTTCGTGGCAGGCTCAACCTTTGCCGTTACCTCAGAGCCGCCGATAATATGGCTTTGTATTCTGCTTGCAATACCCGGTTTTATCGGTTGGATACTGCCGTATTTTGTTTACCAAAAGGTCTTTTTAAGGCGCACCGAAAAGGTCACGCCGCTGATTGAAGCAAAATATGACGAGATTTATGAAATCTGCGAGAAGGGGAACAAACTGTTATAGGCGGATAATAATATTATTGTAACATTGCAATGATACGGGAGGGCGTTATGAATAACTCTGCTTTACGGAACAGAACGCACCCGTTCGGAAAATCGGAGTATGCGGATATGATGAAAGAAATATATTTGAAAAATACAAAAATTCAATATGACCTGCAATATAAAAAAGTCAAAAACATAAATCTGCGCATAAAGCCTGACGGGTCAATCCATGTTTCGGCAAACAAACGAGTACCTCAAAAGGTTATTGATGAATTTCTGATTACAAAGGCTGATTTTATTCTGAAGGCTTTGGAAAAGTACAAAAGTATGTCGTATGAGCCGAAAAAGCAATATTTTACCGAGGACGAGGTAAAAGACATAATACTTGCGCTCTGCAAAAAGGTGTACCCGTATTTTGAAAAACAAGGCGTGAAATATCCGCAGATTAAGTTTCGGAAAATGGTTTCCCGATGGGGAAGCTGCCATTGTGAAAAGGGGATTTTGACATTTAACACAAATCTTATGTACACGCCGATTGAGTGCATAGAATATGTTGTGCTGCATGAATTTACTCATTTTTTACAGCCAAATCATTCGGGCAAATTTTACGAGGAGCTTTCAAAAACCTGCCCTCGCCGGAAAGAGTGCCAAAATAAATTAAAGGGGATAAATATCCGATGAAAAAGTGCAAGGTCAGTGATTTTTCAGCCATAAAGATACTATTGCCTGTTATATTGCTAAGCCAAGAATATGTCTGTGCATCGTAAAATCTTTTGCATGACGGTTATTCGCTTTTGGTGAAAATATTTTTGATTGTGCCGTTTGGGTCTTTGACAAGCACAAAAACAGTCCATGCAATAAGACCTATCGCTATAACCGAAAAGCCGAGAAACGCATCGTTTTGCATTTGGGAAGAAGAGGGAGCAAAGAAGTTTGCTCCTCTTTCCATGTATTCCGACGCGGCATCCACAAGCCACATAACGGAAGCTCCCCAATATGCCAGCGTCAGAGTACCTATTTTCAAATTTCTTGCGTTATTGCAGCCGACCATATTTACAATGCCGAGAATACGTCCGTCCTTTACGGCTTCCGCAAGCGGCTTCATGCTGCCGAAACGCTTATGTATATATTCTACCGAAAATCCCACTTCCGCTTCAACCTCGTAAGGGGGAATATATACCGGAATACCCTTGCGCTGCTCAAAGCTTTCTATAGCTCGTCTTACTATTTTTTCCGCAAGAGCTTTTGTTTCGCTGATATTGGCGTGATGATGATCGTATTCGTAACGTTCGGCACCGGGCAGTCTTGCAGATTCACTTGTTGTTACAACAGTCGTCTTAAAGCACTTTGCGGTTTCCATAATGGACGGGAAAACATCCTGAACATCCGCCACCCATAAATCAAGCGCGCCGGTTCCGAGAACAAGCTCCGCCGATACCGCATTGGACAGAGGTATAACTCCGCTGTAACGATACATTGCCGAAAGACCCGAACAGCATATGCCGTAAAAGCGTATGCCCTTTGCTCCCTTTGATTTTGCAAGCCCAATCAAATCTTGGCGCTTGCCTGCCTCTACTATCTGACTTACCAAAAGCGGAAGATGTCCGTGTACCGCTATATTTACATATCCTTTTTCAAGCGCGCCTATATTGACCTTAGAGGTTACTCTGTCACCAACGCCGAACAAACTGTCCGTAGCGATAGACGCTCCCACTACGCCCGAAAAGGTGAATGCAAGTCCGCAGCGCAAAAACTGCTGCATACCTCCCGAAAGCTGACGCGGATATGATTTCCCAAACTCCGTAAGTCCGACCATCTCTATATATTTTTTTGCAATTTCTCTGCGTTCTTTTTTGGGAACGCCCTTCGGCTCAAGACCAAGCTCAACATTTTTTTGTACCGTTCTCCACGGAAGCAAGCCGTAGTTCTGAAAAATCGTAACATTTCTTACTGACGGCGCTTTCACTTCCGCTCCGTCTATTTTTATGCTGCCGTGATTTACGGGGTCAAATCCCGCAATTGCATTAAGCAGTGTACTTTTACCGCATCCTGACGGTCCGAGCAGACAAATAAACTCGCCTTTCTCTATTTCGAGATTTACGTTTTCAAAAGCGGTAAATTCCTTTCATCCCTGTAGGAAGGTTTTTGTGGCATTTTTGACTACTATATAAGACATTATTGGACACCTCCCCAAGCTTTCAGTATGCGTCTTTCGAGAAGCTTCAAAACAGTATCCAGAAACAGACCTATAAGACCTATTACAATAATTGTCGCAAGCAGAATATCGGCTCTTACATTGTTGCGCGCGTCAATTATCTGATAACCAAGCCCCGACTGTGCTCCCACCATTTCGCCGGCAACAAGGAATATCCAAGCAGTGCCGAGCGCAAGGTGTATGCCGTTTGCTATCTGCGGAAACGCTGCCGGAAAAATCACCTTCCACATCCGCTGTGGCTGCACAAATTATTACATTAAACACAGCAGCTTAAAAGCTTTAATTTATTCCGAACTTTACAGAGAAAAGCGATGAGCATGCTCACTGTAAAAGTTCGGAATAATAATTCTCGGATGTTATTGAATGTCTATTTTTTTGTACCCATAAAGAATTTGTTCTCTAATAGGAAATTGCTCGTTTTGAGTGAGCAATTTTGCTTGTTCAAAAAAAGCGTACCTCATTTTAATCTTTTCCATAGTGTCACTATAAATGTATTTGATTTATTTATAAAAACTTGTCAAACCGCTGAAAATACAGAGCAATTATTGATTAAAGCAAAAAATATGATATAATTAATATATAGGTGCATGAATTTTTTAAGCTGCCGGGTAGCAGTCTTTTAGACCATTTTGTATAAATACATAGGGAATTTTTGAAAGTATTATAAAGCGCCGAAAAGGTAAGCGAGGTGTCCTATTTGCAGAAAGCAAAATGCATAACAATTATTTCAAATAATAAGAAGGTCGTGCTTAATGTCAGCACAATCCTTTATGTACTTATGATGCGAAACACTGCTGATATACATGTTTCCGGAGGTACCGTATATAAAACGAGGATGACATTCAGAGAAATTGAAGAAAAGCTTGGTGACGGCTTTATAAAGATACACCGCGGAGGTATTGTGTCCGCAATGGCAATACACGATATAACCGATAAGATTAACCTAAGCAATGGTGAGTCTTTAATATACACGTTGCGAAAGAAAAACCAAATCATTGAGCAGTTTCATTCAAAACAAAAGCGTATTATAGGTAGCTTCAGCCATGCCGGCATACCCGTAACGGACGAGGAATACCGCAGTCATTACAGCAGTTTTGAAAATCTGCCCTTTGCGTTTACGGATATTGAAATGATATTTGATGAGAAAAGGCATGCCGTGGACTGGATATTCAGGTACGGAAATCCGGCTCTTTCAAAACTCGAAAAGCTGCCGCTGCCGCGGCTTATAGGAAGCTCATTCGGCAGTCTGTTTTCCAACATGGATTCTAAGTGGCTTAGGAGCTATGAGCGCGCAACGCTTTACGGCGAAACGCTTGAGATTATTGATTACAGTCCGGAAATAGATACCTATTTGAAAGTAATATGCTTTCCCACCTTCAAGGGGCACTGCGGATGTATTCTGTTCAATATATCGGATATAAAATTTACAAAAAACAGTAG
>JAQXZB010000081.1 GCA_029226975.1 Clostridiales bacterium | reverse complement strand
AAGGAGCAGTACGGCGGTGCTACCTCGATCCATAATCTTCTGACAAGTATCGACTCGCTTGATGACTGCGGCTCGATCGCATCAATGATGCTTGAGGTTCATAAGTATCTCGGTATCGACAATGTAAAGTCAGTTGCGGATTATGTAGGCGACTACATCTTTAATCATCAGACACGCCTTGAGGACGGAACCTTCTTCCGTAAGGAGCAGCTTCACGATTTCCATAACATGACGCTGTGGGCAGATGATTTATACATGAGTGTGCCGTTCCTTTCAAGATATTATGAGTTCACAGGCGATATGAAGTACGCGGATGATGCCGCAAATCAGTTCTTCGGCTTTAAAAAGAGACTCTATATGCCGGAGGAGGGCTATATGTCGCACGTTTATGACTTCAAGTATGACACAAAGACAGGCGTGCCGTGGGGCAGAGGAAACGGATGGGTAGTATTCTCAATGACAGAGCTTCTCGCCGTACTTCCGGACGACCACCCGAAGAAGGCTGCTCTTATCGAGTTCCTCAATGAGCTTTGCGAGGATTATCTCAAGCTTCAGGACGAGGACGGTATGTGGCATCAGGTTCTCAATGACTGGGAGTCATATCCGGAAAGTTCGTGTACATCAATGTTTATTTACGCATTCTCGCGCGGTGTGCGCTACGGCTGGTTAAAGGATTCGGAGAAGTATGTAAAGGCATGCTTCAAGGGATGGAAGGCTCTGTCAAAGACTGCGGTTGACGCTGACGGTAATGTTTACGGCGTATGCCGCGGCTCGGAGTTCTCATTCATTCCGGATTACTATAAGTATGAGCTTGGCTGGAATTTGAACGATACCCATGGCACAGGCATAGTAATGCTTGCGGGTATAGAGGTTTTAAGGCTTACGGATTATATGAACGAAAAATAAGCGACTCTTTCCCGCGTTATATTAAAGCTGCCTTAGGGCGGCGGAATGGAGAATTATTATGGTATATGTAATGCTTGCCGACGGCTTTGAGGAAATTGAAGCCATTGAGCCTATTGATATTCTGCGCCGGGGCGGCGTGGAGGTGAAAACCCTTTCCATAAAAAAGGAACGGCTTGTTACGGGCGCGCACCAAATCCCCGTAACTGCCGACGCTTCGGTATTTGACCTTGAGGATGCCCGGGATATGGAAGCAATTGTTTTGCCCGGCGGGGCGGGACATGAGCTTCTCGACGCGTCAAACGAGGTTCATGGGCTTATAAATTTTGCCCTTGAAAACAACCTGATTATCGCCGCAATATGCGCGGCACCGTCAATCCTCGGCAAAAAAACGCTTCTTTCGGGAAAAGACGCGGTATGCTTCCCCGGCTATGAGAAATATCTCTATGGCGCAAAAATTCTCCCGGACAAGGCGGTAAAGGACGGGCGGTTTATAACCGCCCGCGGCGCGGGAGCCGCGTCGGATTTCGGGTTCATGATACTCGATGCCCTAAAGGGCGAGGGCAGCTCAAAAACACTTAGGGAAACGATGCAGTATATATGACGGGTAAGGAAGAAGTAAGAGCATCGCTTAAACACGAGCGCAGACTGATTACAAAGGACGAGGTTGTGCAAAGAAGCCGGGGAATAGAAAAAAATCTGTTTACAATTGAGGAGCTGCTGTCGGCAAAAACCGTTATGATTTATTCCGCATCCTTTAACGAGCCGAGAAGCTTAAGAATTATGAAAAGGCTGTTTGATATGGGAAAGCGGGTCATTATGCCCGTAACGCGTACGGAAAACCGGGAAATTATCCCCTCGGAATGTTTTGAGGACGATGATTACAGAGTGGGACCCTACGGTATTCCCGAACCGCAGATAATCCGTCCTGTGGAAAAGTCTGTGATTGACGCGGCGCTTATTCCCGGATTGGGCTTTGATGTCCGCGGCAGCCGCATGGGCTTTGGCGGCGGCTATTACGACAGGTTTTTGGAGGATTTTGACGGACTTAAAATAGGCGTGTGCTATGACTTTCAGCTTCTTGATGAAATTCCTACCGTAAAAACGGACGTGCCTATGGATATTATTGTTACGGAAAGTGGGATAACAAATGTTATTTGATACTCATGCTCATTACAACGATGAACGCTTCGACCCCGACAGGGACGAGGTGCTTTCGTCCATGGAAAAAAACGGAGTAGGGCTTATTATGAACGCCTGCTCCTCAACGGCGGAAATTCCGGGAATAATAAAGCTTTGTGAGAAATATCCCTTTGTCTACGGCGCGGCGGGGGTGCATCCCCAGGAATGTGCGGACATGACAGAGGAGGATATTGAGCTGATAAAGCAGGCGGCAGAACATGAAAAAATCAAGGCGGTGGGCGAGATTGGTCTTGATTATTACTATGATGAGCCAAGCAGGCAGCTTCAGCGCAAATGGTTTGAACGCCAGGTGCAGCTTGCCAAGGAGTTAAAGCTGCCGGTGATTATTCATGACCGCGATGCCCATGGCGATACGATGGATATTTTAAGAGCCGCCGATGTAAGAGAATGCGGCGGAGTGTTCCACTGCTATTCGGGCAGTGTCGAAACCGCCCGGGAAATACTCGGCTGGGGAATGTATATCGCCTTTGGCGGAACGCTTACCTTTAAAAATGCCAAAAAGGTAAGGGAAGCGGCGCAGTATGTGCCAATAGAGCAGATGGTCATAGAAACCGATGCGCCCTATCTTGCGCCGGAGCCTCAGCGGGGCCGGAGAAACGATTCGCGGTATATGCATTTCGTTGCTTGTACCATTGCCCGCATAAAGGGTATGGACTGCGATGAAACCGAGCGTATTCTTACGGAAAACGGAAAACGGCTTTTTAATATAAAGGACTGAAAATGAACGTATTATTACTGTCGGTTAAGGCGGGCTACGGACATCACTCCACCGCCAAAGCCGTTATAAACGAATTTGAGGAGCATGGACACAGATGCGAAATGCTCGATATTTTTGATTATATAAATCATCACTTGGGCAACACAATCCAAGACGGGTATCTGCTTTCCACAAAGCTTATACCCAGAGCCTACGGGCTTGTGTATGACAAGATGAACAGGGAGGACAGACCTTATTCCAAAAGGTCGGTGACCTCGCTTTTGTCAAATATTGTCACAAAAAAGCTTCGTGGCTTTGT
Source organism: Clostridiales bacterium (assembly GCA_029226975.1). Taxonomy (GTDB): domain Bacteria; phylum Bacillota; class Clostridia; order UBA1381; family UBA1381; genus Ornithomonoglobus_A. The sequence goes on along the minus strand of JAQXZB010000081.1, from coordinate 8,119 downwards.
GGAGGGCTTCGCACCCGATGTGATTATCGCCACCCACAGCTATGCCGGCGTTGTGGCAACGCTTTTAAACAAAAGCGTCACAAGCTGTCCGACCATAGGTATCGTGACGGATTTTACGGTGCATCCCTTTTGGGAAAGCACAATCCTTGACTATTACGTCATACCCAACCGTCAGCTTACATACCAGATGAACAAAAAGGGAATACCCACAAACAAGCTTCTGCCCATAGGAATACCGGTAAGAAAGCAGTTTTCCCAAAAAACGGACAAGCAGCTTGCAAGGCGGATGCTGGGCATAGAGAACAAAAAAACCATACTTATAATGATGGGCTCAATGGGCTACGGGGATATTACGGATAATATCGCAGAGATGGACGCATTTGAGTCGGATTTTCAGATGCTTGTGGTATGCGGCTCCAATAAAAAGCTTAAGGCGCAGGTGGACGAGCATGACTGGAAAAAGACGGTTTACTGCTACGGCTTTGTTGATAATGTGGATGTAATGATGGACGCGTCGGATATAATCATAACAAAGCCCGGCGGGCTTACCACCTCGGAAACCTTTGCAAAGGGACTTCCCATGATAACCATGAATCCGCTGCCCGGTCAGGAGGATAAAAACCTTGTATTTTTGGTAAACAACGGCGCGGCGGTTGCGGTAAATTCGGAGTTTACGATAGTCGAGGCGCTTTATCAGCTGTTGACGGAAAACTGGCGGGTGGAGCATATGAAGGAAAGCATAGCCCATATCGGAAAGCCCAACGCAACGCGGGATTTATATAATTTTGTGGAGAATTTATGCCAAAATAAGGAAAATGCCGGGGAGCTTACAGTGTAAACTCGCGCCCGGCAAGGTAGGATAAAATTCCCGCATCGGTTTTAAAATCGAATACAAGACGGCGGCTTGTAAGTTTGTAGCCTCCGTCTGTTTTTTTTGCGCCGTATTTTACGTCCCCCGCAAGCGGGTGTCCCGCTTGTGAAAGCTGAGCGCGTATCTGATGAGTTCTGCCCGTAAGCAGTTCTATTTCCAAAACCGAGCGATTGTCTTTATGGCTTAGTGCGCGCCATTTAAGGCGTACCGCCTTTGCTTTTGCGCTGTTTTTGTCCGAAACACTCACAACCTTGTCGCCCCGGGTCAAAAATCCGCAAAGTTCTCCGCTGCCTTCCATTTTCCCCTCAACAATACAGGTGTAGAATTTCTTTATCTCGCGGCTTTTTATTTTCTCGTTTAATACCCTCAGAGCCTCGGCGTTTTTCGCGGCAATGATAAGCCCGGAGGTGTTGCGGTCAAGACGGTTTGCCAGAGCCGGGGCAAAGGAGTGCTCCTCCTCGGGACGGTAGCTGCCCTGCTCGTACAAATAGGACTGTACCTGCTCTATAAGCGTGTTTTTTGTCCCCTTGTCGTCCGCGTGTACCACCAGTCCGGCAGGCTTATTTATAATAAGAAGATTTTCGTCCTCATATACAATGTCAAGCTTGTAGGGTACCGCCCTAAAGGCGGGAGCGGCAAAAAATTCCTCCCGCACATATAAGTCTATCACATCGCCCTCGCAAAGCTTGAACGCGCCGTCCTTGATATGCTTCTTGTTTACCTTTACGCAGTTTTTTCTAAGACTTTTGTAAAGCATACTCTTGGGCATACCGGGCAGATATTTTGACAGGAATTTATCAAGCCGCTGCCCGCAATCGTTTTTGTTTACCGTTACGCTTCTCAAAGCTGTTTACCCTGGCCGTAATAGGCGTTTTTGCCATGCTTTCTTAAATAATGCTTGTCCAAAATCGTCTGTGAGATAGGCGAAAGTCCGGGTGTAAGCATCATTGAGCGGTACGCCATCTTCGCCGCTTCTTCCAAAACTACCGCGTTATGCACTGCTGTGTCCGCGTCCGCGCCCCATGTAAACGGTCCGTGGTTTGAAACGAGAACTCCGGGGATTGCCGCCGGGTCCTTGTCCTTAAAGGTTTCTATAATGACCTTGCCGGTGTTCTTTTCATATTCTCCCTCTATCTCCTCCTTGGTCAAAAGCCTTGTGGCAGGGATTTCACCGTAGAAATAGTCCGCATGGGTTGTTCCGAAAGCCGGAATGGGTCTGCATGCCTGGGCAAAGGAGGTTGCCCAGGAGGAATGTGTGTGTACTATGCCGCCGCATTCGGGAAAGGCTTTGTAAAGCTCGGCGTGAGTCGGTGTGTCGGAGGAGGGATTGTATTTCCCCTCGACCTTGTTTCCCTCAAGGTCAACCACCACCATGTCCTCTGCCTTAAGCGCACCATACTCCACTCCCGACGGTTTTATGACAAATAGTCCTCTTTCGCGGTCAATTCCGCTGACATTTCCCCATGTAAAGGTTACAAGCCCGTATTCGGGCAGCTTTAGATTGGCAAGCCATACCTGTTCTTTTAATTCTTTAAGCATTGTTACTCTCTCCTTTTTTTGCTGATACTTACATTATAATCCATATCCGCCGATTTATCAAGCAATTTGCAATAAAACATCAAAAAATTACAAATACATTACAGAAGATTACACAAATTTTAAATAATTTAATATTTTGGTTGCCAAACTGTAACATATGTGGTATAATAGACGGTAAGTGTGTACAAGGAGGCAGTTACATTGGATTTGTTTATATTTGACAGCATTGAGCAGGACTCATGCATAGAAGGCATATTAAAAAAGAATAATACGGAAATTCTTAAGAACGTCGTGAGGTTTGCGGAAACCGAGGGCGTTACCGACAGCAGCCTCAGGGAATATGTTGCCGCGCTTTTGGCAAATTCCAAAAACATACTCTCGGATATTGCCCAGGCGGGCGGGAGCATAGGTGATGATTTGTATCGTGTGGCAATGATGGACATGGAGCAAATTTACAAGCGGCTTTTCTCCATGCCGATGAAATATTCTCCGTCGGGGAACGATCCGGGCTTTTCAAAGGAGTATAAGGAGTCCATACGCGCCCTGACCGAGGCAAAGGATTCAGGCGAGCTTTTGGACAGACTGATTATGCATTACAGACGTTTGGGCTGCGGTAATTCGGCAAAGTATGTTGCCTTTAAATACGAAGGCGAGCTTATAGGGATAAGCGATGTGGACGATCAGACCTTTGACACGCTTTTGGGTATAGATTACCAAAAAAACATTCTGATTGACAATACCAAAGCACTGCTTGCAGGCAAGAGAGCCAACAATGTTTTGCTTTTCGGCGACAGAGGGACGGGAAAATCCTCATCGGTAAAGGCGCTTTTGAATATGTTTGCTTCCGAGGGCTTAAGGCTTGTGGAGGTACCCAAGACCTTTATAAGCAAAATACCCCATCTTAGCGAGGAGCTTTCAAAAAAGCCCAACAAATACATACTGTTTTTGGACGATTTATCCTTTGAATCGCACGATAACGAATACAAGGCATTAAAGGTTGCCATGGAGGGTCAGCTTCGGGCGCACAGTGATAATGTGATTATTTACGCCACCTCAAACCGCCGTCATCTGATAAAGGAAACGGTGGGCGACCGTCAGGGCAGTGATTTCCATGTAAACGACAATATCCAGGAAACGCTTTCGCTCTCGGAGAGGTTTGGCATAAGCCTTGTTTTCTCATCGCCCAATCAAAAGGAATATTTAAATATCGTAAAGTCAATGCTTCTTGCCCATGGGATAGAGATGGACGGCGATATTGAGAAACAGGCACTTGTATGGCAGATGAACTACGGCTCAAGGAGCGGCCGCTGTGCAAAGCAGTTTGTAGCAGGCTATATAGCAAAACAGGGAGGATAATATATGTTAAAAAAGCTTTTGGCGGCGGTTTGCACTGCCACAATGCTCATAATACCCCAAGCGTATGCGCAGGAATACATAACAGGACAAATTACGGACAAGGGAATTGTCTTTGATAAAATACCCGGAGAGCTTTTAATATTAAACGGCTACAAGGACAAAAAGCTGTGCTACTCGGGCGGCTTTGAGGTGACGGAGGGAAAAGCCGTATCCGACGCGCCCGCTATGGAGCTTGACAGCCTTTGGGCGGTTTACGGAAATGACTTTGAAAAAGTATCGGAGGTAAAGCTTTTGGAGCCTTTGCCGGAGCCTTCGCCGGAGCCGACCGCAAATCCGCAGTATCCATGGAAGGACGCGCCCGCGGTTTACGGAAGTGAAAAGAACGCGTTCTATGCGCCCTCGGTGATAACCTCGGTTTCCTCGGTTACTCGCGACGGTGAAACGGGCTGTAAGCTTGAATATATGTATTTAGGCAGGGAGGGCAGTATATTTGCCCCCGATACGGCACAGATAAGCGCGGCAAGCGATGACAGCGCATATCTTATCGGACAAAGCGTTTCGGCATTGAAGCGGGGCGATACTGTCTATATTGAGCGCGATATGTACGGCGATGTGAAAACCATAGGTCTTATATGCCGCGCCCCGTCATCAAGTCTGCTTCTTGACGGGAAGGATTACGGCGTAAGCTTTGAAAAGTATATATCCCAAAACGGCTATGCTGCAAACGCGGCGGCATGGGGAGTTGTAAGCTACATCAGCAAAGTGACAAAAGCTGATTATCAGTATGCGTTCGGTCTTGTGGGCCGACGTGACGGTACGGTGCTGTATCTTATGAATAACAGCGCAAGCATTGACAATGCCCTGGAGCTTACAATGGATGAGGACTGTGTGGTTTATGTGTGCGACGCTTCCCGAAAGGGCGAGGTAAGCGTTGAGAAGATAAGCTCCATAACCTCAAACATACCCTCAAGCGTCTGGAACAAGGGCGGCACGATTGAATACGATACGGACAATACCGGCAGCTATGCACTGGTAAGGCTTGTAAAGGGAATTGCCGCCGACATTGTGTTCTACACCGGCTATTAAGAACTAAAGAACGGAGGAATAATAGAATGAGATTTAAAAAAATACTTGCCGCCTTATCGGCGCTGTGCCTGTTCGGCTCGGTCGCAAACGCGGCGTTTACGTTAAAAACAACAAGAGTTATTACAGAGGGAAGTCTGCCCGTAAACTTTGAGGGCGACGCTTCGCCGGTTGTGGTGAATGATACGGCGATGGCGGCGGCGCGTGTTTTGGCGGATAATTTGGGAATGAGCGTGGAATGGGATCAGGCGGCGCAGACGGCGCTGCTCTCGATAACCATTGAGGAATCGGAAATACCGGTAAAGCGCTTTGTAAAGGAACAGATAGAAAAAACCGGCGGCTACGGTTTGGAGCTTGCGCCCAAATGCATAACCGCAGCCATGACGGTGGGCAGATCGGAAGCGGAAATAAGATACATATTCACCGATGCCGAGGGTGACGAGGTGTGTTTGGGAAAAACCTATGAGCTTTGCGCCGCTCCGATAATGGTTGAGGGCGAAACGCTTATGCTTCCGGTAAGGGATACGGCTATGATGTTCGGATTTCAGGTAAGCTGGAGCGGTGAGGATATGTCGGTTGAGATAACACTGCCCGACAGCGTGGTTGCACCCAAGGGACTTAAAATAATGCCCTCCTATGTGTACGGACAGCAAAGCGAGCCGCAGCCTCAGGTATACGCCGAGGAGGTTTCGGCATCCGACCCTGTGGCACAAAATACCGGAACATACTTGGGACGCTTTAAAATAACCCATTACTGCCCATGCAGCATCTGTAACGGCGGCTATAACGGGACCGCCTGGGCAGGGAGCATAGTTCCCGGTCAGACCATCGCCGTTGACCCGAAGGTTATCACACCCCTAAGCTGGGTTTACATAGACGGATACGGATTAAGACGCGCGGAGGACTGCGGCGGCGCAATAAAGGGCAACCACATCGACATGGCGGTTTCAAGCCATTCGGAGGCATACCGTTTAGGCGTTGTTTATAAGGACGTATGGCTTCAGTAAATTAAAAAGACCTGTAAAAAAAGTCGAGGGTAAAATCCTCGATTTTTTATGCGCAAAAATAGCAGAAAAGAAGAATTTTTGCTTAACAATATTACACCATATGTGAAAAATAGCCACTTTACACAAAAGAGCGGCTATGATAAAATTATTCTGTAAATAAACTGCTGAGAAATGGGAGGTAATTTTTATGCTTAAAAGATTGACGTCTTTCTTGGTGATTTTTTGTCTTTTTGCAACGTGTTTTGTATCAACTGCATTTGCGGACGATGAATATAAGTTTTTGATTAACGGTGAAGAAACGGAGCTGTTGGATATTGTCAAAAACGATGATATTTATATGATTTCATCAGAAAGTATCAAAAATATTGGCGCAAAGGTCTTTAAATATGCCAATGACTCAAGAATAGTCTTTTGTGCCAATAATATATCTGTTGTGGCGGAGGACGGCAGTGATGTTATTTATGTAAACGGAGCTGCCGAAACGGTGAAAAAACCTTCGTATATATCAGGCTCCGATTTTTTTGTTCCCCTTGATGATGTTGTAAAAGCGTTGGGATTTCAGGTGAAATATTCCGATAAGGATAAAACCGCCGATATTTACAAAGCATCGGAAATCGAGATGGCAATAAACAGCACGAAGCAGATTGACGGCTTGTATATGTCGGAGGAGCTGTTGGAAAATCCGGATATCGAGGAGGATTTCACCCTTGACGGCAGCTGGGCAAACAGAAACGCTTCGGTTGTGGAGTACGTTAAGGATAAGGCGCAAAGCGGAACACATTCGGCTTTGGTAAAAAACAGACCTACCGGGTGGGCGTCGGTTACACAGATGGTAAGCACCAAGGTTTCCGAGTACGGACCGGGCAAGTACAGAATAAAGGCATATGTAATGGTAAAGGATGAGCCGTGCAATATGAATGTAAAGCTTGCCGTTACGGACTCAACGGGCGTAAAGCACGATTATGACAATATAGTTTTGGTAAGCAATACGGAATGGACTCTTGTGGACTATGTTGCGGACGTGGCATGGGACGGAGATGTGACGAGAGCGGAGTTTTATGCCGAAGCCCCCTCAAATAAAGGCGAAGCATGGGAGCGGCAGGATTTTTATGTTGACAGCTGCAGCTTTACAAAGCTTATGCCCTATGAGGAATACGAACAGCTTCTTACAAAGCGGTTTGCGGAGAAAGAAGCGGAAGAGGAAAGGATAAACAAAGAGCAGGAGCAGTACAATCAGCTTATGGATAAATATTCGGATGAGAAGCTTGTAACGTACTACCCCTCGGAAAACAGAGAAATACTGATAAATCCCTATAAAGGACTTATTATATATCCCGGTGTTCGTGATTTTTCGGACTATATGAACAACGGAGCGGGGCAGATAGGCTCAATACTTTATCACAGGTATTCATGGTGCTATATTGAGCCGGAGGAAGGCGTATACAATTGGGAAATGTTTGATAAAAACATTGAGATTTGCAAAAAATACGGTATGCAGTTCGGCTTGGGAATAGGGGCTACGGTAAATTACAATTCCACAACCTCATATAACCAGGACACCCCCGAATGGGTGTTTGAGGCAGGCTGTAAATATACCGTTGAAGATATGGGCAACGGCTGCGTACTCAAGGTTCCCGATTATGACGACCCGATTTTCAGAGAGAAAATGCAAAACATGATAGACGCGTTTTCCGAAAGATACAATTATAATCAAACAATAGCATACGTTGATATGAGAAACTACGGAAACTGGGGAGAATGGCATTTTTATCAGCTTCCCATAAACCGCGCCCTTGACGCTCAGAAAACAAACGAACAGTATTTTGCATACATAGATATGTTTAAGGACATGAAGCTGCCCGCTCTTTCGTTTGTTTCAAAAACGGCTGTTATGCAGCATGCCTATGAGAGCTTCGGAGCGGGTGTGCGAGCCGACGGTCTTGTAAGCCCCAACGAGTCCACCCAGTCAAAAACCCTGGCTATGATGAAGGATAAGGCTATGGCTGTGGGCGAGTGGTTTGAACAGTATTTAAGCGTATATAAGCCGGGCGGCAAATATGGGTATTATCATGACTCCGTGCCGATTTTGTATGAAAAGCAGGTTATGGAGGGCTGTATAACCGCTATGGCATTTCTTAACTGGGACGCGGATAACGCATATAAGGAATGGCCTGACTTTTATAACAGAATGGCAAATCTCCTCGGATACTGGTACAAGCCCGTTAAAATCGAACATTCAAGCGACGTTACAAAAGGGCTGTTC
>JAQXZB010000080.1 GCA_029226975.1 Clostridiales bacterium | reverse complement strand
CTGTCCTTGGGAATGAGCGTCAGGCTTGTGGCGGTGACGTCTAAATTTGTCGATACTCTGGCTTTTGCCTCCTCTTGGGTGAGCACCGGCTCGTCTATTTGCCGCTTGGTGTGGTTCATCAAATATCCCTTTGCTTCAAAGCCGACTATATCGCCGTTACTTAGTGCAACGCTTACCTTGATTAAATCCGAATAGCAGGTTATTCCGTCCTGGGAATAGGCAAAGTTTATGGTAGCCACATTGTTTTTCTTTTCGTAATAGCTGCTTACCATGTCATATATGCCGCGGCTTTCAAGGAAGGCAATCGCCTTCTCCGTTGCTTGGGCAACGTCGAGATTTGCTTCTCTTATGTTTGTATTATCCAGAAAATACAGAACATAGCCGCCTTGCTTGGATATGCTTATTGAAATTTGTCCGTCGGCGGAGGAGGAGCTGAAGGTGTAGGCGGGAATGGCGGTGTTTGCCGATTCCGACGCGTAGCGAAGCTTGTCGCCCCTTGAGCCGAGAAATTCCTTTGCCGCCGCAAGAGCGTCCTCCTTTGAAATTTCAGCCTTGCCGCTTGTCATCTGTGGCTGCATATTTTCTATATGCTCTGAAAAGGGTCCGTCATATATTAAGGACGGATATTCGTCAAAGGATTTTTCCACATTTTCCATGCTCTCCAGTATGCCCGGACCGTCAGCCTTTGCACTGCCGCGGCTTGATTTGGCATAAAGTCCGTCAAAGCTCAGTTCTCCCGCATAAAGCTTGTCCTGCATTTGGCGAAGCGAATCCTTTAATGATGAAGCGTATTCGTTAAGGGAAGCGAGAGTATCATACTCCTCTTGGGATATTTCCTCTCCGTTTATCATGTCCTGGGAAAGCATATAGGTGTAATCGCCCACCTGTGAAAGAAACTTTGATGTGTTTTCAAGCTGTATCTTTGAGGTGGGAAGCTGTCCCAAGCATGATTTTGCCTGTGCCGATTCGGAGAATATATCGTTTGAAACGGAGGCAAGCTGCGAGGGCGAGTTTGCAAGCCGCGCCTTGGCAAGCTGTGTGTCTATGTTGTCGATATAATCCGTCAGCTCACTGAAGGCTCTGTTATAGTTATTGTTTACCTCGTTGTGCATGGCGCGGACTTCCCGCCTTTTGCCGAAGCCCCATATAAGCGCCAAAATCAGCGCCGCGATAAGAAGTGAATATAACCATGCATGAATTTTTGTTGATCTTTCCAAAATATTTTCCTCCTTTTATGATAATCAGCTGCAGAAACGGTGCTTTCCGATGGTTATAATAAGCGGTCTTGACCATATCCATGAATTTGTCGCCGTATCGGGATTGAAATAATATATTGCTCCGTAGGACGGATCCCAGCCGTTCATAGCGTCCCTGCACGCCTTGTATACGGTTGAATTTTCATCAATCGGCACATTTATCTGTCCGTCCGAAACGGCTGTAAATGCGCCGGGCTGATATATCACGCCGGAGATGGTGTTGGGGAATGAGGAATGTTTTACGCGGTTTAATATAACCGCTGCAACGGCAACCTGTCCTTCATAGGGTTCGCCGCGGGCTTCACCGTTTACCGCACGCGCCAAAAGCTGCAAATCCGAGCTGTTGGTCTGCGCGGAGGAGGAAAGCGAGCATACAATAACCGCTGCCGCCGCCAAAGATAAAATTGCTGCGATAATCTTTTTCATAGTAACCTCCGATAAATATATTTTTCAGTGCTATTATTTTTCAAATACATCAAAAATATGTATCATATGCAATTTATTTGTCAAAAATAATTTATGGAAAAAACAGGTAAAGGAGCAGCACACATGAACAAATTTATCAGCGCGCTTATTATATCCATCGCGGTTTCGATATGCGCCGTATGCTATACCCAAAGCAAGAACAGCGAGTTTGAAAACAGCCTTGTAAGACTGCATATTGTGGCAAACAGCGACAGCGAGGAGGATCAGAGGGTAAAGCTTTTGGTCAGGGACGAGATTTTAAAGACAGTAGACGCAAGTGATGAATATTTCCTTGAAAAAGCCCAGATATGCGCCAACCGGGTCTTGGAAAAAAGCGGTATGCCTTACCGGGCAGGCGCAAGATGCGGCAGATTTTATTTCCCCGAAAAGGAATATAACGGAATAACGCTCCCCAACGGCGAGTATTTCGGCTTAAAAATTCTTTTGGGCGAGGGGCAGGGCAAAAACTGGTGGTGTATATTGTATCCGCCGGTATGCACGAGCACAGATGTGGACAAAGAACGGCTTAAAAAGGACATGAGTGCTGATACCTACGATATTATTTCGAGCAAAAACTCATCGGCGGTGGTGAAGCTTCGGGTGGTGGAGATTGTAAACGGCATTTCCCAAAAGCTGGACGAACTTAAGCGGTAGCTATAGTTTTAGGCGTAAACGGCGGCGGGTTGTGTCCGCCGCCTAAAAAAAGCCGCTTTAGAGGGGTAGCTATGTATTCTGTTTTTGTTACTACATTCTCTGGGCGATATACCGTAGATATTTTTAAAGGCTCTTGAAAAATGAAGCTGGTTTTCATAGCCCACAGCGTTGCCTATGTCGCCTATGGAAAGCTTTGTAAGCTTTAAAAGCTCCGCTGCCTTTATCATTCTGTAATTTATAAGAAATTCCTGAGGGGATTTCCCCATTGTTTCCTTAAAAATTTTCCCGAAATAGCTGCGGTTTAATCCGCATACCGCCGCTATATCCTCCACAGAAATGTTATTTTGAAAGTTGTGTTCTATATATACAACAGCCTCATGCACATAAAAATCACTCAGCTTGCTTCCCTTCGGTACGGAAAAATCGGCGGCGCTACGCACAAGATAGTCAAGGAAAAGATACAGATGCCCTATTAAATGAAAGGTCGGCGCATCCTTATTGTTTTTTATATACAGCATTTCCTTTGCCATTTCCTCGCACAGGGATTTTGAACGGGGGCGGTAAACGGGAGAATTTCTGCTAAGTCCTGCCATACCAATCGCTTCTGCGGCTCTTAAGCCGTCAAATTCAATCCAGACATATTCCCATGGACGCTCGTTATCCGCGATATAGGTGGTTATTTGTCCCGGAAAAATCATAAAGCCCTGCCGGCTTTTGATATGATATGTTTGTGTGCTGCCGTCGGAGTCCTGTGCCATAAGCGTTCCCGTACCGGAAAGCACATAGTGAAACAAATAATGATTTCTTGCGGCAGGACCGAAGGAGTGTGACGGCTTGCAGCGTTCCCAGCCAAATTGATAAAGCCCCAAATCAACAAAATTCTCACTCGGAAACACCGAAAATACCAACTCATGCATATATGTACGCCCCCTTAATTATTGTATGTTTTTAGTATATTATAACATCAAATATAGCAAAATGCAACATCATTTTGCATTATATGAATAAATGTGGCATATGGGTATAAAACCGGTGGTTTCATGATATTTACAGTACGCATAAGGGTATGTTATAATAGGCTCATAAGAAAACAACGGGAATATAAATAAAAAAGGAGGCAAATGCAATGAAAAACAACGGCATAACAAAATGCTTGGTTCCGGCACTTTCGGCGGCTTTGCTGCTTGCGGGCTGCGGTGCGGGGAAAAGCGCGGACGGCGTAACGGAAATTGAGCTTGTTCAATACAAGCCGGAAGCTGTGGAGGCATTTAAGGAGATCGAACAGCGGTTTAACGAAACGCACAGCGATATCCGGCTTTCGGTAAAATCACCGAACGAAGCCATGACCATTTTAAAAACGAGATTT
>JAQXZB010000079.1 GCA_029226975.1 Clostridiales bacterium | reverse complement strand
CTGCTCCTCAATGGGTATCCCGGTAAATGAGCCGCCGAAAAATGCTACCTCTATCCTTGCTCCGTTTTTTGGCAGGGTCCTTAAATGATCCTCGATAATGCTTCGCACGTCCTCGGCGCTAACCTCTGTGGTGCTTCCCGTAATGCGCCGCTGATTGCAGAAAACGCAGTCATAGGGACAGCCGCGGTGAGGAACGAATATGGGTCTATTATAATTTTTCATACCAGCCGCTTTTTTTAAGCGCAGCCTTTGCCGCGTTCTGAGCCGCCTCCTTTTTGTTTCTGCCCTCGCCGGTGCCTACAGCCTTGCCCTTTACCTTAACCTGAATGGTGAAGGTCTTGTTATGGTCCTCGCCGACCTCCTTGACAAGCTCATATTCAACCTTTGCGCCCTTCTTGCGCTGAACTTTCTCCTGCAGTGCGGTCTTGTAGTCATGAATACACTTGCCCTTTATTGCGTCCTCAACATCGCCCTTCATAAGCTTTAAAACCCATGCTCTTGCCTTTTCAATGCCGCCGTCAAGGTATATTGCGGCCAGCACCGCTTCAAAGGCATCCGAAACAATGGAGGGACGCTCTCTGCCGCCGGTCTGCTCCTCGCCCTTACCGAGAAGTATGAACTTCTCCAAAGAAACCCGCTTTGCAACCTTATAGAGGGACTGCTCGCATACAAGGCTTGCCCGAAGCTTGCTCAAATCCCCCTCGTTTGTGTTGCTCATGCGGTTAAAAATATAATCGCTTATTATAATGCTCAAAACCGCGTCGCCTAAAAATTCCAGACGCTCGTTGCTGCTTCTTCTGTTTTCATTTGCATACGAGCTGTGGGTCAGCGCGTTTTCTAAATACTGTACATTCTTAAACTTATAGCCGATATTGTTTTCAATTTCTGTCATTTTCCTTACTCCTTGCATATATGCTTGGGGCTGCTGCATTAACATAATAAATCTCAATGCGACATCCCCCAAAATACATTTTATTTATTTTGGGATTAACGATTTTTCTGTGAATTTCGCTGTGCCGATATAAACATTTTCAGGGGTGTTTACAAACACCCCCAAAAATTCAGCCGTTAATCCTCATATTTTTTAAACACAATAGTTGCGTTGTGACCGCCGAAGCCCAGCGAATTTGACATAGCATACTTAACCTCGGTTTTTCTGCCCTCGTTGGGAACTATATCCAAATCGCAGTCGGGATCGGGATTTTTATAGTTTATGGTGGCGGGAACAAAGCCGTCGCGTATGGCAAGCGCACATATAATCGCTTCAACGCCGCCTGCCGCACCCAGAAGATGTCCGGTCATTGACTTTGTCGAAGAAACCATAACATCCTTTGCGCTTTCTCCAAACACTTTTTTTATTGCTTCCGTTTCAAACTGGTCGTTGTACTTTGTTGAGGTGCCGTGGGCGTTAATGTAAGTTATCTGCGAAGGCTCAACTCCGGCGTCCTTTATTGCCAGCTCCATTGCCTTTGCGCCGCCCTCGCCGCCGGGAATGGGGCTTGTGATATGGTATGCGTCATCGGTTGCGCCGTAGCCTACCATTTCGCATATTATGTTTGCGCCTCTTGCCTTTGCGTGTTCAAGCTCCTCCAGTACGACAAAGCCCGCGCCCTCTGAAAGCACAAATCCGTCTCTTTCGGCGTCAAAGGGTCTTGACGCGGTTTGGGGATCGTCGTTTCTGGTGGACATTGCCTTCATGTTGCAAAATCCCGCAAATGCCAGCTTTGACAGTGCAGCCTCGCAGCCGCCCGCAATTACAACATCGTTTGAGCCGTACTGAATATGTCTGAAGGCGTCGCCTATGGCGTTTGTGCCGGAAGCACACGCGGTTACAACGTTTTCGTTTATACCTCTTAGGTTATGCTTTATCGCAATCTGTGCCGGAGCAATATTGCCTATCATCATCGGAATGAAGAACGGGCTTATTCTGCCCGGACCTCTTTCAAGAAGTGTTGAATGCTGCTCCTCCAACGTAGTGATACCGCCTATTCCCGAGCCGGTTATAACTCCGACTCTCCACGGATCCTCCTTTTCCATATCCAGTCCGCTTGATTTGATTGCCTCGTCTGCTGCAACAACCGCATACTGAGTAAATCTGTCCATCTTGCGCGCTTCCTTCTTATCAATGAATTTTGTTGGATCAAAATCCTTTACCTCGCCCGCAATCTGCGTCTTTAAATCCGACGTATCAAAGCGTGTTACCTTTGTTATTCCGCATACGCCGTCCTGTATTGCCTGCCAGAAGTCGGCAGCGTTATTTCCGACGGGAGTTATTGCTCCTACTCCGGTTACCACAACTCGTTTCATGCTTAAAAGCTCCTTTCAAATAAATCCTTGCGCCGATTACATCGGCTTTGTATATATAAATTATAATTATTTCCTGTCAATACTAAGCTGTCCGAAGCCGCCGCGCAAAGAGCAGCGGCTTCTTCTTAAAATCAGCTTATGCGTTTTCCTTAATATAGTTAACCGCGTCACCAACTGTGCTGATCTTTTCCGCCTGCTCATCCGGGATTTCAATATCAAACTCAGTTTCAAGACCCATAATAAGCTCCACGATATCAAGCGAATCAGCGCCCAAATCGTCAACGAACGAAGCTTCCATTGTAACGGAATCCTCATCCACACCAAGCTGGTCAACTATTACAGCCCTTACCTTCTCAAACTCGTCCATTCTGCTGCACCCCCTTTCGCTTTGGCGCCGCCGAAGCGGATATTGCCGTATAATTTTTGTTTTCAAAAATATATCACATTAACAGTCCGCCGTCAACATTGATGACCTGACCGGTAACGTACTTGGACATATCGGAGGCTAAGAATGCGGCAACGTCCGCAACGTCGCTCGTTTCTCCGAATTTTGCAAGAGGTATCGCCTTAAAATACTGCTGCTTTACCTCATCGGACAGCTTGTCGGTCATTGCCGAAGCGATAAAGCCCGGCGCAACCGCGTTACAGCGTATTCCTCTTGACGCAAATTCCTTTGCGGTGGTCTTTGTAAGAGCTATAAGTCCGCCCTTTGAAGCGCTGTAATTCGCCTGACCCACATTTCCCATTTCGCCGACAACCGACGCGATATTTATAATCGAGCCGCTTCTTTGCTTCATCATGGTTCTTGCCACAGCCTTTATGCAGTTAAAGGCACCTTTAAGGTTTATATCCATAACCAAGTCCCAGTCCTCCTCGGACATACGAAGCATAAGCCCGTCGCGGGTTACGCCCGCGTTGTTTACAAATATATCTATACTGCCGAATTTCTCCGCCGCAGTCTTTACAAGAAGGTCAACGTCCTCCTTCTTCCTTACATCGCCCCTTACGACAATTGCGTCAACGCCTAAAGCCTTAACCTCCTCGGCGCACTCGTCCGCGTAATCCGAGGCGGGAATGTCGTTTATTACAATATTTGCGCCCAGTGACGCCATTTTTAGGGCAATCGCCTTGCCTATGCCCCTGCCGGAGCCGGTTATAACGGCCGTTTTTCCCTTTAGCATTACATTTCCTCCTTTAAGCCCTCAAGCGTTTTTTCCAATGATGCAAGATCCTCCACATTAAAGGCTCTTACATTTTTGTCTATCTTCTTTAAGAAGCCGCACAGCGCTTTTCCGGGACCTATTTCCACAAAAGTGTCCGCGCCGTCGCTTATCATTTTTCTTATTGAATCCTCCCAGAGTACGGAGTTTGAAACCTGCTTTATAAGCGTGGGCTTTATATCCTCCTTTGAGGGTACATAATCCGCGGTAACGTTTGTTATTACCGGGATTTGCATATCCCTTACCTCAACGTTTTCCAGCTCACGGGCAAGCTTCTCTCCCGCGCCCTCCAAAAGCGCGCAGTGGAAAGGTGCCGAAACAGCTAAGCGCATAGCGCGCTTTGCGCCCTTCTCCTTTGCTATCTCGCAGCATCTGTCAACCGCCGCGACATCCCCCGAAACAACTATCTGTCCGGGGCAGTTGAAGTTCGCGCCGGTGCATACGCCAAGCTCTGAAGCTTCGCGGCAGCATTCTCTTACCGTATCCGCGTCAAGAGCGATTATTGCAGCCATGGCTCCCTTGCCTACGGGAACCTCCTCCTGCATATACTTTCCTCTCTTTTTAACAAGTCTTACCGCATCGGCAAAGCTCATGGAGCCCGATGCAACATGCGCTGTGTACTCGCCGAGACTCAGTCCCGCAACCATATCCGGACGTATTCCCTTTTCTTCAAGAACTCTCAAAGCCGCCGTACTCATGGTAACGATTGTGGGCTGTGTGTTTTCGGTTATCATCAGGGTGTCCTGGTCGCCGTTAAATATCATGTCGGTAACGTCAAAGCCCAAAGCTTCGTTTGCCTCGTCAAATACCTTCTTTGCACAGTCGAAGCTGTCATAAAGCTCCTTGCCCATGCCGGGCTTCTGTGCGCCCTGACCTGCAAAAATAAATGCTAATTTACCCATTTTACACCTCCGTCTTTTCCGCTACCGTTTTAAGCAGCTCATCCATGCCCTCGAAATAGCTTCTTATAATATCCGCACAAGGCTCGATTTTATTCACCATAGCCGCCGACTGACCCGCCATTAAGGAGCCGGTCTGAACATCGCCATCTAAAAAGGCTCTTCTTAAGCCGCCAACGCCTAACTGTTCAATCTCTTCCTTTGACGCGCCTTCCTTTTCTAACCTGTCATACTCCCTTGTAAGCTTATTTTTAAGGGCTCTCACCGGCGCACCGGTCGAACGTCCGGTCACAACCGCGTCCCTGTCTTTCGCCTTTAAAACCGCGTTTTTGTAATTTTCATGAGCAATACATTCCTCGGAGCAGATAAATCTCGTTCCGACCTGTATTCCGTCCGCGCCCAAGGCAAACGCCGCTGCCGCACCTCTCTTGTCAGCAATGCCGCCCGCTGCCACAACCGGCACAGAAACCGCGTCCGCCACCTGGGGAACAAGCACCATTGTGGTAAGCTCGCCTATGTGTCCGCCCGCCTCGGTTCCCTCGGCTATAATTGCGTCCGCACCGTCCTTTTCCATTTTCTTTGCCATTGCAACGCTTGCGATAACGGGAAGTATCTTTATTCCCGCTTCCTTAAGAGCCGGAATGTATTTTCCGGGATTGCCCGCACCCGTTGCGACAACCGCCGGCTTTTCCTCGATAATTACCTGCATAACCTCCTCGGCAAAGGGCGACATAAGCATAACGTTTACGCCGAAGGGCTTGTCGGTAAGCGTGCGGCATTTTCTGATCTGCTCTCTTACCGCGTCTGCCGGCGCACCGCCCGCCGCAATAAGTCCCAAACCGCCGCCGTTTGATACCGCGGCGGCAAGCTCTGCCGTTGCCACCCATGCCATTCCGCCCTGGATAACCGGGTATTCAATTCCCAAAAGCTCACATAATCTTGTATTCATTTTCCTCTCTCTCCTTTACATCTGAAGCACACATGCCGCATATGTCAGTCCGCCGCCGAAGCCGACGAGAACTATCTTATCGCCTTTTTTAACCTTTCCCGTTTCAACAGCCTCGCAAAGTGCAACGGGAATACATGAAGCCGAGGTGTTTCCGTATTTTTGAATGGTTAAAATAACCTTATCCTCGCTTATGCCCATGCGCTTTATCGCGCTGTCCACAATTCTGTAATTTGCCTGGTGGGGTACCACAAGCGCAATATCGTCATAGGTAAGCCCCGCCTTGTCCAAAGCCCGCTGTGATGAATCCGCCATTGCTTTTACGGCAAATTTCATTACCGCCTGACCTGCCATCCAAATAGTTTCCTTTTTGCCGCCTATGCGCTTTTCAAGCTCTTCTGTATCGTTTCTGAACGCAAGACTGGTTATGGAGCCTGCGCCCGTACCGTCCGCGCCCATGTCGAAGCTTATTATTCCCGGCTCGTCCGTTGCCGTAACAACCGCCGCACCCGCCGCGTCGCCGAAAAGCACGCAGGTAGCGCGGTCTTTGTAGTCCGTAGCCTTTGAAAGCGCGTCCGCGCTTATGACAAGCACATTTTTATACGCTCCCGATGAAATGAACTGCTGTGCCATTATAAGTCCCACAACAAAGCTTGAGCAGGCAGCGTTATAATCAATCGCCATGGCGTTTTTCGCGCCTATTCTGCCCTGTACCACGCAGGCGCAGGAGGGAGTAAAATAATCGGGCGTAACCGTTGCAAAGATTATCATGTCTATTTCCTCCGCGCTTATGCCCGCGTCCTTTAATGCCGCCTCGGCAGCCTTTGTACCCATATCAGTGGTATACTCATCATCGGCGCTTATATGTCTTTTCTCGATACCTGTGCGGCGGATTATCCACTCGTCACTTGTATCAACAATACTTTCCATGTATGCGTTGTCATACACCTTTTCGGGAACGTACGCGCCCAGTCCGCTTATCCTTGCGTTAGCCATTTTTTATAATCCTTTCTACTCCGTACTTATATTTGCCTGTATTTTTTCTATTATTTTTGTATCCACGAACTTCCTCGCCTGGCGTATGGCGCTTACCACAGCCTTGGTATCCGAGGAGCCGTGTCCCTTTATAACCGGCATCTGCGTTCCCAAAAGAGGCGCTCCGCCGTATTCTCTGTAATCCATCATCTTCTTAAAGGAGTTTATTCCGCTCATGGTAAGCAGTGCTCCGATTTTTGTGAAAATATTCTTTTTGAATATATCCTTTATTTCGCGCCCCACAACCGCGCCCATGCCCTCAACCGTTTTTAATACAACGTTTCCGACAAAGCCGTCGCAGGTCATAACGTCCGCATTGCCCTCCATGACATCGCGTCCCTCGATATTTCCGATAAAGTTAATGGGAGCCTCGGCAAGCTTGGGATGAGTAACTCTCGTAAGCTCGTCGCCCTTGCCCTCTTCCTCGCCGTTGGAGATAAGTCCTACGGTGGGATTTTTTATGGAAAGCACATTGCTCATGTATATGCTGCCCATTACCGCAAACTGTACAAGATTTTCTGCCTTGCAGTTAGTGTTGGCGCCGGCGTCTATGAGCATCTTAGGCCCCTTTGCCGACGGAAGCAGCGTTGCAAGAGCAGGTCTTAAAACGCCCTTTATTCTGCCCACAATAAGCAGTCCCGCCGCTAACAGCGCACCGGTGCTGCCCATTGACAGCAGCGCGTCGCCCTCGCCGTTTTTAAGCATATTCGCCGCCACAACTATCGAAGCGTCCTTGCGCCGTCTTACAGCCTTTGCCGGCTCCTCGTGATTGCTTATCACATAATCGGCATTGACAATTTCTATCCTGTCTCTGGGATAATCGTATTTTGCAAGCTCCTCCTCGATTTCGCGCCGCTTTCCCACAAGGATAATGCTTACCCCTTCCTCCTTAACGGCAATGACGCTTGCCTCTACAGGCGCCTGCGGCGCATAATCGCCGCCCATTGCATCAATTATTATCTTCATCGCAAACCTCAGTTCAGGACTCTCAGGCTGAATTTTCCCCTGAAGACCTCTTTCATATTAACCTTTATAAACACATGAACTATATACTCTCCGCCGCGGTTTCGCATAACGGTGGATTTTGCAAGAAGCTTGTCCCCGCAGTGCACCTCGCTTATATACTTTACATTCGCAACCTTTACAAGCATGGATTTTGCTTCGATTACATTAAGAGCAAGATTTTCCGCAAAGGAATAGATATACTGGCTCTTTACCACATCCGTCCCCTCAAACGTCATGCTCTCGTCCGTAACCAGAATGGAAAGCCCGTCCCGAAACGGGTTTAAATCCAGTATTTCCGCGCTTGTGTTATGAATACTGTCCTGTGCCACCGACTTCACTCTCTCGCGGTACTCGGCAATGCCCAGCTCCGCGCGGTCGAATCTGATGGTGGACACGCTTACGCCGCAAGCCTTTGCCAGTTCTTCATCTTTAAGAAATGGATTTTGTTTGATTTTCCTTTTAAGCAGGTCATGCCTTTCCTGCTTTAAAATCCGGCTCACCGCGTCCGCCTCCTTTTATCGACATTTTGTGAATTATTATTAGTATCAGGTATTAAACCGACATATTGATATTATCATATCAAGAGCTTTATTGCAATAGTTTTTCCTTTATTTTCGAAATATCGGCAATTCTTACAAAAATAAAAGTTTTTTTGTTTTTTGAAGCTGTCAACATTTACAATTTATAATTTATTCCTCACTCAAAAGCTGTGCCGCCATTGCCGCCGCATCGGCTCTTGAAGCTATTGAAACCGGGCGAAGCCTGCCGCTTGTGCAATGAAGATTTCCCTTTGACGCCGCCCAGCCCACAGCCTCTCTCGCCCACTGTGAAACGCGCTCCTCATCAGTCCATATGCTTATATCGTAATCGACGGGATTTAAGTTCATATATTTTCGGGCATACATATACATCATTTGGCACAGCTGCTCCCGCCTTAAATAGTCCTCACCGCCGAATTTGCCGTTGCCGTAGCCGGAAATTATGCCCTCCCGATACGCCCAGGAAACCGCATCCGCATACCATGAATTTTCTGTTACGTCCTCAAAGCCCGTATACCACTCCGTCGCCGGCTCGCCCCTCATGCGGTAGAGCATTGACGCAGCCATGCCGCGGGTCATTGCCTTGTTGGGCGAAAATTTACCGTCCCCGGTACCGTTTAATATCCCGGCCGCATAAACCGCTTCAATATATTCCTTCGCCCAGCTATGCTTTATATCGGAAAAGACACCGTCCTCCGACAGGGTTTTTGACGTATACTTAAGTGCCGCGCCCGCATCAAGCATTCCGCCCGTTGCCACACAGTCCTTAAGGGCGGGTAAAGTGCGCGCGCTGTTTAAAATCGCTTCCTTTACCTGCACCGCGTCCATATCGGGATTTTGCGAAAACAGCAGTGCCGCCGCCGCGCTCACCATGGGCGCAGCCATGGAGGTTCCGTTCATATAGCTGTAGGTTCCGTTGGTTGTGGTTGAAAGAATATAAGTGCCGGGAGCGGCAATATCAACCGATTTTACTCCGTAATTTGAGGTTCGATTAAGTCCCCCGTCAAAATGCAGATTTGCCGCAGTAATTATATTATCGCAATCAAAGCACGCAGGATAAACGGGTCGCTCATCGATATTTATTCCGTTTGCCGTCCAGTTTGCGCCGTTTCCGGCCGAGGTAACAAAGAGCATACCGCTTTCCTCCACAGCCCTGTAAAGCTCCGTACTGTAGGCTGTTGTACCCATGCTCATATTGCACACCCGCGCGCCGTTTTCCTCGGCATAGCGTATTGCCCGCACCATTGCGTCCACCGAAACATTATCTCCCGATTCGCTAAGCACCTTTATGCTCATAACCTTAACGCTGCCGTCACCTGCAAGCCCCGCAATTCCGCGTCCGTTGCCGGATACCGCCGCAATGGTTCCGGCGCAGTGCGTACCGTGATTATCCTTGCTGCTTTCAAATACTTTATTGGAATTGCTCACAAAATTCCAGCCGTGAATATCATCGATATAACCGTTTTCGTCATCATCAATACCGTTTGACGGGATTTCTTTCGGATTTGTCCATATATTAGGCTCAAGGTCGGGATGTGTATAATCGATACCCGTATCAATAACCGCCACAACGGTTTCCTCGCCCTCGTGAAGAAGCTTCCACGCCTCCTCGGCCCTAATGTCTATTCCACGCTTAACCCTTGTAGCCGACACGCTTACATCGGCGGCATTTATGCTTATATGCACACTCCCGCCGCCCTCCTCCGTATCCGACTGCCGGCTTTTCCAATAGGTCACGCCCGACGGGTTTGAGAAGGGATTTATGTAAATCGCCAAGTCCTCGCTTATATCTTCTATATTAAAAGAGCCGTCATTTGAAAAGCCCCACTGCTTGTCATAATACGCATCATTCACCGGTGCGGCGGCATATGCGGCACTTCCCATAAAAACCGCAGTCAAAACGGATATTACAAGCCTTTTCATTGCACATTCCTCCCGGTATTTGGTATATATTGAATTTTACCACAAATATATAGTTTTTTCAATACAAAATATATTGACAAATTCTCCAAAATTGTTAAAATATAATTATACATAAAAAACAAAGGAGAATTTTCGTGAAAATACATCTTACCAAACCCGCAAAAATAATCACCGCGGCAGCGGCATTTACCGCCATGTGTATATGCGGATACCTTTTTGAAAAGAGCGATGACACGCCCTTTATAGAGCATATACCCACCTCCGTCCCGGCGCACACCGCACAGGCAACCGCGCCGCCCTCCAAAGACGGAGCAATAAACATAAACACCGCCGATAAGGAGGAGCTTATGCAGCTTGAAAACATCGGCGAGGTGCTGGCAGAGCGGATTATACAGTATCGGTCCGAGCATGGCAGCTTTAAAATGATTGAGGACATAATGCTTGTAAGCGGCATAGGCGAAAAGACCTTTGAAGCAATCCGCAGCGATATTTGTGTGGATTGAAAAAGCCTCTCTCACCAAATCCGATGAGAGAGGTCTAAAATCCCTTATTATTTAGGTATGAAGCTTATTTTATAGCCCAGTACATCCAGTATGCTGCAAAGGGTTTTTAAAGTCGGGCTGTTCTCCTTGTTTTCAATTCTCGATATTACCTGCTGCTTATTCCCGGACATTTGGGCAAGCTGCTCCTGAGAGAGTCCCTTTTCCTTTCTCAGTCTGATAATCGCACCTATGGTTTCATATTCCGCGCGGCTTTCGTTCCACAGACGGCAAAACTCGCTGTCCTCATTTTTTTTATTTTCTATAATTTCATTAACGCCGATTGCTTCCCATGCCATATATATCCCTCCTTATATCAGCTTTTTATTTAAAATACCGCCAAGCTCTTTTGCCCGCTTTATAACAATATCTTTATCCTTTTTCTCCGTCTTATTCTTCTGTTTTCTGCAGGCATGAAGCAAATAAACATTCTCTCCTTCAACCGTCACATAAAATATACGATTATGCTTGTAAAAATACACTTCCCATATTTTTCCCTGCCACGGTTTATAATTCAACTCATCAAGCCTGTTATCCTCCATGCTTTTTAAAACGGACAATCCGTCAACTGTTTCCGCTTTACTTAGGCCGTTTATATATTCTAAAATCAAATCGCGCCCGCTTCCCGATTTATATGTATGTATAATCATTTCTCATATCCTCTGCCGTAAATACAACTTTTTTGTTGTATTTATATTATACTATGCTTTTGCCTATTTGTCAATAATTCATTTTTAAAACGGCACAGAATTTCCGTGCCGTTTTTATAAAACCTTTTTATCACTTTATCTTTCCCGCCCGCAGGGAATTGGCTATTGCAATGAGTGCAACCCCCACATCTCCGAAAATTGCCATCCATATGTTTGCAATTCCGAATATGCTCAAAAGCATTATCAGAGCCTTTACTCCTAAGGCAAATACAACGTTTTCCTTTACAATTCGCATGGTCTTTTTCGCAAGCCTTATTGCAGTTATAATCGCGGACGGCTCGTCATGCATCAGCACTATGTCCGACGCTTCTACCGCGCTGTCGGAGCCTACCGCCCCCATTGAAATTCCCACATCCGCAATTGCAAGCACCGGCGCGTCATTTATGCCGTCACCGCTGTAGGCGGCGTATTTTTTCGGCGAACGGCTTTTTATTATTTCCTCCATTCGTGTAACCTTATCCCTGGGAAGCATTTGCGAATATACCGCTTCTATGCCCAGCTCTCTGCCGACCTCCTCTGCCGCGCTTTTGCGGTCGCCGGAAATCATAGCGGTGTGAATACCCATTTTTCTCAACGCTGAAACGGCTTCCTTCGCATCGTCTTTAATTTTGTCTCCTATTTCGATATAACCGCAGTATTCTCCGTCAATGCTTACATATATAACCGTTGCTGTGCTTTTTAACTTCGGCGCACCCGGAACAAGTCTCCTGCTGCCCATTGCCACCTTTTTGCCGTCAACCTCCGCGCACACTCCCTCTCCGGCAGTTTCCATAAAGCCGCTTATACAAGACGGGTCAAGCTCGCCGCCGAAATATTCCTTTATTGAAGCGGCTATCGGGTGCGAGGAATAATACTCGCCCATGGCGCATATGCGCAAAAACTCATCCTTGTCAAGCTTGGTGTCAATATTGATTATCTCAAATCTGCCCTCGGTAAGTGTTCCGGTCTTGTCAAATACCATGTATTCCAGATTGGCAAGCCGTTCTATATAGCTGCCGCCCTTTATAAGTATTCCCCGCCTTGACGCTCCGCCTATACCGGCAAAAAATCCCAAAGGTACGGAAATAACCAAGGCACAGGGACAGGAAACCGCCAAAAATACCAGTCCTCTGTAAATCCACTTGCTCCATTCTCCGGTTATTATCGAGGGTATGAGCATCAAAAGCAATGCGCCGAATACTACAATCGGCGTGTAGTATTTTGCAAAAACAGTTATAAAACGCTCAGTTTTTGCCTTTCGCTCCTGTGCGTTTTCGGTAAGCTCCAAAATTCTCGCAACAGTGCTCTTTGAATATTCGCAGCCAACCCTTATCCAAACCGGAGAAGCGGTGTTTATCGCCCCGCTTAAAACCTCGCTTCCCTCGCCGATGCGCACCGGAACGCTTTCCCCCGTAAGAGCGCTGCAGTCGGCAAAGGACTCTCCCTTTATCACCTTTCCGTCAAGAGGTATTCTCTCTCCCGGATTTACAACTATAACCTCGCCGGGTACTACCTCCTCCGGCGCAACCCGCCTTATGCTCCCGTTTTCATCGATATTGGCATAATCCGGTCGAATATCCATAAGCTCCGCAATTGAGCCGCGGCTCTTTTCCACCGCTCTGTCCTGAAGCATTTCTCCGACTTGATAAAACAGCATTACCGCCGCCGCTTCGGGATGCTCGCCTATTAAAAACGCACCTATGCTTGCCGCCGACATAAGCAGATTTTCATCAAAAATTCTCCCCCTGCCGATATTTTTAATCGATGCAAGCAAAACATCGTATCCCACCAGCAGATAATCAGCCAAAAATACCCATATTGAGATTTTCTCCGGCAAAAACAGCCCGGCGGCAAACAAAACCCCGCCGCAAATAAGCCTTATCAGCTTTATTTTCACATTTCCCTCATGCTCACAACAGCAGCCATGCTCCTGTTCACAACAGCAGCAACCGTCCTTTTCCTTTAAAATCTCTGACATAAAAACAACCATCCTTTCGTTCTTTTAATATGAATATCTGTTCATATGTTCATTATAACACTATATATTATGTTTGTCAATATAGATTGTGCATATTTTAAAAAAAAATAACAGAGCGCCGAAGCGCTCTGTGTTAAATCAGTTCCAGAATACATCCGCCGCAAGCACCTTTGCCGCCTGAGCTCTGTTTGCCGCTCCGAACGGGTCAAAGGAACCGTTGTCGCCGCCGTTTATGATATTCGCTCTTTGCAGTGCGGATACCGCGTCTGACGCGTATTCGCTTATGCTTGCACTGTCCGTAAAGCTGAGCTGTTCGTTTACTTCGGGCAGGTTAATCTGCGCGTAATCCGCGGCTCTCTTTACTATTACAGCCATATCCTGTCTTGTTATATTATCGTTTGTGCCGAAAGTATCGTTATCATAGCCGTTTATGATACCTGCCGCAACCGCAATCTGAACATATTCAAATGCCCAGTGATTTGCCGGAAGGTCCGTAAAGCTGCGGTTTTCGCTTACAATTGAGCTGTTAATTCCGATTGTTCCCACAACCATCTTTACAAACTCGGCTCTTGTAACCGCCGCATAAGGCTCAAATACTCTGTCCGCCTTGCCGGATATGATACCCGCCTTATAAAGCCTTGCTATAGCGTCGCCTGCCCAATCTCTTACCCCGTCTATGTCGTCAAAGGCGTTGTTGGGGTCAACGGGCTGGGGCTTTTGGGGCGGAGTCGGAGTTGACGCCGTTCCCGGAACAGTGGTGGTATTGTTGCTGCCGGAGTTTCCTCCTCCGACACTGCCGCCGGTACTGCCCGTACCTGCTACGCTTACGGTAAAGGACTTTGTTTGTGCTTCTGCGGTAGCAGCCGAAATCGTAGCTGTCAGGGCTGCACTTACCGTACTTGAAGGATGAGTTACATTCACCCTTGAGCTTGAAGCCGAAATCTTAAGCGCAGTGCTGCTTGAGCTGTATGCAATACTCGAGCCGAAGTTTCCGGTCTGGGTTATATCAAAATATGTTGTCGAGGTCGGAACAGTTGCAGGTATTTTCGAGAAATTCCCCGCATATTCCGCATCGAAGCGAACCTGATATTTATACAGAAGATTTTTCATAAGCTCTCCTATATAATCATCAGCCGTTGCGGTGCTGTTCTCATCCTTTTCGTTCTGAAGCCTTGCCATTTCCTCAGCCGCAGCCTTTGCCTTTGCTTCGGCGGCTTCCGGATTGAACTGAACGGTTATGGGATACTCGTATACCTTGGAGGCAATAACCTGACCGTCCTTTACATAGGACACCGTATTTTTAAGGGTAACCGTCTTTGCATCCTTATCCGAAAGCATTATCGACGCGCTCGTTCCGTCCGCGGAAATACTGTATACATTCGCATCGGAGGACGTCCATGACATTTCTATGTTGCCGCTGCCCTTGGGAAGTGACAAATCATACATAACGGGCGTCTCGGCATCTGTAAGGTCTATTGATACACTGCCGGTCTTTGCATAATCCAAAAGATTAAGCTTTGTAACCTCTGCCGCCTTAAGCTCCTCATCGGGGTCATGGAGCGTTACCTTGTAATTCTTGCTTATAGCCTTTCCCTCGCCGTATGACGCGGTGGCGGTAAGCGTTACCGGTCCGCTGTAGCCGGCTTCCGGCTTAACCACTGCTGTGGCACCGTTTATTACGATATGCTCGTTATCCGAGGTCCAGGCAATGTCAATGCCGTATGCGCTTGTGGGCAGTGTAAAGTTATTATACGCCGTAAACGCATCATCTTCTTCCGAAGCTGTTACCGCGTTTTTATTGTTTGCCGGAATGTTTATATCGTTTATTGCCGCCTGAGCCGCAATCTCCGGGCTTAATGTATATGTTGTGTCCGCAAGATACAGATTATCAAGATATGTGTTTGAAGCCGCGCCGTTATCTCTGTGAATATTCGGCTCAATTCTTGATATTGTCTTTAATGCGGTCTTATACTCCGGATTGAAGTAAACAAGCGTATCGCCTGTGTTATACTCGCCGTTGCCGTCCTTGTCAACATATATAACAATTACAGCTGAGGAACCGTTAAGCGCAAGCTCCACATTGTATAGGACATTTTTTTCAAGTCCGAATTCCGATGCCGAGAACTCAATATAGCTTACGCCCCTCGAGGTTGTGCCGTCGCTTACGATAAGGTATGTACCCTCTGCGCTGAACTGCATACGTGCCTTCATAACCATATTTTCCTTAATTGCATCCGACTCCGGCGCCTTGTCAAGCTTTGCATATATCTGCACGAACTCCGTAGACATATTGAGCATCTTTGATGAAGCGTTTTCGGCAATGCTGATTTTATCATTACCACCGTTTGTACGGGCAGGAGCAACAAAGGTCCAGTCACCTATGGTCTTTGTCTGGTCGGAGCTGTGATCGTTATAAACGATGGTTGCGGCGCTCCAGTCCTCAAAGTCCTCGTCATAATATACGGTTGTTCTGTCAAGAATAAGCGTAAATTCAGCCTCTGCCGACGCTTCCGTCCCCTCATAGCTTCCCGTTACCTTTAAGGTTACGCTTGCACCGCCGTAGGAGAGCGGAGATACCTTTTCGCCGCTTACCGAAAGCTTATCCGCGTCCGTTGTCGACCACAAATAGCTTACCTGCGGCACCTCCGGGTCTGATACGGGTACCGTAAACTCACCCTTAACATTATATGTGCCGTCATCGTTTTTAACAACGTCCGCGCCCGATAATTCAATGGCATTTACCATTGCTTCAAGCTTTTGAGCCACTGTGGGAAGATTAAGCTTAAATTCCCTTGTATCCGAAGCCTCACCCTTTGTAATCAAGGCTTTTAAAACAACCTCCGGATCCCCGTCTATAATTCCCACAATAACCTTATTGCCGTCTATCTTTATGATATTTTCGTTTACCTCTCCGTCAACCGTTGCAGACCAGGTTATTTGAGCGGAATTTATCGATTCGGGAAGCTCAAAATTGCCTACCACATCATAAGCGTCGCCGTTTACGGTGACATTTTCGTTGTCCTTGGCAATATCAAGAGCCGCCTTTGCCGATGCTACAAGAGTTTCATCGGTTGCATAGGTAAGAACAATGTCCTTTTCCACCTTGACATCGCCGTATGCCGTTATTTTAACGGTTGTCTGTCCGCCGGTACCGTTTTGGACAGCCTTTACATACACCACTCCGTTCTCTACCGAATAAAGCTCAAAGTCACTGCCCTCAATATCCACGCTGATATCAAGGTCATCAGTATTTGTTACCGTTGCAATGGGCTTTACATCGCCGGCAAAAAGCTCAAGGTCGCTTGCCGGTGTGATTACCGGAATATCAATTTCCGCAATATAGAAATTATCTATGGCAACATAGTCCGCAGCAGAGTTTGTTCTGTTTGTATAGAAGCATACGGTACCCACCTCAGTCGCCTGGGACTGCATAGTGCCGGTGCCGCTTTCAAGAGCGGTGCTTTCGCTGCCCTGAGCGTAAATATTATATGAGAAGCTTTGACTTTCAAAATCAAGTATCGCGTCAACCGTATACCACGCTCCGTCAGTTCTGTACTGCTGTACCACATTATTAAGAGCCGTACCGTTTAAGGTTACGTTTCTTGCCGCATCTCTTGCATTGGGGAACAGCAGCGTAAATATAGCCTTTCCCGACTTGTCGCCTATGGCAACTCCATGCGGATTATCATCTGTTGACGCTCTGTTCCAGTTAACTGCCTTAACGTCAAACTTAACTTCTACGGTTTTAGCCGCACCGGTATTGCTTCCGAGGGTTATATAGCCGCTTCTTGCACCGTTATTGTGCGAAGTTACTTTAAGGTAATTATCCACAACCGCTACGGCACTAAGATTGCCGGTGCTGTTTTGTGTTGTCCAATAACTGTCAACCGCGCTGTCAAAATCCTCGCTTATAACCTCTGTTGCGGAATAAAGCACATCGTCAGCCGTTTCGATTTCAACCGTATCGGCAAACGCCGCACAGGGCAGTATCGAAACGGACATTGCCGCCGCGCACAACAGCGCAAGCAGCTTTTTATAGCCTTTGTTTGGCATATTATTTCCTCCCTTTTTTTCCGCAAAGCCGCATAAGGCGGCTTTGCGTTTCTCTATACTTAAATTATCAGTCCGTAAATCTGATAAGCATTACATCCTGAAGATTGCCCTTGAAATGTCTTATAAATGCAATATCTCCGGTCTTTGTTTCACTCTTAAATATACCTACATCCGAAATTGTGTAATCATCCTCGTTGTAGCTTATTTCTCCCGTAGTGATATTGTATTCTACAACATCAAGGTATCTGTCCGATGAGAACGAAACCGATCTCGAAGCGGAGTCGCTTGCCGCCACAAGCAGACCGCCCAATGCGGTAAGCTCTGCGTTTGTTACCGGCAGAACTGCCACATCATCTCTTGTATCCGAGAATGCCGCCGAGCCTATCCACTGATATGCCGCCTCATCTTCTTCAACATACATCTTATACAGTTCCTTAGCGTCCGCCATCTTGATAAGCACTGTTGCGCCGCCGCCGGAGGTCTGTACTCCGTAGATGTCGCCCTTCTTTACATAATCCTGGAAGCTTGTGCCGTAAGCGGCATTTACCGCTCCTCCGATTGCACTCCAGCCCCATGACGAATCGGTGTTGTAGGTGTTCTTATCCTTTACGGGACCTGCGCTGTTTACTCTTGCCACAAGAGTGTTCTGGGTTGTGGTATATGTCACCTCTGCGCCGCCCGAATAGCCTGTAACCGTATAAACGTCCTCGCCGTCGGCGTCTATGGCTCTGCCTATTCTGTCAACTATAAAGCAGGGGTTGTTGTTTGCCGTACCGTAATCTGTAATATACGCAGTCGACGATGCCGGTGTTACAAATTCAACAAGCACGTTTGCCTTTGAGTTTTTATCAAACTGACCCAGTATGAAATCGCGGCTTACACCCTCTGTATTTTTCAGGTAATCAGTAGCGGTTACGGTTGATGCCGAGTAGTTTGAAGCCTTGGAAAATTCCGAAGCATCGCCCGCCGCGGTTATGCCGGGAACTACAAGCTTTACAACTCCGTCAACCACATAATAGCCGCCCAAAAGCGAGCCGGAGGCTGCCGTATCTCTGAAGTTTGTAGTGGAAATAAGCATTGCGTTTGTATCTGTTGTTTCGGTCGCGCAGTAAAGCTGAGTTATCTCGTTTTTGGAGTTGGCGCTAAATTTAACAAGTCTTATCTGGAAGCTTGCCTTTGAATCGGTTTCAAAGCTTCCGTTATTTATTCTCTTCATTATGTCTGCGCCGACCTCGCTGTTTGTTGTAAGCGATGAAACTGCTGACTCGCCCGGTGCCCAGTATCTTACCGTTGAAGCAAGCGAATAGGTTGTTGCTGTGCCGTCTTGGGTAAAGAGCTGGAGCTGTACGCCGTCTGCCGCACCGTCCTCATAGGCTTTCATTATCCAGCCGTACTTCTCCGAGCCGGAAAGACCCGAACTGCTTGATGAAACAAGACCTATTCTGTCAAAGCTGTCAAACCAGAATGTGCCCTCTATTCCGGACGAGCAATCGTCATATGCAACCGCCGCAACGTCATAGTCCTCGCCCGCAATTCTTACGGTCATTACGCCGGTTGACGTGTTTGTTCCCGTAGCTTGAATTGTTCCCGTAAGCGAGCTTCCCGAAACCTCCATGGTGATTACCATATCGTCAACGCTTCTCTTTAAGGAAACAACATCATCCTTGCTCAAATTCTTTGGCTTAACCTCCATATCCTTTTTAAGGACCTTTATGGTCTTGTCGCCGCTGTTATTCTCAACGTCAAGGGTCACCGAATAGGTGTGACCTACTTTGTTGCTGTCATAGTAGCCGCAGGTCCCTATAACCTTTTTAGCCGTTGCCGAGCTGACAACAAAGGTTTCATAGCTGTCTACATATACTATATCATAGTTCTTATCCTGGTCATTATCCACAAGCTTAATCGTTCCGCATTCCGGCAGCAGGAAATCGTTTATATCCGTACCGAAGCGGTTTGCATCTGAGCTCTTATAGCGGTTGTAATCGCTTACGGTAAGAATTTTTCCGTTATATATAATCTGTGCGTCGGTACACTTATAGGTCTTTGACGTACCGGACATGGTGATGGTGCCCTTACTCTCCTCAAAGCCCTCAATCGTCTTTATATCGTTGATATTCAAATCAGCGGTTTCCGTTTTTGAGACGTTCTCCATCATGGCAATAACGTTCTTTCCGTCCGCAAAGGTGTCCTTATAATAGAAGATAATATTCTTTCCCACAAGGTAGTCAATATCCTCCAGGGCGCAGTCATAGGTTTCTGCGGTGTTGTCGCAGTCGATGACAACCTTGCCCTCAACCGGTGACTGACCGGTTGTTACGGTTGTGTTATGGGTTGCAAGAAGCATACCCTTTGCATCGATAACGTCAAACTTAACCTTTGCCCATGTGTAGGCGTCGGAATATGTAATATCGCTGCCCGATGAGCTTACAGGCTGATTATAGGGTGCAAGCAGGGCATTGTATGCCATTTTTATTACATTTCCTCTTTGAGCACCCGCGTTATTATCCGCAATGGAGCAGCCGTTAAAGAGCTTCATGGTATTGTCCGCAACATAGAGATAGCCCTGGGGCCAGCCTCCGTTGTATGTTGCCGCGGCATTGTAGTTTGCGCCGCATACAAGCATTTTTGCAACCTGCGTTGCCGTTACGTCTCCGTCGGGAACAAAGGTTCCGTCGTCAAAGCCGTCGATTATTGAGCTGTTGTAGGCGGTCTGAATTGTCTGTGCCGCCCAGTGCGACGCGTCCACATCGGAGAATATTCCGCCGTATGTTTCCGTTGCCTGCTGCGCCAGCAGTCTTAAAACAATGGTTGCCATTTCGGCTCTTGTTACCACTGCTTCGGGATGAACCTGTCCGTCATCCTTTCCCTCGATAATTCCCAGTGAGGAGCAAAGGGTCAGAGCCTTTGTGTAATAGGAATCATTTTCCCAGTTGTACACCTGAGGCTGCGGTGTGGCCTGTGCAGTCACCTCGGCAGCTTCCTCCTGTGCCGCTGCTTCCTCGTCTTTATCGGCATCGGCAAAGCCTACCGAAGCCGCGCTGCCAAACAGCATCGCCGCAGACAGGACGCCGCAGAGCAGTTTTGTGAATTTTTCTGTCATGTGAAATCCCTCCATAAATATATATTTTATCTTGGTTTGGCTGTGCGCGCTGCAAAACACACCTCAGCCTTTGACTATAATTAAAATCAAAGCTCCCTCTGACTTAATTAACAAAATTTATATTGCATTTTTGCCCGACAAACGTGCAAATTCCTTGTATTCAAGCGGTGATATACCCGTATATTTCTTAAACACCTGGCTGAAATACTGGGAATTGGAGCCGTAGCCCACCTTCTCGGCAACCTCGTATATTCTGTCGCGACTGCCGCTGACAATGAGCTTTTTTGCCATTTCCATACGCTTCTCCATAACATAATGGGAGAAATTCTGACCGGTTTCCTTTTTAAACAGCTTGCCCAAATAATCCACGTTTGTGTAAAGTATCGTTCCCGCAAGCCATCTTAAAGACAGGTTTTCATTGCTTAGGTTTTTGTCGATTATATCAACCGTTTCCTTTATAAGCGAGCTGTAAATTTTGACCTCCTTAGGCTCGTTTACCGCAACGATTTCTTTTGCCTTCTCGCTTATAAAACGTCTGATCTCACGAAAGCTTCCCAACTCCTGTACCGTAACAATGCCCTTCATATATTTTTCCATCATCTCTGTTCTGCAGCAGCGTATCATGCATACATACAGCTCCAGACAATAGGTCTTTGCCACCGCGGGTACCGGAGAGGCAGTCCTTAAAGCAGTGAAAAACTCCTCTAAAAGCTCCTGTGTTTTTTCCTTATCTCCGCTTTTTATTGTTCTTTCAATAGCTCCGTAATCCGGTTTTATGTCCCCGGCATTACCCTCCTGTGTAAAATCTCCCTCGTACAAAATCTCGGTACTGTCGCCGTAAAAGAAATATGCCAGACCATTGCTCAAACGCTCATACATTTGCGGCGCGTCCTCAAGCGGTCCCATGCTGCCGTATACGGCAGCCACCTCTGATTCATCGCACTGTCTGATAAGATTGATTGTCTTTTTTACAGTCTTAAAAAGCTCCTGCGAGTCCGTAATGTCCGTCAAAAGCACCGCTGAGGTGCCTATCACAGTAGACAACAACAACGACTCATTTGTGAAACATTCAAGAGCCGTATTCCTTATAAAGAACAAGCTCTCGTCAGAACTAACGTCCCTCGGTCTTAAGGCAATCATTCTGACCGGCTTTTTCCTGTCAATTCCGAAGGCGCGGCAATATATCTCCAGAGTTTCCTCCGCATCGCCTATTCCCAATATGTATTCCTTCAGAAATTGTTCCTTAAGGATCGGCTTAACCCGTTCGGTTTCCTTAAGAACCATCGCCTCAAAGCTTTCCGGCATATACTCCGAGCTATGTACGGTATCTGATACCTTGTACATAGTTACCTCCTTAATTATGCACATTAGCCGCCGCTTCTCTCCCAATTAACCCAACGCGGCTTTGCATACAGAACGTAAAATTTTAACCTTATACTTTATATATTATATATGATTTTTTTAATAATTGCAAGAGTATTTTATATATTTTTAATTTTTTTCTTAATTATGTCTTGACAAACACACCTGTGACTGCTATAGTTATATACGCTCAATCGGGAAAATTCCGATTTATTTGAGTCAGGGAGGGTAATTGAATATGAAATCTGTTGTTAAAACCATGACCAACGGCTCACCGACACGTCTTATTCTTTCATTTGCATTACCGACGCTTATCGGGAATATTTTTCAGCTTTTTTACAGCTTTGCCGATGCCGCCATTGTCGGAAAATTTGTCGGAGCGCAGGCTCTTGCGGCAATCGGGGTAAGCTCGAATATCACCAATTTCCTGTTTGCGCTCGCTTCAGGGCTTACCACCGGCGCGGCAATAATATTTTCGCAGTGCTTCGGCGCGCAGAATTACGGGAAAATGCGCTCGGCACTGACATCAATGATTTACGCGGTTTCCTTTGTAACATTTGTCGTAACGGCCGCCGGAATGTTTTTGTCGCCGATTATGCTAAGGCTTTTGGGTACTCCCGATGCCATACTTTCCGATGCGGTATTATATACAAGAATCATACTCGGCGGTGCGGCGGCAAGCTTTACCTACAACGGCTGCTCCGCCCTTTTAAGAAGTCTCGGCAACACCGTTGTACCCCTTATAATGCTGATAATTTCCGTATTTGCCAATATTTTGGGCGATTTGCTGTTTATAAAGGTCTTTCACATGGGCGTGGGCGGTGCGGCGGCCGCTACGGTAATATCACAGGTAATTTCGGCTTCGATATGCCTGCACTTCGTTTACAGGCACAAAAGCGCCCTGCATCTGGACGGTGCTTCTTTTAAGCCCAATAAAGCCATGATACGCCTTGTATTTGTCACCGGCGTTCCCGCCGCCATACAGTCAACCATGATTTCTCTGGGAATAATGAGTGTGCAACGGCTTATAAATTCCTTCGGTACAATGACCATTGCCGCTTATTCCGCCGCCACAAAGATTGACTCCATAGCGCTCATGGCTGTGGTTTCGACCGCTTCGGCACTGTCGGTATACTGCTCGCAGAATATCGGCGCGGGGCTTTACGAAAGAATACGTCCCGGACTTGTGCATACGCTTATTCCGGTGCTGGGCTTCTGCATACTTATGGCAGGTGTTACCTCGGTATTTGGAAAAGAGCTTATCTGCCTGTTTCTCGACCCCTCCGCGGCATATGAGGCTGTGGAGATCGGCGCACAGTACCTTAAAATAATCGGGATAGCATATTTTATGGCAGGTATTATGCGCTGTTATCAAAATGTTTTGCAGGGTGCGGGAGATGTGAATATAACAATGCTTACCGGCATTGCCGAGCTTGCAATGCGCATTGCGGCATCATATACCCTCGTCAGGTTTATGGGTATTACCGGGCTTTGGGTTGCCATACCCATATCCTGGGGCTTCGGAAGCATTATTCCGCTTATAAGGTATTATTCGGGAAAGTGGAAAAGCAAATCCCTTGTGTAAAAAAACTCTTGAAGTCGGCAAACTATCCGATTTCAAGAGTTTTTTGTTATCTTCTGAAATGATCCTTTAAGCGCCTTATTATTTCCTGAGGCTGTATGGAAATTGACCTTAAAACGCTTATCTCGTTAAGACCGAATGAGCGTATCGAAGAAATCTTATCCGCGATAATCGTCTTGTTCCTGCCCAACAGTCCCGGACCTCCGTCCTCAAACAGCTTGGGCTGTTCTCTTACAAACCACAGCTTTGCAAAAAACGCTTCGGTGTGCCTTACGGTGTAAATCATATCCGCCAGGATAAGCACCGAAAACAGCGCGCACAGGGTCTGTACCGTTCTCATGTCCATTCTCGAAACAAAAACCGAAACAAACGGGTGTATGTACTTTATAAGCATTACTATAAGCACTCCGAACGCCAGTGCGCCGTATATGCACACTCTGCCGTTTATATTAAGCGGCCAGTTGGTGTAATCCCACCACCTTGTTCCGAACATTTCCTCCAAAAGCCAGGACACAAAATATTCCAGTGTGCAGCATACAAGCATTGCCGTCACAAACAGTAAAAAGGTATTTTGTATCTCGCCCAAAAGCATCAGCGACAGCAGCGCGCCCGCTCCGTAAATCGGGCATATGCAACCCTTTAAAAAGCCGGAGTTGACAAGCCGGTGATGCTGTATTGTGTAAAACGAGGACTCGTAAAGCCAGCCGAGAAAGCTATAAAGGACAAAGAACAGGAAATAATGATATATGCTGTTCATACTATAACCTCCCTCTCCTGTAGGGATGCTTTTTAAAGGTTTCCAAAACTGAGCAGTATTTGTCCGCAATACACACCAAAAATCCCTCGCGGTATTTCGGCGGAATGGGTGTGAGCGGGAACATATGCTTTTTTATAATGTCCCTCTCTCTGTCTGTCAGCTCAAAATCCCTTTCGGCATTTTTAAGGGCAGCGCCCGGGTGGGTAAATCCGTGAACGGAACGTCCCTTTCGGGGCTTGTGCCAGTCATAAAGAAAATAATCATGCAAAAGCGCACCGCGTATAAGCTCACCTCTGTTTACGCTTATGTGCAGTCTGTCGGCTATGCGGCAGCTCATTGCCGCAACGGCAACCGTATGCTTGAAGCATGAGGTATCGCCGTGCTGAATATACTTTTTGGTTTCGTTAAGCCTTGAAGCCGCACATATTTCCCTAAGCTGTCCGCGGATTTTTCTCATTGCCGTATTCTCCCATGCATCCCACTTAATCAATACACCGATATTATAATACAAAATGCTCTTTATGTCAAGTGACATTCGTATTACGTTTTTTGCTGTTATACCGACGCGTACACCTGCGGCTTTAACACTCCCACATAGGGAAGCTGTCTGTAGGCTTCGTTAAAGTCCATGCCGTAGCCTACCACAAATTCATCGGGTATATCCATGCCGATATACTCGATTTCAATATCCTGCTCCCGTCTTGAAGGCTTTGAAAGGAAGGAACATATCTTAACGCTTGCCGCCTGTCTTTCGCTCATCATGCGCTTTAGCGCCGCAAGCGTGTTTCCGCTGTCGACAATATCCTCTATAATAAGAACGTGTCTGCCCATTACATCATTTTCCAAATCCCGCTTTATGTTAATAATTCCGCTGGATTTCGTTCCCGAGCCGTAGCTTGACGCCTGCAAAAAGTCAAGCTTTACCGGCACATCGATGTACCTCATCAAATCCGCCGCAAAAATGACCGAGCCTTTAAGCACCACAACCATAAGGATTTCCTTTCCGGCGTAATCCTCGCTTATGCGTCTGCCCAGATCCGAAACAATCTCCTTTATTTTTTCCTCGTCAATCATAATTTCTTTTATATCATCTTTAAGCATAGTCCTTGCCTCCATTGTATTTTATGTGTATATTATACTTTATAATCGCCGTCTTGTCAATATTTTGCTTTGATTTCACATAATAACCGAAAATTTCGGCAAGCTAAAGCTGTAGGAGGTGACGCGCCATAAAAAGGATTATTGCCAAAATGCCGCGGCTGTTTTTTTCTGTGCTTGCCCTGATATTCTTTTTTTGCCCCAGCGCTTTTGCTCTGGGCTTTGAGCTTTGCGCTCCCCTTGACGACTGCATAATGCAATACGGGCTTTTTGACGGAGAAAACGGCGTTATTTATGCCTCGTCCCAAAATTTCCAGAACTGTGAGTCCCTGTTTGTGTGCCTTTCGGACAAGGGCAGACTGCGCTGTCTGGTATATGACTGCACAGACGGGATTATGCTCACCGATGAGCTTGCCTTTTCGGGAGATATTACGGTTTCTTTGGGCGAGTGTTCGGGACACGCCTGCATTATCGCGGACAAAACATACATTCTTTTGGACGATCACTTTTTCACCACCCAAAAAAAATCCGTTAAAACCAAGGACATCGCGGCAAAAAAGAACGGCAAAATCAACACCTTTTCCAACACGCCCCAAAAGCTCAATGCTTTTTTAAACGGTATGAAAAAGGAGCTTTTGGCAAGTTATGGGCTGACGGATATAAAAGAAAGGCTAAACCCCGCCAAAAAGCAGAAAATACATGATATAATAAGCGCCTGCGCCGATATTATGAGCTATGATTTTTCCGACTGCAATTATGACCGTCTTTTTACGGATATATTAAACACCCATGATAATTTCCGTATTCTGACCGATAAAGACCCCAACGAAAACCTCGGCGCGGACATCGGCTATGGCGGAATTTATCGGGTAAGTGCCGGCTTTATTGACGAAATAGCCGATAAATATTTCGGTATCATACCCGAAAAACCGCCGGTAAACGCACTTTCCGAACGGGGCTTTTGCTACAGTGATCAAACCTATTATTACACGAAAAAATACAAAGTCCCCTTTTCCACAGACGTGGGAAGCTTTGCGGCAATATATAATATGGGCTACGGCGTGTATTACTGCGTCTTTGAGGACATATACCGGGAGGGCGAAGGCATAAAGCCCGAATACAGCTATTGCTTTGTTAAGGATTACGGCACCCATATGCGGTTAATGAAAATAGGCATGGGTCAAACCCCGCCCGATGAATACACAGCAAAAAAATACGCCTCCTCATATGATGAGAAAAGCGTATTCCAAAGCAATGTTCATTCTGTAAGCTATCCGCTTCTTTATATGGGTCTTGCCATAATCGCCGCTGTGTCCGCATTTATTTTCCTACACAGAAGGAATGAAAAATAGTGTTTACTATATCCTCCGAAACCGTTTCGCCGGTAATCTCCCCCAAGGCGGAGATTGCCGCGTTAATATCTATTGACGCAATATCCGTAGGCATTCCCGCAGCTAAGGCATCTGCCGCGCTAAGAAGCGATTTATGAGCCTGTGTAAGCGCGCTTTTGTGGCGCATATTCGTAATGAGCGCGCCCTGGCCCGTCTGCAATGCTCCCAAACTGTACATTTCCTTTATCCGCTCCGACAGCTTTTCCATGCCCGCACCGGTAAGGGCACTCACCTCGATAACCGCCGCGTCCTTAGCCTTTGCCTTAACCGCGGTCGTGTACTTGCTCTGACCCAAATCCGTCTTGTTTATCAGAATAATTCTTTTCTTGTCACGCGTTTCGTGCAGAACCTCTCTGTCCTCGTCCGTAAGCCATGTGCTTCCGTCAAGCATTACTATAACCAAATCCGCTTCGCTTATGGACTGCCTTGATTTTTCAACGCCTATTTTCTCCACCGCGTCCTCGGTGTCCCGTATTCCCGCGGTATCTATAAGCACCAGAGGAATACCGTCCAAATTGATATTCTCCTCAATCACGTCCCGCGTTGTTCCGGCAATGTCGGTAACTATTGCCCTGTCGCTCCTTGACAGGAAATTGAGAAGCGAGGACTTGCCCACATTGGGCTTGCCGGCAATGGCGGTGCGTATACCGTTTTTTAAAATCCTGCCGCTGTCCGCTCCCGCAAGCAGCTTTTGGGCTTCTTTTGCACATTCCCGGCAAATTTCCTCCACCTCCGGCGCGTCAATATCCTCCAAATCCTCATCGGGATAATCGATAATAACCTGCATCCGCGCCGCCGTATTTAAGAGCCTGTCCCTTAAAGTCCGTATCCTTTTTGAAAGCGACCCCTCCAGCTGGGAAAGCGCGTTTCTTTGGGCAAGCTCGTTTTTTGAATTGATTATGTCTATAACTGCCTCCGCCTGGGAAAGGTCAATGCGTCCGTTTAAGAACGCCCGCTTTGTAAATTCACCCGGCTGTGCCATGCGCGCACCCGCCTTTATCAGCGCGTCCAAAACGCGGTTTGCCGCCGTTGCGCCGCCGTGGGTGCTTATTTCAACGGTGTCCTCGGCACTGAAGCTTCTCGGCGCAAGCATTACCGTTGCAAGCACCTCGTCAATCCTCTCGCCCCTGTCATTTACGGCAAAGCCGTAGTGTACAGTATGGGAGGGAACCTTTGTCAAATCCCTTGAAAAAACCTTATCCGCAATCCTTACCGCGTCATCACCGCTTATTCTTATTACCGCAATGGAGCCTGCGCCCAAGGGCGTGGCAATTGCCGCTATTGTTCTGCTCATGTCAATCCTCCAAGACTTTTTTCATTTCCCCAACCACACTGTAGGGTACACACATATCGCCGCATACAATGCCCAAGGGTACGTTCGGCTTGTTTTCTCCGTGAAAATCACTGCCGCCGGAGGGACAAAGTCCCTCGCTTTTGCATATCTTAATCATCTCGTCCTTAAATTCGGGGCTGTGCTTTGAATGCCAGCACTCCATCGCGCCCAAACCCAAGCCCTTCAGCTCACCGGCAAGCCTTGCAATTTCTTCGGGCTTGTCCGATACGGAAATCGGGTGCGCCCAAACCGCAATGCCCCCGGAATTTCTTATTATCTCAATCGCCCTTTCGGGTGAGGGCATTGCCCGCTTTACATAGCATTTTGCGCCTTTGGCAAGGTATTTTTGAAAGGCTTCGTTTATGTCACATACATATCCCTTTGCCATAAGCGCCCGCGCAAAATGCGGTCTGCCGCAGTTTTCAAGCTTTGCACCGGGCTTTTGGCAAAGCAAATCGCAAACATCAAGCTCTGCCCCGCATTCTCTTAATTTTTCAAGCATTTTTAAGTTTCGCTTTTCCCTCTCGCGGCGCAAATTCTCCATATCCTGCTCCAAACGCTCGCTTTGGCTGTCTATAAACAAACCCACAATATGCATCTCGCCCGGATAATCCACACTCAGCTCCACTCCGTTTATCGGCTCAACGCCCAGCTTTTGACAGGCAAAAGAAAACTCTCTTAATCCAAAGAGAGTGTCGTGGTCTGTAAGCGCCGCGGCACGCAAGCCCGCTTTCTTTACCGCTTCGGCAAGCTCGGCGGGAGAAAGAGTGCCGTCCGAGGCGGTGGAGTGCATATGCAAATCCGCCGCATCGGATAAATTAACCTTACTTTTCATCTATTAAACCTTTTAATTCCTCCATAAAAGTATGTATATCCTCAAATCTCTTATATACGGAGGCAAACCGCACATATGCAACCTCATCGAGATTTTTCAGCTTATCCATAACCCTCTCGCCGATTTTCGTGCTTTCGATTTCACGCTCCATCGACTGATACAGCTCGCTTTCAATATCGTCCGCAACCTTTTCCATCTGCAAAAGGGATATGGGACGCTTCTCGCAGGCGGTGATTATTCCCTTTAATATCTTGTTTCGGTCATAGGGCTGCCGCGACTGATCCTTTTTTATAACCACCAGTGAAATGGATTCGAGCTTTTCATAGGTTGTAAACCTCTTTCGGCATTTTAGACATTCCCTGCGCCGTCTTATGGTGCTGTTATCGTCTGTGGGTCTTGAATCGATTACCTTGCTTTCTTCAAAGCCGCAAAATGGACATTTCATTGTTGATACCTCCGTTTATCCTTTGTACTTTGATTATACACTATTTATTTTGCTTTTGCAAGAAGTTTACATAATTTTTTTTAACATTTTTTGTCCAAAGCCGCAAGGGTGCGTACCAGTACCACGTCCTTGCCCACCACCTCCACCATGCTCCAGGGAATAACCAGCTCCGCACCCATCAAAAACGAAAATATCCCGCCCCGCTTGGGAACGATTATCGCCTCAATGCTGCCCCTCTCCTCGCCGATTTCCACATCGCTTACATAACCCAGCCTTTCGGCGGTGTTTATATCGATTACTTCCTTCCTTTTTAAATTATGCGCTCTGAACATAAAAATCACCCCGCAGTTATTATACGGGATGATTTTGATTTTTATTCTATTGTAACCGCAGTCTGACCGCTGTAAACCGGCACTTCATAGGTAAGCACCGCATTGGGGAAGGAGGCAAATATTCTTTCTATGTTATCAGCCTGCTGAGTTGCCCATTCAATGTCCGTTGCGTATTGATGCTGTGTCGGGCTTGCCGGATTCCAGCGCATTTTGTAAAGCGTATTCTGACGGTATGAAGCATTGTTTATGTAATTGTCGCTTATCCACTTTGCACCGCCCTTTATGGCAGCCTCCGGCGTTGTCCAGCCCTGCTCGTAAGCGCGCTGTGAGCCGTAGTAAACCGCTCCGCTGTCATATGCGCCGATACCGTACATATTGTAAACCGTAACTCCGTTTACCGAAACTCCCCTCGAAAGCGTTGATGTGCCGTTGCCCGTTTCAAGACAAGCGTGGGCAATTAAATATACCTCGCTTACGTTATAAGCATTTGCCGCATCGATAAATGCCTGTCCCTTGCCGGCAAGTATGCCCTTGTCCTTTAAAAATTCGTTTAAAGTTCCTGCGTCAAGACCGTTTGAATGGGACAAATCCAGGAATTGGAACTTGTATGCTCCGGTGTGGTAGTTTTCGGGGTTAAGTGATTGCATAACCTCAATTTCGCTTGCATAGCTGTTTCCGCCGTTTATCTTTGGCGGCGGATTTTGCGACATTTGCAGCTTAACCATTGCCGGCAGCGTTATGTCATAGCTTTCATATCTGACCTCGCCGTTGGTGTAGGAAACATTGCTCTTTACATAGGTGCTGCCCAATATATCGGCAGGGA
The DNA here is from genome assembly GCA_029226975.1 of Clostridiales bacterium. Taxonomy (GTDB): domain Bacteria; phylum Bacillota; class Clostridia; order UBA1381; family UBA1381; genus Ornithomonoglobus_A. Next base: position 12,763 of record JAQXZB010000079.1, on the reverse strand, counting down.
TTGCTTCGTTGGAAGTCCGCTTTGCGTATAAATCAAGTATATTTGTTCCGTCACCCTCGCCCACCTCAAGCTCAAAGGAGTCCTTTTTCCCGTTTGAGGTGGCAGCGGATATGGTTGTTTTTCCGGGCGTGAGTGCCTTTATCTTGCCTGTTTTTGAAATGGTTGCCACAGCAGTGTTGCTGCTTGACCATACCAGGGTTTTGTCCTTGGCGTTGGAGGGCGAAACCGTTGCCACAATGCTCATGGACTGCCCCGCGTCAAGGCGTATTCCCTCTTTGTTTTGAATGGCCACCGTCTGCGCGCTCACCGTTTTATTCACTACGTTTACAAAGCATTTGCCAACAAAGCCGCCGTCCGCGGTTTTTGCGCTCACCTCTGCCATGCCCACAGATACCGGTCTTATGTTTCCGTTTAAATCAACTCTTACCACCTTTGGGTTTGAGCTTTCCCAGATAAGGGACTTGTCGCTTGCGTTTTCGGGATATACCGTAGGGCGTATATGCCCCATTGCGTCCGACATATTTATTGTAATTGTACTTTGCGGCATAAATATCCCCGTTACCGGCTGTATTACCTTAAGCTCCGATACCGCACTCTCGCCGTTATAGGCAAGGGTTGCCGTAAAGGTAACCGTTCCGGGCTTTTTTGCGGTTATTTTTCCGTTCTCGTCAATAACGGCAATGTTTTCATCGGAGGATTTGTATACAACCCGCTTGTCCTCAAGGGTAATGGGGTATATTATTGTATGCAGCTCCAATTGGGCCTTGCCATCCTTTAACCTGACCTCCGCGCTGACCCAGCCGGGCTTAATGGACGCTTCGGTGTTTGAATGGTCAAAGCCGGTGTAATGATAAAACAATGACGGGTATTTGGCATGGGTGACTTTGGGGGTAAACTCCGAATTTGTGTCCGTCTTTTTTACCGATATAACCGAAAGCACAATCATAAGCACCGCAAAAACAATAACGGCAGTTAATATTCTTGCCGCGCGCCTGTTAAATACAATATGCGGTTTTCGCTTTATATGTATATCCACACCAAGCCACTCCTTCCGATGAATATATACATACATTTTAAACGCATATGCGGACTTTGTCAATAATAAGACGGGATAATTAAAAAATTGTTCACTTTTTTACCGAAATCTTCCCCATGGACAGAAGCAGAAGTGCGACTTTGCCGCACTCCCCGGCGTACCGCTTCCGCATAATACTCGTCACTTTCGATGTCCTTAAAGCTCATTGTATAGCTCACAACCGGCTCGTCCTCAGCCCTCAAAGATTACAAGGAAATCAAACAAAAATACATATTTTTTATTGCTTATTTCAACATTTATATCCGAAAGGGTGTTATAAAAAAGTTCGGATTTTACCCTTAAAAATAGTGAAACATATTGTTTATCTAAAGGCGGGCGTACAACTATTTGCTATTTTTTATAATTTTAATTGTTTTTTTGTTGACTTTTGTTTAAAAATGGTATATTATTATTAGAGATATAACTTTAATGATAAGAAAAATGAGGTGCTTTTAAATGAAAAAAATATTACAATTTATCCCCGGTTACAGAACTCAAAAAGTTTGGAAGATGATTATTGCCTCTTTATACTATTTATGGGCATTGCTTTCTCTGGTATCGGGTATTTCTGCATTTTTAATATTCGTAACACTGCCATTTATTGTGTTTGGTATTATTGATGCGATAAAACAAAAACAAGCAAAAAAACTTTTAGTCGCTTTGGTTGGTATTGTATTACTTTTTATCGGTATGATGACATTACCTCCTGCCGAAACAACAAACTTGCAGCCAACTGCAACTCCGATTATAACTGCAACTCCTACGGCTTCACCCACTGCTGTCCCTACAGCTTCACCAACAGCTACGCCTACTGCTGCTCCAACAGCCGCGCCTACTGCTGCTCCAACAGCTGTGCCTACCGCTGCCCCAACGGCTGCGCCCACCGCCGCTCCAACGGCTGCACCCACTGCCGCTCCAACGGCTGCGCCCACCGCGCAACCTCAAACAGCCGCTCAATCAAATTCTGCCGACACAGAAATGGTTTGGATTGGCGAAACAGGCTCTAAATACCATAGAGAGCATTGTCGTACTTTAAAGGGAAATAAATATCAGATAAGCTTAGAAGAAGCAAAACGAGAAGGAAGAGAAGCTTGCAAAGTTTGTCATTGACGCACAAAAAACCATAAAAATAGGACTGCTGCAAAATGGTTGAAACCTCCAATTTGCAGCAGTCTTAATTTATGTTATTTTATCCAAACCTTTTCTTTTCAAAGTAGGATTTCTTGTCAGTTTCCCCTCGGAGCTGACGCTCCGGGGGATTTTAAACTTTATTCCGTTACTTCTTGTTCGTTTCTTGAATTCATGTAAGCGTTTCTGTAATTATAAAGTACCTGTGCTGTTTCCGCTCTTGTTATATTATCAAGGGGATTTAAGGTTGTATCGCTTCTGCCGCTCATAACTCCGAAGCCTACAGTCCATTGCAGTGCCGGTGCCGCATACCCCGAAATTTCCAAAGCGTCATCATAGGAGAGAATGTTCGTGTTCTCGCCCGCGCTCATATCACAGCCGCTTATTTTCGCGTACCGATACAGCATTGCCGCCGCCTGTTCGCGCTTTATCTTATCATTGGGAGCAAAGGTTTCATCGTCATAGCCGGTGATTATGCCCTCGGACGCCGCCCAGCGTACCGCCTCCGCATAATATCCGTCACTTTCGATGTCCTTAAAGCCCATTGCGTAGTTTACAACCGGCTCGCCCTCATATCTCCAAAGCATTGTGGCAAACATAGCTCTTGTAACATCGGTTTGAGGTGCGAATACCTTGTCGCTTACTCCGTTTATAACTCCCAAATCCGCCATATGCTCAACCGCTTCATAGAACCAGTCGCTTTCCTTAACGTCCTCAAATCGTCCCGAAGAAGCCGCTGTGGGTGTGGGAGTTGCCGGTGCTGGGGTTGCTGTGGGTGCAGGGGTTGCTGTGGGCTTTACTGCCGCACCTCCACCGCCGCCGCCCTTATGGGTAACGGACACATTGATGTCTTGAGATGCAAGCGTATTCATATCCACTGCGCATATAACCGCATTTCCTACGGATTTTGCACTAACCACTCCGTTCTCGCTTACCTCTGCCACATTGGGGTTATCCGATAAATAGTATATATTCTTTTCATCGTCAAAGGGATAAGCCTCCGCTTTAATCTCGAAGCTTTGACCCAATGCTATGCTCTTTGAGGTTTCGCCGCCGTTTAGCTCAATGCCCACATTCTTTGTTTCGATTATTCTTTGGTGAAGCGCATTGTTGTCAAGGGCTTTTTCGTCCTCGTTTAGGGTAAGCTTTAACTCAACCATGCCGCTGTCATTAAAGCAGGTCTTGTCGGTCTTTACCGGGATTGCAATAACACCCTTTTCACCGCTCTCTAAGGTCATCTCTATGGAATTGCCCAAAGTACCGCTTTCCTTAAAGTCCGAATCAATATTTATCGCACTTGCTTTAAGCGTGCCGGAGGGTGCGTTTCCTGTATTTTCAACCGGCAGGAATACCACATAGTCAAAATTGCCGTCAAGCTTATTGATAAGCTTTGCAAGCCCCCTGACATATACAAGATTTTCGTCCGAATTATCCTCGGAGTTGAGCTGTTCTTCGGTGTATTTCATGATATTGTCGAACATATCATAATTATCCCATACAAAGCTGTCGCCGATCTCGATATTTGACTCTTTCTTAAGTATTCTCTCGGCCGTATGCACCTCGCCTGTGCCATGCTCATGAACGGTAGCCACAATCTTTATTTCCCCGTCAAGATTTTCGGGAGTCCATGTGGTTGAGTAATTGAACTTATCGCCCACATAGATTGAATCCGCCGCTCCGTTTTCGCTGTTTGAGTCCTCCCAAATAACCTTATAGTCATCTCCGGTCTTTTGCATAACCTTCATTGCCACGTCCTGACCCTCTGAGGGCAGCAGACCGTTGTTTTTAACGTCAATGCTTATATTAACGCTCTCGCCCGGCTTGGGATAATCGTCCGACAGCTTTATTTCATCGTCTGCAATCTCCAAGCTGTTTGAGGGTATGCAGTAAATCTCCGTCAGGTTATGGGCGCTGTATTGCACCTTGCCCTCATCGTCTATGGTCTGGTCGAACATATTCGCAATAATCGACGCATTTTTCTCTCCGTCAACGGTTATTGCCATTTCATCTATAACCTGACCGTAGTCGGTAAGGCGTACCGGGTCGCCCCAGCCGCTGGGCGGGATTTTATGAGTTTCGCCCCATGCTTCGTCCCACTCGGTGCTTACTCGGTAAAAGGCTGTGCCGTAAAGCTCTTTACCGTAGTTGTTCACGTCTGCCGTTGCACCCGTCCAGAATAGGTATATATTGTCATCGTCACCGACAACTATTTGGTAATCGGACATATTTATCTGATTATCATTTTCGGAGAAATCCTTGGGGTTTCTCGAAATCTGTCCGCTCTCTATCTCGCTTATTGACGAGAACAGCTCATCAAAGTACGGCTTATCCTCATCGCTTAGAGTATCTTTTGCCCTACCTGCAAGAACACTGCCCCAATCGGGACTTGCTGCTTCTTTCTCGGTAAGCGAACTAAACAGCTCATATGCCGTTGTACCTGTCGGCTTTCCTTCAAAATCTCCGGTTTGAGCACTCAGTGCCTCGAAAAAGTCCTTTATGCTTATTGTGTTGAACACCGATGAATTTGACAGCCATGTAAGCAGTACATCGTCCTTAACCGCTGTCAGCTTGGGGTTTATTATATTGCCGTTGTTTGAATCAACCCTTATCGGATAATACTCCTTGCCGTTTGTAATATCCGTAATTTGCAGCCAAACCTCCCTGTCCCCGTCGGTTTCTACGTTCGCGTCGCCGTCTATGGAATAGGAAACTATTCCGTATTTTACATCATTGTAGGTGTAGCTTTCAACACTGTAATCCAGTACAAGCGGGTCTTTGATTGTGGGATGCTTTACATAAATATACTCCTCGTCAACCTCTTCGCCCTTATCGGAAATAAGCTTTACAAAGCTTTGTGCAGCGGGATCAAACTCTCTCTTTGCCCATGTGCTGTAGTTTAATGTAACGCTCAAAAGATCGTCTGAGGTATTTGCCCCTGAAATATCCTTCTTCATATAGTAAAGGGCAATATTTCCGTCCTCCTTGGTTATTCTTATATCCGAATTTAAGAATTGATCGTTTGTAACGTCAAATATATCACTCAGTGTGCCGGTTTTTGTATCGTATACGCGCATACGGATATTGGTTTTCTTTAAGTCTTCCTTGACCGCTTCAATATTGTCTACATTTCCGGACATATTCGCACAGGTCCATGCAATGTAAACCTTTTCGCCGTCACGATAAATATCCGAGTAGGAGTCACAAGCCCCGTCATCATTGATATATACCGGCTCACCCCACGTGCTGCCGTTCTTTATCTGATATACCAATGCGGCTGCGTTTGCGTCATTTCTTTCGGGGTTGTTTCTTAAATAAACCATCATCAGTCTGCCGTCTGCAAGAGTGATTATCTTGGGTCTTACATACTCCATTGCGCCCTCGATAATATTGGTTTTATTCACCGGCTTAAGCGTTGACATAAGCGACGCTTTTCCGAATGCGTTGTTGGTTTCCTCGCCTCTGTCCTGAAGCTTGATTATTGCACTCGGCGTATCCTCGGCGGAATTTAAGGACGCCTTGCTCTTAGCTGCATAGCAGCCCGTTGCAAGCTGAATCGGGCCGAACAGATACTCGAATTTTATCGAGAACAGGTCTAATCCGAAGCCGCCGTCCAATTTGGCAAGCATTCCTCCTGTAGGCGAGCCGTCACGGATTTGACTGGCTGAGCCAAAGAGCCGTCTGAATACAAAATCCGTCTTTACGATACCCCTTGCGGCAAGAATACCGTAGAAGCCCACGCCCGGCTCTACCTTTAAGCCGAAGCATATCTGACCCCATGGGTTATTGCTCTTAAAGCGCTGTGCCAAAATGTTTTCTGCCTGGTTAAATTCCTTTGCCGTATACTTAACGCCTTCTGTGCCGTCGTCGCCGTCAAAAAGCCACATTCCGTCAACCTGGAAGCCCGCATAGCCGGAAACATTGATAAATGCGGGTACCACTCCGAACATATGATACCAGGTTTTTCTTATGCTTCCCGTTGCGCCTATTACATACTGTCCGCCGATCATCTCATGCTCGTTTTTCTTTTGATTGTACATAAACTCGAACTGCAAAAGAACCTTGAATTTAACATCCCATTTCATTTTGCTCATATTGGCAATTGAGTCCTTCTTTTGCTGTTTTTCAAGCTCTTTTCTCTTTTCGGCTTTCTGGTCTTCTGTCCACGATTTAACAATCTGTCGGCGTTCCTCGTCCGTTTTTCCCGCAATGCTTTGCTCAAGGGCATCTCTGTCCGCCTGAGACGCCTGGGTTGCCGGGTCAAAGGCTTTGAGCTGATCCTCAACACTGTCGGTATGCTTTGTTTCTCCGTTTTTGATTTTATCAAACTTTTCTTTGGAATCCATTATATCCTTTACCGAGCCGGATATAATAAATGTATAAGCATATGACGAAGTTTCTGGGTGCTTGGGGTCGTCATATTTAATCTGGAACTTTAGATTTCCCGAATCTACCTCCGGCGCCAAATCTCCCAGCATGGGAAGATTTCCCAAATTATCTTCGGTAAGCGCAATGTATTTGGGCTTTACATCCTCTGACGGTGTATAGAAGTTAAAGCCGGTATTTAACATTGGATATGTTTTCTCGATTGTATCGCCGCATACAAGCTGTGCATACAGTATATCCCCGTCCCTTACGGTATTCGATTCGATTTTTGCCTCATATGCATAGGTTTCCTTGTTATACTCGCTCTCGTAAACCTGCTTTCTCTCCCCGTTTGCGCTGTAGCGGATAAAGTCCACTCTCTTTACGTCCGCTTCATTCTTTTGCACATACGCCGACATAACAATGGTATCTCCGTCATAGAGCTTTATGCTGTTTAGCATTTCCACCAAATGGGTAGGATCAAGATATTTATAAGTAACGTTTGTTATATAAGGCGAGTAGGGTGTGCGTATGGGCATTACCATTTCTACTGTATCGCTGCCCTTAAACAGACCTGTTACCTGAACGCTTACGTTTGCTTTTTCCTTATCGTTTGCCTGAGTATCGGTATATGTCGCGGTCTTTTCGGCTTTCTCCTCAAAGGTGTAGTAAACAACCTGATCCATATCGTTGTTTGTTACACGCACTGAAATCCTGTCGCCGGGTATGGCTTTTATGCCGTAAATGGTGAAATTACCGTTTGCGTCCGCCTGAGCGTTTAAGCGTCTCGGCACAAGCTGCTTTACCCTGTCCTCGGGTTTTTGTGCAGAACTGTAGAGGTAGTGCAGTGACGCGCCCGCCGTAGCATATGCGCCCACAGCCGGCTCATTGGTAAGCGGTGCAGAGCCTTGGCGCAGTGCCACACTGCTGTATTTTACATTACCCATAACCATACCGTCCACATATTTTGAGCTGTCGCAAGCTTCGGCGGTTATATATATGATATTATCCTGATACCTTGACTCAGCCAAAATATCCATTGCAAAGCCGTTTACATACTCGCCTGTGTATGTATTTTTAATTTTCGGGCGGTATTTTCCGTCACAGCCCGCTTTTTCGGTAAGCTGTATTGTATACGCCTTCTTTGCCACCGGCATTGTATGCGTAGCTTCGCCCTTTAACGGTTCGTCAATATACAAAACGTCCTTGCCCGCCATCGGAGTACCCACCAATGTGCTCTTGGGCGCAAGGTTTATAACCTCAAAGTATTTCTTTGCTTCCTCATCCATACGGATTTCTATATGGTTCGGCATATTCACAAAATTGGGACGAAGTCTGTATTTTGAATACTTAAGCCTTACATCCTTGCCTGCGTCCGTATCGCCCGAGGTATCTCCGGCAGTTTCCGTATCGCCCGGGTTTACATAGCCCTCGCATCTGAATGATGAATAGTAATATTCATCGCTGCTTGCAACTGCCGCCGATGAAATGGTATCACCCACATGAAATACATTGGTATATATTCCCGGCGCAAGCTGTTCATCCGCAAATTTTCCGTTTTCGCTTTCCAAAACCTCAACGATTACGGGTTTGTAGTCATACACCGGCTTTAGATATACATTAAGATAATAGCCTCTGTCAGAGGTTGTTGCTTTGCCCGCGTGGGAGTCCAAAAGCTCCATGAATTTCTCGTCAAAGGTCAGCGTGGGGTTGTTTGTGGGGTAGAAAAACGACTTTGCTCCCGAGCCCACCTGTATATTAAAGCCCTTTAAAGTTCCGTCTATGGTATCGGAATTCAAATTCTGCTCAATCATAGTCACGGATTGATTGTTGTATCTTACGTCCTGACCGGCACCAAGCTCCACCGTTGCGGGAGCCTTCTTTATGGGGCCATTTGGTGTCTTATACTCCAGCGCATCCGGCTGTTCAATGGATACATGGTACTCCCTGAACATCATCAGTATTCCCCAGAATCTCATTTCGGGAGAGATAAGTCCGTTGCTTTCTCTGTTGGCGTAAATTCTGACATTATCGTTACTGTGCCAGTAGGTTGACCCCGGAACGGTATCATCACTCCTTAAAATCTTCAAAGGACCTCTTATTTCCTGATCCTTATACGCTGTGACGTCCTTTCTTATCTTCTTGTCAATCCATATCTGAAAGCCGCAGTGAGCGCCGTCTCTTGCTGAATATGTAGCAAAATCCAAATATACCGACTGGTACTTTGAGGGTCTGTATTCAAAGTTTGCATATGCGCCGCCCAAATCTCTGCACCACCATTTTCCGCTGTGCAAGTGACCGCACTGCTCGTTTGCATCGTACTCGTTGTTGTGCATATTAAGGTCGCCCCATTTATAGCCGTAGGACACATAGCTTGTTGTGGGACGATAATACTCGCCCACCTGCGTTGCCGGGTTCTTGCTTTTGTCCATGACCTTTGCCACATCTCCGTTAAATTCCAAAGAATAGCTGCTTCCGCCCGCTTTTATAACTTCGCCGTCTTTTCTTGCACCATCTTCGCTAAAGAGGGAAGCTGTGGAGTCTTGTTGGGCTGTTTGAGCCTTGATATTTACGGTCGCGCTCATACGCTCTCCGTCCTCGCCGCCCTTTAAATCATAAAGCTCCAGCCCAAAGGACATATCCTCCAAAGCTCTTGCGGGTATTTCAAAGGAAACCTCCTCCTGATAAGGACGGAATGTTATTTGGCTGTCCGCCTTGGAGAAGTTTATGCCCTCCTTTGCCGTACCCGTTTCAACGGTGCGCACCTTGGCGGTTACCATTGAATAGAGTGCTTCGCTTCTTGAAACGCTTATGGTTGCCTTGCCGTTTTCGGCATTGTACTGTGCGCTTGAGAAGGTAAGCTTTGAGTGCACAATCGGCTCGTCATCCTTTATCACAACGCTTGTGGTTGACGGGTCGCCTATTACGGTATCCTCACCGGGATTGGAGAGCAGACAGCTTATTATTTCCTGTCCCTCGGACTCGTCATCCTCAAGGATTTTTATAATAATCTGCTTTTCATCCTCACCTGGAGCGAACACCATGGTTGTTGACGATGTGGTTTCAAGCATATCGCCCAAATCCATACCCAACCCATCGGTAATCATCGAGGTCAAAGGCTGCATGGGAGTGTCATAGGTCTGACGTGTTTCAAGACCGCTCTGCTCCTCCTTCGCCTTGGCAAGGGGACTCTTATTTTCCTCCTTTGCCTCCTCAACTCTGTCAAGCCCTTCAGAGAACGGGTTTGCGCTCTTTAAAGTTCTTGCGTCGCTTTTTTCCTGCAAAAGCTCATCAAAGCTCTTTGTAAAGGGCAGCTCTTCCTCAGCATCTTCATCTTCCACAAAGACATTTTCCGAGGTCTGCACATTGCCCTCCATAGCCGCCTCGAAGGTTTCCTCCATGTCCTCCATGGCTTCTTTGCCCGCTTCTAAGCGTTCCTCCTGTGCGGACATTTCCATGAGGGTCATATCCGTTTCGGTTTCATCTGTTTGGTAATTGTCATCGTCTACGATGTAATCAACACCGTAGCGTGCTGATAAATCCGCAGTGCGAAAATCCACTGACGCTTCCTTGGAGGTATCGCCGTCACGGTAAACCGTTAGGATATACCTGCCGCTTTCATCGACCTCGGACTGGGGCGTGCCCATAGTCACATAGGACAGTCCCTCCTCGTACTCGACGCCCTCGGGTCTTTGAGCCTGCAAAAGCACCGGCTCCGCCTCGGCAAAGACCGGCATTGCCGGAACAGCCCCGGCAAGCATCACTGCCGACAAAAGCGCACTGATAATTCTTTTCAAGACAATCATCTCCTTGTCATATTATTTAAACGGAGTAAAATCCCGTCTTTTTTTATGGAATTTATATCCTGTTTTTATCATTATAACACACCAACAGCACCAAAACAGCACCAAAATTTAAAAAAAATTAAAATTTTTTTAAAAATGATTATTCCACGCTCATGGCTCCACCCATAGTCAAAAAAGCTCCACCTAATATTTGAGAAAGCTCCGGGCATCTTAAAATACCTATATCCGTAAAAGCTCCGCCTGATATTTACAAAAGCTCCGCTTTCGTATAAAATCAATTTAGCAGTTATGCTAATTATATACGAAAGGAGCCATATATATGGCAAACAAAATCAATATCAAGCTCATTCTTGAGCTTCACAACCGTGGACTTTCGAGAAACCGCATTGCTTCCGAAAGACACATCGGCAAGCACTCTGTAAGTGCCGTGCTGAAACGCGCAGAGGAATTAAACCTCACCTACATTGATATTCAGGATATGAACGATGCAGAGCTTTATCGTAAGTTCTTCCCTGACAAATATTCTGCGGAAATTCTTTATGATCTTCCTGATTATGCTTATGTTCACAAAGAATTATCACGCACGGGGGTTACCCTAAAGCTACTGTGGACCGAATACAATTCTAAATGTATTCAAAGCAGCAAGCTTCCTGTTGGCTACGCAAAATTCTGTGACGATTACCGCAAGTATATCAATGCTAACAGCCTTACCAACCATTTGATACATAAGCCCGGGATAATTGTTGAGGTGGACTGGAGCGGCTCCACAATGCAGCTTACGGACAAATATACAGGTGAGATAATCCCCGTATACCTCTTTGTCGCAACACTGCCTTACAGCCAGTATTCCTTTGTTGAACCGTGCCTTGATATGAAAGAAGATACTTGGCTAATGTGTCATGTTAAGATGTTTGATTTCTTTGGAGGCGGTACTAATCGTATTGTATGTGATAATCTAAAGACCGGCGTTATCAAGCACCCTAAGGAAGGAGACATCATACTTAATGAGAAATATGAGTCACTCGGACAGCATTACGTCACTGCTATTATGCCTGCTCCTGTGCGAACTCCAAAGGCTAAGGCATCTGTTGAGGGTACTGTCGGCAAGATATCAACCGCTGTGATCGCTCGACTTCGTGACTGTACTTTTCATACACTTAATGAGCTGCGTACAGCTGTATATGAAGCTGTTGACGACTTCAACAATACACCGTTTCAGAAGCGAGAGGGTAGCCGTAAACTGATTTTTGATGAAGAAAAGGAATATCTTCATTCTCTCCCGGCAATCCCCTTTTAAATTGCCGACTGGGTTTACGGGCGTAAAGTAACACTTGACAGTCATGTTATCTACAAGAAAAACAGGTATTCCTGACCTTATCAGTATGTAGGCAAGACGGTTGACCTTAAAGTAACTGAGTCCACATTAGAGATATATTATCAGCATGAACGCATTGCAACTCATGTGCGATTTCCGGATTATGCAGTCAATCGTTATTCTACACACCCCGAGGATATGCCAGACCGGTTTCAGAAACCGGAGTGGGATGAAAATCGTATACGTAGATGGGCTGATTCCATTGGCAGGTATACGGCGGAGGTGATTGATAGAATATTCAGAAGTGTACAAATTAAAGAACAGGCATACAACTCCTGCTTATCGGTTTTGAATCTGAGCAAGAGCTACACTCCCGAAAGGCTCGAAGCAGCTTGCAGCATGGCTCTTGACAGAATTCGCTTACCCAGATACAAACATCTTAAAGTCATATTATCTGCTAATCAAGACAAGACTGTGGCAATGCCTTCGAAAATGACAGATGAACAAGGCTATGTCCGCGGTGCAAAATACTATGGAGGTGGTTCAGATGCTGAATGATGAAACTCGCAGAAAGCTTCTTGAGCTTGGACTTCCCGAAATTGTTACCGCTATTGATATACAAAACGGAGACATCAATTATTCAGCGCTTAGCTTCGATGAACGCATACAACATATCACCGACTATGTATATCAGGAGAAGTTTAACCAGCGTGTTAAAAGACTGATTAAGCAGTCAAGGTTCAGAATAGCTGCTGATGTTAACAGTATCTATTATTCTGACAGAGGTTTTACCAGAGATGATATTCTAAGAATATCAGATTGCAGCTTTATTAACAAGCATACATCGGTTATCATACATGGTCTCACGGGTTCCGGTAAAACATACCTCGGATGTGCCATAGGGAAAGAGGCTTGTAAGCAGCGAATCAAAACAAAATATATTCGTATGCCTGATTTGCTTATGGAGTATGATGAGCTTTCTATCATTCAGAAGGGCAAGCAGAAGATATTGAAAAAGTACAGCGGTTATGACTTGCTGATACTTGATGAATGGCTCTTTGATGACTTTACCGAAAG
>JAQXZB010000078.1 GCA_029226975.1 Clostridiales bacterium | reverse complement strand
TTGTATAATGTCCTTGAAAACCTATTGCATCAAAATCCACTCCGAGTTCCTCATACTCTTTGAGTATCTCATCCTTAAAAATATAAGTATGATGCCAACGGTCTTCAAAACCTTCTATCCAGCCTTCGTTTATATACAAGCGGCTGTTAGGAGCCATTAATCTGAAGCGTTTAAACATCTCTGCCACAAATCCTCTTCCGTATTTGTCTTGAAAATAATGATTACACAAAGGCTCATTTAAAACATCTATATCATCAATATTCTCTCCAAAATTATAGAGAACACGGCTTGCATGTTTTGTATAAAGCTCAATCATTTTTTCCTCAGACGTATCCTCCGTTATCCACTCGTCGGGGCGATTCTCGGGTTTCAAATGGCCGGGTGAATCCCACATAAAACAATGGCTTCGAAGACGCATATTGTTTTCATATGCATATTTTACTCCCATTGCCATTTTATCTCTGTCATACGAGTGGTAATAATAATCGTTAGCGTTCATAGTATTAAAATGCTGCTTGATTTTTTCCGGGTACTGTTCATGTCCCGCATCACTATACATACTGTTGTAGTTCGTGCAACCTCCCCAATCAAATTCGCTTCTTGTCATATTGGCGCTAACCTTTGCATTATTAATAGGATTTCCGTTTTCGTCCACAACTCTTACATTTATGTCACGAACACGATTTTTTTCTATCCTTTTAAGAGCCTCATCCCTCCAGAGAGCATTGTCCTCTCTGCCGTGATAATCTGTACTCTTTGTACGGTAAACACTTCCGTTTTCGCTTATATATCCGCTTGAATCGCATTTCAACTTTGTCTCATCAAGCTGTGCTCCGCAATTAACAAGCTTAAACTCAGCAATCTGCACAGTTTGAGGTGCGTATCCCATTGAAAAATTAATGCTCGAAGCTCCCGATGCAATATCTCCGTTTTTATTCTTATATACAAGAACAAATCTCTGCCACTCATGGCCGACTTCTATGTGTGTACTGCATATGCCTCCATGCGAATAATCAAACGCCCCTTTGCCCGAAAAATAATCAGAGCTGATTGACCTTGCCCAAAACGATACAACAAGCATATCATTTTGCGCTATCGTTTTATTAATCGGCAAACCACACTGACAATCCCACGGCATATTGGTTCTCACTGTGCTTGTCAACTGCAATGCTCTTGAGAATTTATCGTTTGACAGGGCTTTATCCTCTTTTATCATTCGTTGTCCGTCAACCCAAATATCGTATATTCCATTCGTATCAAGCATATCTGTAGTTGTTATTTCTTTAAGACATTCATCAACATACTGAGGAGTGATGTCGTTCGAGTATTGTATCTGAAGATTTATTCGGATTGATGTTTCATTAGTTGTAACCGATGCTCCGTATATTTTTGAAATAAAGTCAATCGGTACCATAACATCATCGGAAACATCTGCACTGTCTTGTTCAAGCATAATATCAACAAGGTCATATTTATACTTATCCGTACCGGGAGTTACACTCAGCTCAATCTCGCCAACCTTACCTTTATATTCATTGCTCGATGACTCATATGATATATCAACCCCAAAAATCGCCATGCATTCCTTGAGCGGAACCATCCACACGCCATTATTCTTATAGGGTTTATGCATAAGTCCGCTCTGTATGCCATTGAAATATATAGGAATATCGGTCGGATACTGCTCCGCACTTATCGGTTTAACAGATCCGGAACTGTCTGCATATGTAACTATAGGATTCCAATATATATTGGGCGAACAAATTCCGCTTTCCTGTGTTCTCGCAACCTCAAAATGAATTCTGTCTCCCGGCAGTACATTTGTGGTCAACGCACTATATGCATAATTGTCGGTGCTGTTACTAATCACTGTTTCATCCAACAATACCGTTATCTCCCCGCCTCTGCCGACTTTTCTTATTCTAAACTTAGGAGCCGAGTCATCATCGGATGTGATTTTATTCTCATCGCAAGTCAAGGTTACTTCTCCTGCCTTTGGAGCCGTAAATGTTCTTGATGTATACCACGCACCAGTTTCGCTTTCAAATTGTACACTGTCATTTGGCGGAGTAATCCTATACGCTCCCACTGCCATATCATTTTCCGCAACATATGTATATGCTTCGCTCTCTTCACAGTCAATAAATTTATTTGAATTTATACCGTTTATGTTTACATACTCATCTGTTAAAGGATTTAGTATCTGCGCAGACCATATGCCTTTATCCCATTTTCCGTCGCCTGAATCTGTGGAAAATCTGTCAGCAGAGCTGTAGATCATTCTTCCGTCATCGTCAGGGATAAAAAGCCCATTGTCATCTTCAATATATGTAATGATAGGATCCCAGTACAAATTTATCCATGTGGATCCGTTTTTTTCTGTTCTTGCCACTTCAAAATGAATTTCATCGCCCTCTTTTATATCCATATGCTTAGGGAGATGTGCGCCATTGTACCCTCCCCATACCAGTGATGTTTCCATCAGAATACTATCGACTGCACCGTCCGCACTTCTTTTTCTGATTCTGACATACGGCTTTGAGCCATCTCCCGCTTGTATTTTATTTTCACCGCACGTTATACTTATTCTTCCGTCTCTCGGTGCGGTAAATGTTCTGGACACATACCAAAAGGCATTTTCATTCGGGTTTTCGTAGTTAGGCGGTGTCATACGGTATGCACTGACCATATGATTGCTGTCGCTTTTATACACAGTAGCGGCATTTTGACCATCTTCACTCATGCCGTAAGCGTTCTCACATTGTTCCATATCGAAATATTCATCTGTTTCCGGATTAAGTATTTGTGCCGACCATATTCCGTCGTCCCATCTTCCGTCATTTGATTCGGTATTAAAATTAGCAGACGACTGATATACTCTTCTTTGCGCCGAAACAAAATTAGTCACATGTTCGGTTAGATATATTTCATTTGTCCATTCGACTTTTGAACTGTATCCCTCAACTGCACTGCCAACTTCAAAATATATTATTTCTCCTTTTTTCGCGCTGAATTGAATCTTCTCTTGCAGTATTGCCTGATAGGCTTCTATTTTTCTGTTTTCCCAGACAGTTTCAAGTCCTTGACCTTTTCTCATCGAACGCCTTATTCTTACATTAACAGCAATGCTTCCCATATTGTTAATGCCGGCAGCACATATTTCATATATACCGGTCTGCGGTACACAAAAAGCTCTCGCAGCGGTATTTACGGTTGTTGTATCAGTTTCAAATGTACTTCCGTCTATTTTGGCTTTTCCGTCCTCAAGCCAGTTTAAATAGTATTTTCCGTCACTGACATCCGTTAAATCCGAATAATTCCACCAATCCTGAACATAGCATTTAGCTTGCCATATACCATTGTTCCATTTTCCGTCTACTGTTTCTGTACTGAAACTGATGTCGGATTTATAATAATCATATATATATTCTATGCTGTTTATCCATTCAACGCTTGTACTTGCCCCTTCGTCTGCGCTTGCAACTTCAAAATATACTAAATCTCCTTTTTTTACTCCTATTTTAATTTTTTCCTGTTTGACTGTCTGGCCGGCGTCTATCCTGATACCTTCCCAAATTTCTTTTATTCCCTGGCCATTTTCATCAGTATGCCTTATTCTTACGTTTGCGGCAGCATTGCCTGTATTTTTTATATCAGCCGCACATATTTCAATAACCCCCTCTTTTGGTGCAAAAAAAGCTCTTGCAGCAGCATTTACAGTTGTTGTATCAGTTTCAAATGTACTTCCGTCTATTTTGGTGCTTCCGCCCTCAAACCATCCTAAATTGTATTTTCCGCCGCTGACATCCGTTAAATCCGAATAATTCCACCAATCCTGAACATAGCATTTAGCTTGCCATGTACCATTGTTCCATTTTCCGTCTGCCGTTTCTGTACTGAAATTGATATCGGAATTATAATAATTGTATATATATATTATGCTATTTATCCATTCAACGCTTGTACTTGATCCTTTTTTTGCGCTTGCAACTTCAAAATATACTAAATCTCCTTTTTTTACTTCTATTTCAATTTTTTCCTGTTTGACTGTCTGTCCGGCATCTATTCTGATACCTTCCCAAATTTCTTTTAATCCTTGGCCATTTTCATCAGTATGCCTTATTCTTACGTTTGCAGCAGTATTGCCTGTATTTTTTATATCAGCCGCACATATTTCAATAACTCCGTCTTTCGGTGCAGAAAAAGCTCTCGCAGCAGCATTCACAGTTGTTGTATCAGTTTCAAAGTTGCTTCCGTCTATTTTGGTGCTTCCGCCCTCAAACCATCCTAAATTGTATTTTCCGCCGCTGACATCCGTTAAATTCCAATAACTCCAATTATCCTGAACATAGCATTTAGCTTGCCATGTGCCATTGTTCCATTTTCCGTCTGCTGTTTCTGTACTGAAATTGATGTCTGATTTATAATAATCGACGTTGCTGTCTAAATCCTCTGAAATATATGTATACTCTATCTCATTCACCCATATCACTGTCGAACTTGATCCTTCAACAGCACTACCCACTTCAAAATTAATCAAATCTCCTTTATGCACATATAATGACATTTTCTCTTGTGATATGGTTTGATTGCCCAATATATTATCAGCTCTCCAAATATGTGTTAATTCCTCACCATATTTATTCTGTCTGCTTATTCTTACATTAACTGCATTTTCCCCTGTGTTTTTTATCCGTGCCGTACATATTTCAATAAGTCCCGTATTTGGAGTCACAAACGTTCTCGTAGTGGCATCCACAGTTTGTGTATCAGTTTCAAATGTACTTCCGTCTATTTTGGCTCTTCCGTCCTCAAGCCAGTTTAAATAGTATTTTCCGTCAATGACATCTGTCAAATCCGAATAATTCCACCACGCCTGAACATAGCATCTGGCTTTCCATATACCATTCTCCCATTGTCCATCCGCTGTTTCTGTACTGAATGCCGCATTTGAACTATATTTAGGTAGTGATGTTTCAGCTAACACTGTTTCAGCCGAAACAATTGCAGGCAATATACCCAAAATCATTGATATGCTTATAAATATTGAAATTATACGTCTCATAATGTTCTCCTGTTCTCCCTATCGGTTTATTTGCTTCGTCCACTATTTTGCAATAATATAAAGCTTTTAAATTATTGTAGCATGAAAAAGAAAACCATACAATATGAAAAACTTTATCTATTTGTGTGAAAAACTTTAACTCTTCCATATATACACATTGAAATAAATACAAAAATATAGTATAATCTTACTATGAAAGCATTGGGGGTAAGTTTGAAACGCATAAGAAATAGAAGTAAACACCATATAAGTTTGCGGGGTTGGCACTATCAGCCCCGCCACTTATCTCCACGGGTTCTGTAGTATGCCGATTACCTACAGAAGTATTATAACACAAAAAACAAAAAAAAGCGAAAGTGCAAAGAAGCGGGTTTCATAACCCCATTGGTGCCTTTCGCAGAAAGGCTATTTATAAGAATGAAAACAAAGCGTATATATAATAATTTGTCGATTGCACCTAAAATGATTATCCCATATGTATTGATTACCGTAATATGCATCACTGTTCTTACACTCATAATATCTTTTAAATCTGCTAAAACCGTTATGGAAATTTCTCAGCACAACGCCGGTCAAATGATGCAGTCTACATACAAAAGCATGAAATCACAAATTGATGATATAAATATAATGTTTACCACCTTGCAGGCAAACCACAATATTCAGAACGCCTTAAAGGATACTAATACTGCTCACGCTTCGTATAATGCTTCTGTAATTGAGGATATTCTTGCCGCAACAGATATTTACAACACAAAGACAAGCAATATCAGTCTGTATGCCATAAATCACCCCGAGTATGCTTCATTAAGTTCTAAAATTGTTTTTTCAGACAGCGTAATTAAAAATAATTACTTTTATGATGAAGTAATTGCAAACGGCTCAATCCCCAAGTGGATTGCCAACGACAATAACTATTCATCAAAAAGCTGTATTACTGCTGTAAAGCTCCTTACTGATAACTTTACCGGTAATCCTCTTGCCATAGTCCAGATAGACATTGACACAACTCAGTTTGTGGCGCCCCTGCAAAATCTGCGGCTTGCAGATACCGGACAGATTTTCATCTGCACAAATTCACTGCATCTTCTGAATCCATATAAAGACAGCTTTATTGAACAGTTTTCTCATAACAATGAGCTTTATCAGCTTATTGAAAGCAATACAGTTAATACTGTATATACAAGCATTAACAACGATAAATATATGATAATGTCTTATCCCTTAAACGGTACAGAATTTCACCTTGTAGGCGCATTGAAGATGAATGAATTATTCACAAAGTCCATTCCCCTTCGCAACGCTGTAATTATAACTTCAATTTTACTGATTTTAATAACATCACTGCTTATCTACTATATATCGTCTCTCATTTCAAAACCCATAGTACATCTTGCAAATGAAATGGACCGATATACCCCCGGTAATACTCCGTATATGCTTACATATAATCAAAATGATGAAATAGCACAATTATATAATTCCTTCAACAATATGCAGGAAAGGATATATATTCTGACGCACGATTTAGCCGAGTCTTTGCAGATTCAGAAAAAAGCCGAGCTTAAAGCAATACATTCACAGATTTCACCGCATTTTCTGTATAATACGCTTAACTCCATAAGCGCGCTTGCGAGAAAACACAGTCTTGATGATATTGAATATATGACCTCGTCTTTGGCGACCTTTTTCACAAGAACTCTGAATAACGGAAATACATTCTGCACCATAAGCGATGAGCTTACCCACATAACAAGCTATATGAATATTCAGAATATACGTTTTTCCAATAAATTTAAGATAGATATTAAAATCCCTGAAGAAATAATGTCTTATCAGATAATAAATCTGACATTGCAGCCGCTTGTTGAAAACTGTATTGTTCACGCATTCAGCGGAAAGCACGAGCAGGGAAACATAATTATATCAGGCAGAAAATCAGATAATGATATTTATATTGACGTTGCGGACAACGGACTTGGCGAAAATATCACAGATATCCGTTATCTGAATAAACGAGTGAATGAACCGTTCGATTTTGATAATCAGATTGACCATTACGGAATACACAGCGTACATAACCGTATTCAGTTATATTACGGTTCAGGCTACGGTCTTTCTTATTCGTATAACGAAATGGGCGGTATAACGGCTACTATACATATTCCCACAAATAAAAAGGAGGATAACAGATAATGAAAACGCTTATGATTGTCGAGGACGAAAAGCTTTGTCTTGAAAGCTTAGTACAAATACCTTGGGAAACTATTGATATTAAGGTTATCGGTACAGCAGGAAACGGCAGTGAAGCTATCGAAAAAATAAAGCAAACGCCTCCCGATATAGTCCTTACCGATATTGAAATGGAGGACGGAAACGGATTTACGCTTGCAAATGAACTAACCTATCGTTTCCCTAATATAAAAATCATATTTCTCACCGCGCACGATAAATTTGAGTATGCTCAAAAAGCTATAAGCTATAAAGCGTTTGCTTTTATTTTGAAACCCATAAATCAAAAAATATTGCTTGATACAGTTCTTGAGGCAAAAAATAAAATAGAAAATGAGAATATCGAACATAATCAATACGAGCAATTACTTACAGATTTTTCAAATTGCAAGTATTTTCTTAAAGACTATTTATTTTCATCAATATCCAATAACCGTATTGATGAGATAAAAACCATGTTTAAGATAAATGAAGACGGCATCGGTTTTCAAACTATCCTGATTTCACATTTTGACAGTAATGGTATAGTACAGGCGATAGATTTTAAATTTTTTACCGAAATAATTACTGCTCTCACTCCTTATGGTTTCAGCTTTATACCATTTTACGAGCAGAATATGCTTACATATATAATACAGTCTGCTCAAAGCAATATTATCGAAAAATCCTTTGAAGCTGCTAATATTATATCAGGGTATATGAAATATCATGACAGCATGAACTTTACAGTTGCAATAGGCTCTGCCGTAAATAATATAAAACAGCTTTCTTTTTGTGAAAAACGCGCTCAGGAAGCCCTTAAATACCGTTTTTCCATAGGCGAAAACGAAGTCATTTATATTGACGATATTGAACCCGCTAAATTTTCCATGTCCAATATTGACGAACTGAAAGCACGGCTTATTGACAATATTAAAATTGCAAATATATCACAGGCAAAGAAAGCCGTAAGCGAAATATTTGAAAGTATGCAAACCTCTCACACATCTCTTGACCTTACACAACGCATTTGTCTTGAGCTTGTTATTATGATGTCAATAGCAATGGCACAGCTCGGAGAGCAGCCGGAGGTACTGTTTAACAAAACAGAACTATGGTCGCTTATCAAAACCTATCAGTCTATGCCTTCGCTTGAAAAATTTATTTCCGATATTTCCGAAACTGCAATATCTGTTATCAGCGCAAAACGCGAGGATAAAAACAATAGCATTGTGGAACGCGCAATAGAGCTTATAAAATGTAATATGGAAACGGATGTATCTCTTGAAACAATCGCCTCACAAATTCCTATTTCATCAACCTATTTAAGCTCAATATTTAAAAATAAAACCGGTATATCATATAAAACTTATATAACACAAATCAGGCTTAATAAAGCAAAAGAACTTCTTATAAATACTGATTTGCCCATATATGAAATTGCGTCGAAAATAGGATATACGGACCAGAGACATTTCAGCACTTTGTTTCGGTCAAAAGTAGGTATGCTGCCGACAGAATACAGAAAAAAACACCAATAATAGCTAATTTTCAACAGCTATAAAAATATGCACTCCGTAAGTCATACACTTTTGGAGTGCATATTTTATTCATACTGCTCCATATACTGATTTCATCTGATTTCTCTCTTACTTACCTGATTTCAAATATCGGCGACGACATAATTCCCGTTTCATAAAAATGATAGTCGTACGTCCATTCATCTCCGCTCATATACCACATATTCGGTCCGAACCATCTGGAATCCTTTTCTAACTTGTCACCGCCTATATGCAATGCGCCAAACGTATTGGCGCGGTTTCCGAACAGCGTAAATTCCACATCATGCTCGCCCTGTGCTACCTTGCCTATTTCCAGCGCAAATGGGTCAAATGCGATAATTCCTTTATCCTCTCCGTCAAACCGCACGCGAATAAGCGCACCGCGGTATTCACTTACACGAACAGTCAGATTTCCCTCCGACAAATTCACTTTTGTTTTATAAGTTACATTACCTCCGTAAAACGGCATTCCCTGATGCGTAATTGAACCAAATCCGATTTTTTTGTCTGCGGTGATAATTTTCTTTTCACTTCCTCGCACCTGAACATTAAATTCACCGAGCAGGAAAAAGTTTTCGATACTTGTGCGCTTACCAATCGGCACGCGAATAAGCAGTTCATTTTTACCTGCTCTGAACGCTGGCAAATCCATCGTTTTTACGGAATGGTCAACAAAAAATCCGTTTTCCGAAACAGGCACTTTCTCGCCGTTTAAAATGACCTCTTCCGCCTCTTCATACGCCAGCTTGCATTTGACGTCAATCGCACTTTCTATCTCAAATTTCAGCCATGGGAATTGCGTAATTTCCTCCAGCGGTATAGTCCATGGCTGCGTATCATTACCGTCTGCCATCGGATATCCCAATTCTTCACGTATTTTTTTATCAATACGCAAAATTTCCTCCGTATCCATATACGTTTCTCCGCCATCCATTGAATACTGCGCCATATCCAGCAAATACACATTCGGTTCCTCGCGTATCGCTTCTACGCTGTGCATAATACGGATTTCCTGCGCAGCCCCATCGGC
Organism: Clostridiales bacterium; assembly: GCA_029226975.1. GTDB lineage: Bacteria > Bacillota > Clostridia > UBA1381 > UBA1381 > Ornithomonoglobus_A. Next base: position 3,311 of record JAQXZB010000078.1, on the reverse strand, counting down.
TTTCTGTTCGGAAATATACTGACGAGCTTCAGGCTTCTTTAATTGCAGAAGAAGGCTGTCATTGGTATACAGGGTATATTTAACAATAGTGCATCCGTTCTTTACGGTAAATTCTATCGGTTTTATGCTTCCGTCCATTGTATCGTAAATTACAGGCTCGTATTCGCCCGAAATCTGTATGGTTATCTCCTGCGGATTTGTGTTGTCGCAAAATACCGGCTTTTTCGCATGAGCGATAAACAGCCACTCAACTTCATTATCCTGACGCATCTGATAAATCAGGTTATCGGTCGGACTTGCGTCTGCATTTTTGATAGATACAGTGCGGACATCGGACAGCTTTTCCAAAACAGAAATACGGTTCATGTCCGCATGCTCCGCCGCATTATACAACTCACAGATTTCATCTGACGGCTTCGCGTCTGTATATTTTGGCATATCGCCGACAAATATCACCTTGCCACCATTTTTCACAAATTCCTTTAAAACATTCACCGTAGATGAACGCAAGGTTTCACAGCCCGAAACAAGTATAGTTTCATACTGCATTTTACCGACAAAAAGCTTTTTACCGTCACAGCCCCCATACTGCTCCGGCAACAGAGCTTCGCTGATAAAGTCAAAATCAATGGTTCCAAATAACAGCCAGTTAATTATATTCTCGAAGTTTTCCTCTAACTGACCGCGTATAGCGAAGGTATTTTCCGACGGACCGAAATGCAGCCAATAGCTTTCAATCGGATGAATAACTCCTACCTTAACAATCGGCTTGCCGCGGGTAAGGGCAGTATTAAGCCTTGCAAAATGGTCTTCAATATACGGATACTCCTTATACCACGGTGACTGATAGCTGATTGATGCCGGATAGTCACGCTTTGCCGAGCCCTTCATGGATACCCACGACAAATGCGGTACGCGTACAGTTACACCTAAAGCTGCCTGCCAATCCCCCTGGAATTTATGTCCGCGGAAATCAAACGTCCAATTTGTTACTCCATATAATTCAGACAGCATTCCCTCTTTTCCATACTGACGGCAGGCAGACTGCGCCTGCTTTGCCGTTGAAAGTTCTACGCAATCGCAAAGCATATCAATTCCCGGAATACCAAAAGAGCGGTATGCGCGCATTGCCTCACCTATCGCACAGGTCTGGGAATGAAGCGTAGGTTCATCCAGCACATGTCCCGTAAGCGCAATGTTATTATTTTTACACCATGCGCCGCAGTTGTCCGCAAATGCATTGGTAAACAATTCGCATGTTAAATCATGATAATAGTATCTGACCTGCGACGTCTGACCATTCGGCAAATCCCACACTAATTCCGGCAGATATTCAAGAAGGTTAAGCGCATATTTCTCATAATACAGCTTTTCAAAATCTGTCGTCCACGGTAGACAAACGTCGCTTTTTTCATTTGCAAAAGCCAAAGTTGTTTTGATCATCATATGCGGTTCATCAGTAAATATAGCAGGTATGGTTTTACCAAGCTGCTCGCCAACATTGTCTTTGTAAGTCTCATAGGTCACTTTGATAAACTCGTTCACCGCTGACGTACTCATTGTATCCACATAGGTCTGATTGTTGAACCACCCGTTCGGCTCAGGCGTTCTGACATAGGCATACCATTTGCAGCCGGCAGGAACATCGCTCTCACCAATCATCTTACCACATTTCAATGTGCCGTCTGTATTCAGCACAATATCATAACAAGCCAAAAGATATGGTTTCCCTTGTGCAACCGCTTCCTCACGCTGATAAAACTCGACCTTTTCTGTTGAAAAAACAAGATATTTTGCGCGGTATTCGGAATTTTTAGTTACATAGCCGCCCGCTGCGCCGGACGGGTAACGATCTTCGTCATACAGCCATGCAAGCATTTCTTCATCTTTTGCTTTTTGAGTACAGAGCTTTATTAATTCCATAAAACCCTCTCCCAGATATTTTGTCGAGAGTCCGCATCGCGCGTGCATATGAAAACCGCCGAAGCCCATTTTTTTGAGCTGTTCTATCTGCCACAGAAGCTCATTCTTATCCAGCTCACAATTCCACGCCCAAAACGGTGTACCGCGATATTCCGAAGTCGGATTTTTAAATAAATCCTTTGATAATGTTGGTGTATTGTTCTTTTTATACAGCATAGCCTTCACCTCATAATTTTACTTGACTTTATTATACAATAATGTTATACTATATTCAACAGGTCAAATTTTCTGTTTTACACGATTTGTTTAAGGTGATTGTTATGGATTTATTAGAAAAAAGCAATATCAATATTCATATATGCACAAGTAATATCGCTGAACCGCATTCGCATAAATATCTGGAGCTTGCGTATGTGCTGTATGGCAGCGCGGTACATAAATTTAATGAAACCAATGAGAAAATTATTTCAAAAGGCGATTATTTTATCATTGATTATCGCACCGTACATAGCTATCAAAGCATAAATAATTGTGATTTTGCTGTGATTAACTGTCTGTTTCTTCCTCAGCTCGTGGATAAAAGTCTTGCATGCTGCAAAGATTTTCAAACCCTGCTTCGCCATTATTTAATTCAAATCAACAGTAATAATTTTCAGCTTAACCTCGCAAATCATATTTTTCATGATGAAAATGGAAAGATATTGTCAATTCTGCAAGAAATGCTTACTGAATATGAACAAAAAGATATAAGCTGGAATGAAATGCTGAGAACAAAAATGATTGATTTGCTGATTTGGACAGCGCGTAAAATTTCGCACATTGAACCGCAGGATGTTGTTTCCGTCATTATAGCAAAAATTCACAAAAATTATAACCAAAATCTGACACTCAAGGATATCGCCGGTGATATAAATTACAGCCTGCCGTATATCAGCAAGCTGTTTAAAGAAAAAACAGGAATAACCTTTCGTCTGTATTTACAAAAAACACGTATTGAGGAAGCCTGCCGTCTGCTTTCAAATACAGATGAAAAGATATTCAACATTTCAAAAATGGTAGGTTATTCTGATGTTGATTTTTTTAGCAAAATATTTAAAGAGCATATGGGAACCACACCTCAACAATTCCGCGTATGCTTAAAAAATTACCCCCACTGTCTAACTATATAACAGGTGTTGTTCAAATTTAAATACCGGCGTCTAATTTTTTAATTTTTGTGTCCAATTTTTGTTGATAAGTGCAGTAAATAAGTATCCGCTCAACTAACCCACGTCCAAAGAGCTTGACTTAGTCCATAGACATCGTCAGGCTCTTTTAGGTATCCTGCAGTATTCCGGCAATGTCTCTGACCACGGCAGCATCTTTTGTAGCTGCTCCTTGTCCGGCTT
>JAQXZB010000077.1 GCA_029226975.1 Clostridiales bacterium | reverse complement strand
GGAAAAATTCGGCATTGAGGATATAAACGATATTGTGGGAACATTGACTCTTAATTGACAAAGAGGCTGTTGCAAAACTGCAACAGCCTCTTGGGGGTGCGGCAAAATAGCGCAGAATGAACAAACCGAAGATTTTTAGGCATTAAGCCTAAAAATCCTTGCCCGAAGGCGTACATGGGTACGTCGAGTGGTGAGGTTTGTTCATAGCATAAAGCGATTTAATAAAATTTGTTAGAATAACAAATTTTTACCTTAGAATTAAGCCTATTATAACGATATTTTGTTCTAAAATCGGCTTATTTGCTATAACTTTTTCGCTTTATGCGGTCTGTGCATTTTGCTGTGCCCCCTTTAGCTAAAAATCCGTATCGTCCGGAAACTCCTTGTCCGCGGGAGCAAATATCTCGATGATTTTTTCGTAAATCTCGCCGGCATGGGCTTTGAAATATTTCGCAAGCTTTTCGGCTTCGCCGCGGCTTCCGGCGTAAAGGGACATATTCATGAGCATTATTCTGTCCTCGTCAAGCAGCTCAAAATCCGCTGTGTATTCGTTTTTGCGCAGGGGCGTGATATTCGCCTTGACCGCTTCGGCGCGGCGCTTGTCGATATAGAGCTGTTTTATGGACTCGTCTATGGGCTCTTTTATGTAAATGGGTACCATGGTGCGCAAAAAGTCCTCAATACCGATGCCTTTTGGGGTTATTTCGTATTTTTTCACATCGGGTCCCTCGTTGAATATCCGAACATGACCTGTTTGGATAAGGTTGTCGAGGGAGATCTGGAAATCATTGAAGTTGATGTTGCAGTTTTCCAGAACAAGGGAAACCAGGTCCTTGTACCGTACCGGCTCGTCAACATGGAGCAGGGTGTAGAGAATGATAAACTGAATAAGCACCGAATCGTCTATTTCTTTTTGATAAAGCATTTTAAAGCCTCCTAAAAAAATTTATATATACAGTATAGCATATTTTCCGAAAATATGCTATAATATATTGAGAAAAATTTTTTAAGCTTGGAAGAAATGCTCCGGGCATCTTGCGCGGATGCGCAATCTGCTTTGCGCATTTCTCCCAAACGGCGTTGGCGAAAGGGGCGCGGATTATATAAATGAAGCTGACACTAAATGAAGAAAAAGAGCGCGTAAGCGCAATGTATGAAACAGAGCGAAAAAAAAGAGCCGAGGGATACAGTGCGGTATGCGGAATTGACGAGGCGGGCAGGGGTCCGCTTGCCGGGGGAGTGTATGCGGCGGCGGTGATTTTGCCGGAGGATTTTTTCATAGAGGGACTTAACGACTCGAAAAAGCTTTCGGAAAAAAAGCGCGAGGAATTATTTGACGTAATCATAAAAAATGCGCGGGCATACGCTGTGTGCAGTGTTGACGAAAAGCGCATTGACGAAATAAATATCCTAAACGCCACCTTTGAGGCAATGCAAAAAGCGGTAGCCGCCCTTCCCATAAAAGCGGATTTTCTGCTCATTGACGGAAACCGCGCCTGGGACAGCGATATACCCTATGAAACTGTGGTAAAGGGTGATTCAAAAAGCGCGTCCATTGCGGCGGCTTCCATTCTGGCAAAGGTGAGCCGCGACCGTTACATAAAGGAGCAGGCCAAGCTCTATCCACTCTACGGCTTTGAAAAGCACAAGGGCTACGGCACCGCGGCGCATACCGAGGCAATCTTAAAATACGGACCGTGTCCCATACACAGACGCACATTTTTAAAAAAGCTTTTGGGAGAGCAAAAATGAACAAGCGGACAATAGGCGATTTCGGCGAAAGAGCGGCGCGAAAATATCTCGAATACAAGGGCTATGAGATAGAAGAATGTAATTTCAGCCTAAAATGCGGCGAGATAGACATTATCGCAAGAGATAACGAAACACTTGTGTTTGCCGAGGTCAAGACAAGAAAAAGCAGTGAATACGGTGCGGCGGCGGAGTTTGTGGACGCGGGAAAGCAGGAGCGGCTGCGGCGTACGGCGCTTATGTATGCCGGAGCAAATGCCGATATGCGCTTTGACGTTATAGAGGTGTACTACAAAATTTTAGACAACCGCGCCGAGCTTACAAAAATTAATCATATCAAAAATGCCTTTTAAGGAGTGTGGTTATGGAGTACAGAGTTTTTGATGCCCACTGTGACACGCTCTGCCCGGTATTTGACCAGGGCAGAAGCATAAAAAGCAATAATCTGCACATAGATTTGCGGCGTATGAGCCGATATGGGGGCTATACACAGATTTTTGCCTGCTGGATCGCTCCCGAACATAGAAAGCGCGCGCTTTTTAGGTGTATGGAGCTTATAGATACCTTTTATGAAAATCAAATTCCGGGAATATTAAGCATTGAGGGCGGGGAAATGATAGACAGTCTGCCTGTTTTAAGAAATCTTGCCCGTTTGGGTGTCAGGATAATTGCTCTTACCTGGAATGACGACAATGCTCTCGCATCGGGAGTAAACGGCAAGGGCGGCATAAGCCCATGGGGTGCGAGGGTAATAGGAGAGATGAACAGGCTTGGGATATACCTTGATGTTTCGCATCTTAACGACCGTTCCTTTTGGGAGGGAGCGGGGCTTGCCGCACTGCCCTTGGTTGCCACCCATTCAAATTCCAGAAAAATATGCCCCAATCCGAGAAACCTCACTGATGAAATGTTTTTGGAAATCGTAAAAAGCGGCGGCGTTGCGGGTATAAATTTTTATCCGCCCTTTCTTGCCGAAGGTGCGGCGAAAATTGACGATATAATAAGGCATATAGAGCATTTCATGGCTTTGGGCGGCGAATATTCCATAGGCATCGGCGCGGATTTTGACGGTGTGGAGGGAATGCTGCCGGAGGGGATTTGCGGCTGTGAGGATTTATACAAGGTGTTTGACCGGCTTTTGCAGCTTAACTACAGCGAAGAGCAGGTAAGACGGATAAGCTGCAAAAATTTTGAAAGACTGTTTGAAAGGAAAGAGAAAAATGCCTAAATTTTTTACGGCGAGAGAGAACATTTCGCAAGATACAATAATTATCGATAATGAGGATGTGGCGCATATAACAAGAGTTCTGCGCTTAGGCGCAGGGGATATGATAACCGTATGCGACGGACGCGGCTTTGATTATGAAGCTGAAATTTCGGATATTGAGCCGAAGCGCATTGTCTGCAATATCCTGTCGCGCAGAAGCTGTCAAAGCGAAGCGGATATAGACGTGACGCTGTATCAGGGAATACCCAAGGGTACGAAAATGGAGTATATTATCCAAAAAACCACAGAGCTTGGCATAAAGCGGATAGTGCCGGTAAAGCTGGCAAGATGTGTGGTAAAGTTAGAGGATAAAAAAGCCGAGGAAAAAAAGCGGGACAGATGGCAGAAGATTGCCAACGAAGCGGCGAAGCAGTGCGGCAGAGGAGTTATCCCTAAGGTTTCCATGCCTGTGACCATAGAGGAAGCGGCAAGAGAGCTAAGGGACGCGGATTTGGCGTTTGCCCCCTATGAGTGCGAGGAAAACACCACCCTTAAAAAAACGCTGACATCACCGGAAAGCCCCAAAAAAATCGGATTTATAATAGGTCCCGAGGGTGGCTTTGACATATCGGAAATAGAGCTTTTGTCAAAGGCGGGAATACCGGCGGTGACACTGGGCAGACGGATTTTAAGAACAGAAACGGCGGGCGAAGCGGTGCTTGCCATGGTGATGTACGAGTTGGGGGATATAAATGCTTAAAATTGTAAAAATATCCCAAGTAAATGATGTGATTTTAAGCCCTGAAAGAGAAAAAAAGCTTGCCGCTTTAAAAAATGAAAAGGCAAGGCTGCTTTCCTTGGCGGCGGAGCAGGCGTATAACGAGGTCTGTACGGAGCTGTGCGGGCGCATAGTTCCTTATCATTACGCCCCAAGCGGAAAGCCCGAAAACGGCGAATTTTTCTTCAGCCTGTCCCATTCGGGCGAATATGCCCTGTGCGCGGCAAAAAAAAGCCCTGTCGGCGCGGATATACAGATAATGCGCCGGGCTGACATTCGGCTGGCAAAAAGATTTTTTTCACAAGATGAGTTTGAATATATAAAAAACGGCAAGAATAAAGAAGAAGCGTTTTTTGAAATATGGACAATGAAAGAAGCCTATGTAAAGGCAAAGGGCGGCTCTATCGGGGAGGACTTTAAGAATTTTTCCGTATTTTCCCTAAAGGGCTGGGAGCTTCGGCTTCTTGAGCTTATACAGGGATATAAGCTCTGTGTCTGCACAAAGCTCCCGGACAAATCACTTTGATGAAAAACCGCGCTTCTTTAAAACAATCTCATCGGCTCTGTAATCTATCAAAGAGCCGTAGGAGCGGTATTCATAGCTGTCGGTGGGCGCAAAGGGTATAAGCCCGGTGCAGTCCGTAACGGAGGTGACATTGTCGCTGCTCATCTCAAACATGAGGTCGATGTTGTTTTGTCTGTATTTAATCATAAAAACAGCTCCTTAAATTATTATGTATGCACTATTATGCGCAGTTTTTCGGGTTTTAACCGCAAAAAACAGGGCGCTGTAACATAAATGTAACGGAGTTTCATTTATGTTAAAAATTTTGCTATTGATTTGTAATAAAAAAAAGTATATAATATATATGATAAACTGTGGAAGGAATTATACAGATGAGATTTAATGTAAAACGATATTTCCAGGTTCTCGGAATATCACTCGCCGTGATAATTGCCGCCGGAGCGGTATGCATGGGAGTGGATTTTAACGCTATATTCGGAAAGCAGAACGTTGACAAGGACAGTACATCCACGGTGGCTGCGGAAAACGGAAAAATAAACGTGCTTATGATGTGCGTGGATATTGACCGTTTAAGAACTGATGCGATAATGCTTGCAAGTTATGATACACAAACTAATACGGCAAACATTCTCTCCATACCTCGAGATACGAGAATGTATATAGGAAACAGATACCAAAAAATCAATGCGGCACACGCATTTGTCGGTTCGGACGGTGAAATAGGCGGTCCTACGGCAACCTGTGAGGCGGTAACGAGACTTACCGGAGTGCCGATAAATTACTATGTGGATTTTTCCTTTGAATCCATTGCAAAGATTATAGACGATATAGGAACGGTTAATTTTGATGTTCCCGACCCCACCGGAACAGGCGAGGGACTTAAGTATGACGACCCGGTACAGGGACTGCACATAGACCTTGACCCGGGAAATCAGGATTTGACCGGAACACAGGTAATTCAGCTTTTGAGGTACAGAAAGAACAATTACAATCAGGGCTATGTAAACGGCGACCATGACAGAATTGCGCTTCAGCAGGAGTTTATAAAGGCGTTTGTCGACCAAAAGGTAAATGCAGGTCTTATCCTTAAAATTCCGGCTATATTCCAGGATATTCTAAGTGAAATTCAGACGAATGTAACCTTGGGAGATGTGATAAAATACTCAAAGTACCTTGCCGATTTCAAGTCCACAAACATAAACACGTTCTCACTGCCCGGCACAGATGCCCGCGATACGGTAAACGGCGCGGTGTGGGTACCCAATCTGATAGAAATAAGAGAAATGGTACAGGCATATTTTGGCTATGACGCGGAAAATATCACCGTAGAAAAGCCCCAAAGCGCGTTAAAGAGCGGTGAGGACAGCTACGAAAAGAGCGGTTATAATGATAATCTGATTTACGAAGAGGGTTATTATGACGATGAATATGACAATTAAACCTTAAATCAACAAACGGAGCTTTTGCTAAAAGCAGGGCTCCGTAAAAATTACGGAAATGAAAGGAAATAAAATGGCTGATTTAAAAAAATATGAGGAAATAAACGAACAGATAGAAAAAAGCAACGACCACGGCGAGGCGATTATAAACAGTCTTGACCTTACCTCCATGATGTATATAACCAATATGGAGCTTGTAAAGCTTATGAAGGTTGTAAGGGAAAGTCAGGAAAACCCCAAGGACGATGACTTAAAGGCGCAGATAAGGCTTTATGATATAAGCGTGTACAACCGTTCAAGAGCCCTTATGGCAAAAATTCTTGACGCGGACGCAATATGGATGACCTATTCAAAAAAGACAAGACGCTTATATCGCGTAGGCGATTTTGCGGCGGTGTGTCTTGACGAGGAAACCTCCAAAAAGGTTGCCGAGTCCATCGACAAAAACGGCTACGATGTGGAAATGCGCAAAATCGAGGGCAAGGAGAATATATTCCGCGAGATGTTCGAGGTGCTTTATTACGGTTTTAAGGGCGCAAGAGTGTTCTGCGATAATATTTTTGTGGATATTCTTCTTAAGGTGTTTACGGAATTTATAAATGTATCAAAGATAAAATTCCCTCAAAACATAAAAACCCGCTATTCCATAATAAACTTCAGTCAGGAGCTGCAAAAGCGTAACCAGGAAATAAGCAAGGTGCGCGGCGAGGAATACGCAATGTATGACGCTATGTTTAAGGGAGTGTATCTTGCTGTATTCTATGAGGAAAACGGCAATACAACTTTCCCCATGGTGTCAAGGGACAAGGACGCAAAGGTGATATTTCTGCCGGTTTATACCGATGAACCGCTTCTGGGCACATCATCGGCATTTGCAATTGCCAAGCAGAAAAGCGAGCAGGTAAAGTACAGACAATTTACCTTTGACAGCCTTATTGAGTTTTTGGAGGGCAAAGAGGGAATAAGCGGCTTTGTGATTGACGCCGAAACCATTAACTGGGTAGTCGAAAGAAAGAATATCGAGGTTATAAAGAAGATTAAAAAGCTTTGGGACGATAACGGCGGAAGCTTTGAAAACAAAAATCAGCCCCAAGAGCCAAAGCCGGCGGCTGAGGATACCATGAAGCAGGCTGCCTGTGACGAGCTTGTAAAAGAGCGTGAGGAGGCGAGCCGTCAGCTTAAGGAGCTGCAAGAGGAAATTAAAAAGTATAAATTCTCGCTGTTTGGGGACGCGGGAAAGCAGAAAAAGGCTTTAAGCGATAAGGCTTCGGCATTGGAGAAGCGTATCGGGGAGCTTGACGCAAATATCGCAAAATACAGGAACTGAGGATGGAAGAATAATGTGGAAAATATTTGTTAAGGCGGCGGCGCTTACGGCGGCGCTGTGCCTTTTTATACAGTCGGCGGCATCGGCTTGCACTGCGTTTTATGTGGGGAGAGAGGCTTCGGCGGACGGGTCGGTCATGCTTGCAAGGACAGAGGATACCGTAAGTGCCAACAACAAGCTTTTTGTGGTGCATGAGGCTGCGGATCATGAAAGCGGAGAAATGTATAAGGACGCGTTCGGCTTTACCTTGGAATATCCCAAGCACACCTATAGGTATACCGCCGTATGCGACTCCGACAAGCGGGGCATAGGCAAAGCGCCCTACGGCGAGGCGGGCTTTAACGAAATGGGGCTTGCCGCAACATCGACGGTAACCGCTTATCCCAATGACGCGGCGCTTAAGGCAGACCCTTTGGTAAAAACCGGTCTGCATGAAATTTCCGCAAACGATATTATTCTTTCCCGAACAAAAACCGCCAGGGAAGCGATAGAGCTTGTTGCCTCCGTCATAGACGAGAAAGGCTCCGGCGAGGGGAATATTATCATGGTTGCCGATCGTGACGAGGCATGGTATATGGAAATTCTTTCGGGACATCAGTACGCGGCTGTGAAAATGCCGGAGGATAAGATTGCTGTTATTCCCAATAATTATATGCTCGGCACAATTGACGTAAACAGCGAGGATGTAATCGTTTCTCCCAATCTTGTAGAACTTGCAAGGGAGAATGACTTCTTGGTTGAGGAGGACGGAATGATAAACGTCCAAAAAACCTATTCGGCAGGCTTTAAGAGTGCGGGAACATACAGGCTTTGGGGCGGACAGACCTTTCTTTCGCCCACCCGACAGGTAACGCCACAGGATGAGGACTATGAGCTGTTTTTTGAGCCTGACCATAAAATATCCTTAGAGGAAATCATGGAGGTGCAGCGTTACCGCTACGAGAGCACAAAATACGATACCAACTTAGAGGAAAACAAGGATATAAGAGCCATAGGCATTGCAAGACAGGCGGAGTGCCATGTTTTGCAGATACGCCCGGATATGCCCAAGGAGGCGGCGGGTATAGAATGGCTGTGCATGGGCAACAGCGAATTTTCGGTATTTCTGCCCTTTTACGCATCGCTTATGACCGAAACCGCCCAGGTTTTTAAGGAAAACGATATTGTTTTTAACAACAATTCCGCATTCTGGAATTTCAGAGGGCTTTCAACACTTTGCGCCTTAAACCGCGAGAGATACGGAAGTCAGGTCAGAGCCTTCTGGAAGTCCTATGAGGAAAATATGATAGCAAAAATCCCGTTTATGGACGAACAGGCAAAGACTTTAATAGCCGAGGATATGTCCGCGGCGCGGCTTGCGGCGAACACAAACGCGGCGGTGATAGGCAATGACGCGACCGCCAAGGCAAGGACCATATATAACGAGCTTATGACCTTTATAGCCGATGAAGAGGGAAATGTGGAAAGCGGCGAGGATGTGAGCATGAATATATATACCCCCAAAGAGGTAAGCAATGTGGCTTTGCCGGAATATTTGGACGTCTACAGTGATGCATGGTATGCGAAAAATGTGGATTTTGTCGTTAAAAAGGGATATATGAAGGGTACGGGAAGCTATATCTTCTCTCCCGATACCAAGCTTACAAGAGCGCAGTTTCTTGCGATAATGTACAGAATGTTTTACAGCGGAATTGCGGACGAGCATTGGATTGAGCAGAGCATGAGCGTGGTTGACGAGCTGGGTCTGGGCTGGAGCGAGGAGGATATTTACCAAAATATCACTCGTGAGGAGTTTGCCAAGGTGTGCGCCGGTCTTACGGAAAATGTGACCTTAAAGAGCGTAAACAAGGATATAATCTTCTCGGACGAAGCACAGATAAGCGCCGACTGCCAAAAGGCGGTAATGACCCTTTGCGGAGCGGGGATTATAAACGGCTATGATGACGGAACTTTTAAGCCCAAAAACAATCTTACCCGCGCCGAAGCGTCACAGATAATATACAATCTGGCATCAAAGCTTAATAAATGATAAAAAAACTCTTGAATTTGACCGAAGGTCTGAGTTCAAGAGTTTTTCTTTGAATATTATTTTCCCATAATCAGCTGAGCGCTGACCATTATTCCCAATTTTGCCGATTCGTAGGTAAGTCCGCCCTGCATATATGCAATGTATGGCTCCCGTATGGGTCCGTCCGCACTCAGTTCTATTGACGCGCCCTGTACAAATGCGCCCGCCGCCATAATAACCTGATCCTGATACCCGGGCATATCCCATGGCTGGGGGGTGACAAAGCTGTCCACCGGCGCACCCTTTTGTATGCCGCGGCAGAATGCAATCATTTTTTCGGGGTCGTTGAATTTAATGGACTGAATTATGTCGTGGCGTTCCTCATATGGCTTGGGGTTTACGTCAAAGCCCAGCTTCTCGAACACCGCCGAGCATAGCATGGCGGATTTTACAGCCTGCAAGACTGTGTGGGGAGCCATGAACAAGCCCTGATAAAGGGCGCGGTTAAAGCCCAAGCTTGCACCGCATTCCTTGCCTATGCCCACGCTTGTGAGCCTGTTGGCGCAAAGCTCGACGTATTTTGATTTGCCGACTATATATCCGCCTGTGGGCGCAAGTCCGCCGCCGGGGTTTTTTATAAGCGACCCTGCCGCAAGGTCCGCACCGAAGCTTGTCGGCTCTGTAACGTCGACAAATTCGCCGTAGCAGTTATCCACAATGCATACGGTTTTTGGAGAAAGCTCCTTTACAAGAGAAATAACAGTGCCTATCTCCTGCGGGCTGTAGGTAGGTCTGTCGCCGTAGCCCTTTGAACGCTGTATTGTTACGGCTTTTATGTCAAAATGAGTCATGGTAAAGCGTATTTGCTCCATATCGGGACTGCCGTCGGGAAGCAGGGGTATTTCCATGTACTTTACGCCAAAATCCTTTAATGAGCCGTTTCCCTCATCACCGCTTATGCCGATTACCTCCTCTAAGGTATCGTAGGGCTTGCCGGTTACGGAAAGCAGTATGTCGCCCGGACGAAGAACGGCAAAGAGTGCCGTTGAGATGGTATGTGTTCCCGAAATGAAATTATGCCTTACCAAAGCGTCCTCGGCGTCAAAAACCTGCGCAAACACCTTATCCAGGGTATCCCTGCCCAAATCATCGTAGCCGTAACCGGTGGTCGAAGCAAAATGTGCCTCCGATACGCGGTTGTCACAAAACGCCTTCATTACCTTAAGCTGATTTATCTCGGCGATTTCCTGCGCCCTTTTAAATTGTGGGGCAAGCGCCTCCTCCGCCATATCCACAAGCGTCAGTACGCTGTCGGAAATATTAAAATTCTTCTTTATATATGCATCCTTATTCATCATAAAGCCTCCAATCGTACAATAATTATAGCATAAAAAAAATTTTGGGTCAATAACACTTGTAAAATCTTATCGGTTATGCTATAATAAGGGTAATAAATACGGGGAGAAATGTGCTATGATTACCATTATTGCAAAATTCAGTGTTTTGCCGGGCAAAACGGAGCAGTTTATAAAAGCGGCTATAGACGTTACAAGAGAAACGAGAAAGGAAAGAGGCTGCCTTTCGTATAAAATACTGCAAAGCGAAAAGAATGAGGGAAGCTTTACCTTTGTCGAGGAGTGGTTAAACGATACCGCCATAGAACAGCATAACGGCGCAAAGCATTTTAAAAGGTTTCTTTCCGAGATAGAGCCAATAACCGACGGTGATATACAAATCGACAGGTTTGTTAAGGTTCCTTCTATATTTTTCTGATTTTTCGGAGGGCGTGCGCCCTTCTTTTTGTGAGGAGATGTAAATATGATTTATCCGGGACAGTATTATAATGGTCTGGTTGAGGCGGATATGAAAGAAAGCGCAAAATCCGCAAAGGAATATTATAAGGATATGAAAAATTCCACCGCGTGGTCCCATGGCTATTTGGTGCATACGCTGTATATTCCAAAGATGTTTGACGAGGAGATGGACAGTTACTTTAAGGAAAACGCCAAGATTATGTACTCCATATTGGACAAGGTTATAAAACAATATGAGCAAAATCCGAAGTACAGAGAGCTGTTTGGCTTTGATAAGCGCTTAGAGGAGCTTATATTAAGACCCAAGGCATATTCCTGCCGTATTCCCATTGCGCGGCTTGATATTTTCTTTAATGAAGATGATTACACCTTTAAGTTCTGCGAGTTCAACACAGACGGTACAAGCGCAATGAACGAGGATCGGGAAATGAACGCCTGCCTTGCCAAAACCGCGGCGTTTAAGAAATTTAAAAAGAGATTTAATGTCCGAACCTATGAGCTTTTTAAAAGCTGGGCAGAGGAATTTTTAAATATCTACTCCGAATACCAAAAAGCCGTAAAAACTCCACATATCGGAATTGTGGATTTTATCGGCAATGAAAAAAATACGGAATTTGAAGAATTTAAGCGGGTGTTTAATTCCCTTGAATGCAGCTGTGAGATTTACGATATAAGAGAGCTTAAATTCGAGGACGGCGCGCTCAAGGGCCGGGACGGCAAAAGGATAGACGCAATATACCGCCGCGCCGTAACCTGCGACATTATGGAAAAATATGACCAAGTGCAGGCGTTTATCGAAGCCGTAAAGGCTGACGCGGTCTGCCTTATAGGCGATTTTAAGACGCAGATTGCCCACGATAAGGTAATCTTTAAGGTTTTGCGCGATAGAAGAACACTGTCATTTTTGTCCGATTATGAGAGAAAATATGTTATGGAGCATATTCCATATACAACGGATTTGAACACAGCAGCCATAAAGGAGCATGATGTGCTTGAAAACAAGGACGCATGGGTAATAAAGCCCCGGGATTTGTATGCCTCAAAGGGCGTACACGCCGGAGTGGAGGTTGACGATGATAAATGGCGGGAGCTGGTTTTGGCAAATGCCGGACAGAATTATCTGTTGCAGGAATACTGCACACCCTATGAAACGGAGAACTATGACCTGCTCTATGACGAACACGCACCCCGCCGCCTGTACAGTAACATTACGGGTATGTTTGTATACGGCGGCAAAATGCGGGGTCTGTATTCGAGAATTGCAAAAAACAGCATAATTTCCACCCAGTACAGTGAAATGTCCCTGCCGACAATTATTGTAAGCGAGAAGAAAGCGCCCGCTACAGCTCGGTGAGAAACTTCCAAAACCTTTTGGGCATATGCGCCATACGGCATTTTTCGTTATGGCGCTCTTTTATTTCTATGGAGTCGTAAAACTGCTTCCAAAGCTCGCGGCAGGCAAGCTCCCGTTCGGAAAAATGCACAGCGGGCATGGAGGAAGCGTCGACAATCTGCAATTCCTTGCCGTTATAGACAATGCACTGCCCATGAACGGAATCATGAATAATAAAGGGCATGGAGGCATAGCGGCGGGCAAAATGGTCGGCAATAAGGGGCAGAACATCGTTTTTCGGCTCAACCTGCGCGTAATAGACGCCGTTTTCCAGCTCGCCGAAGCGTATGAACTGCCGGTACATATGCGCTTCGTTGGTTGCCGCGCGGGAAGCGGAGATTACCCGGTTGGGACAGTCAAGCTGCAGCATATTGACTATCCCGGCTCCATGCTTCATGCAAAGGCGTATAAATTCAAACAGGGTCATTTCCTTATTCTCCAACTGCGACAAAAACGCACAGTAAAGATGCTCAAAGGCCGCCTTGCCGGCGTGATTTACCACTGATGAGGCAACAAGCTGTGCCTTTTTATCGGAATGAATACAATGTCGGTATTGACGTATCAGCGTCTGCTGTCCGTTTTCCACCACCTCAAAATCATAGGGATAAGTATGCTCGCTGTTGCAGTCGTAAACCGCGCTCAAAAATCCCATAAAGCTTCCGTCATACAGATAAATTACATCTCGCCTGTTAAGCATTTTACACCATCCTCTCTTGTCGGCTCGTCAAGCAGGCTCATTTGACCGATACTGCCGTTTTCGCTCAAAAGCAGCGGAGTGATAAGCTCCTGGCGAAGCCATATATTTTTATAGGTTTTGCCCTTGGCGGTTATAAAGTATTTTGCCCTTTTTAAGGAAACGCGCATTTTCTTCAAATCCTCAAACCCAAGGGAGGAAAACCGCCTTGCTTTTACAATCTTAAGAGCCGAACGAACACCTATTCCCGGTACACGCAGTAAAAGCTCATAAGGCGCGCTGTTTATCTCGGCAGGGAAATATTCCATATGCCGAAGCGCCCACTGGCATTTGGGGTCTATAAGATTGCTGAAGCTGTCCTCATCGTCCTCCAAAAGCTCCTCGGCACTGAAATGATAAAAGCGCATGAGCCAGTCCGCCTGATAGAGCCGGTGTTCCCTTAAAAGCGGCGGTGCGGTTGTCGGCAGTGCGGGGTTTGTGCCGATGGGAATGTATGCCGAGTAGAATACGCGCTTTAAGTCGAATTTTTTATAAAGTCCCTGTGAAAGGCGTATAATGCTTTTGTCGCTTTCCCCGGTGGCTCCCACAATCATCTGTGTGCTTTGTCCCGCGGGGGTAAATGTGGGAGCGTGGCGGTAGAGGGCAAGCTCGTTTTTTGACTGAATAATACCGCCCTGTATCTGCTTCATGGGCTTTAGGATGCTTTCCTTTGTCTTTTGCGGCGCAAAGCGTGACAGGGATTTATCGGAGGGCAGCTCGATATTAACGCTCATTCTGTCGCATAAAAGCCCTAAACGGTTTACCAGCCCCGGCGCTGCGCCGGGAATGGTTTTTACATGGATATATCCGTTGAACTTATATTCGTTTCTTAAAATTGACAGGGTTTTTATAAGCTGCTCCATGGTATTGTCGGGGCTGCCCGTAACCGCGCTTGACAAAAACAATCCCTCGATATAATTCCGCTTGTAAAAATCAACCGTCAAATCCGCAGCCTCCCGGGGCGTAAACGCCGCCCGCTCCACATCGTTTGAGGAACGGTTTATGCAGTATTGGCAGTCGTATACACAGTAATTGCTCAAAAGTATTTTAAGCAGTGAAATGCATCTGCCGTCCGCGCTGAAGCTGTGGCATATTCCGCAAGAAGCCGCATTGCCCAAACCGCCCGGTGTGTTTGACCTCTCGGAGCCGGAGGAGGAGCAGGACGCGTCATATTTGGCAGCGTCCGAAAGTATTCTTAGCTTATCCCGTATTTCCATTTATTTTCACCTCGATTTCATTATACCACACGAACAAATATTTGTCAAATGCAAATTCGAGAATAATAAAAATATAAAAGAAAATAATATATTTGTGAAAAACAAGCCGACTCGGGGCGGCGGAGGGGAGATTAAAATGAACGGTATTATTGCGGCAGTACAATTATTTTTTTCCATAGTGATAGGAATGTATTTTTTTGTAAAATTAAGGAGCGAAACGGGGAACGAAAAGGTCTTTGCCGACGATAACAAAAGGGAAGCGGAGGAGCTTAACCGGCTTAGGAAAATATCCCTGTCAAAGCCGCTTACGGAGGAGGTTCGTCCGGCTTCTGTGAGTGAGATTGTGGGGCAGGAGGACGGAATAAAGGCGCTTATGGCGTCCCTTTGCGGAGAGCATCCGCAGCATATCCTCATATACGGACCGCCGGGAGTGGGGAAAACGGCGGCATCGCGGGTGGCTCTTGCAGAGGCGAAAAAAAGCCCCAATACGCCCTTTGCCGCAGACGCGCCCTTTGTGGAGGTGGACGCGACTGTTATGCAGTATGATGAGAGGTGCATTGCCGACCCGCTCATAGGCTCTGTGCATGACCCCATATACCAGGGAGCCGGCGCTTACGGCAATGACGGTATTCCGCAGCCCAAGCCCGGCGCGGTTACAAGAGCCCATGGCGGAGTACTGTTTGTGGACGAAATAGGCGAGCTTTCATCGGGGCATATAAATAAGCTGTTAAAGGTTTTGGAGGACAGGCGGGTAATGCTTGAAAGCTCCTATTACAGCCGAACAAACAAAAAAATCCCAACATATATTCACGATGTGTTCCAGAACGGACTTCCGGCGGATTTTCGGCTTATAGGCGCAACAACCAGAAAGCCCTCGGAAATCCCTGAGGCGATAAGGTCCAGATGCGTTGAAATTCATTTTAATGAGCTTAGTACGGAGCAGATATACACCATTGTAACCGCGGCGTGTAAAAAGGCAGGGCTTGAAGCGGATAATCTGACGCTTATGTATATTTCCCAATACGCAAAAAACGGCAGAGATGCGGTCAAGCTTTTGCAGATGTTAAAAAATCTTGTGAGCCTGGAGGGCAGGGGCTGTGCATCCATGGCGGACGCGAAATGGGTAATAGGAATGTTATGCCCGACAGCTCAGGTAAAGAAGCAGGGCATTATCGGGGTATCAATAGGAAAGCCCAATGATTTTGCGGCGGGGGTGTAGCAAAATGCACCCCCGTTAATTTTTCACCAAACCAAGATAAGCCGCATACTCTATAGCATGGGATAAAAACCAAATATCAGTAAAGGAGAGTATGAAAAATGGAAAAGGACTGCAATTTCACGCCCGAATGCGGAACAAACTTCCGCGAAGCCGTATGCATACATACCGACAAGATTTATGACAGCTGTCGTGAAAGGGACCGGGCAAGGTGTATACTTTGTTGATTATATGCCTTCTTTCCATTCTATATCCAGGTTAAATTCGTTCTTTTTCTGATTTGTGCCGCGGCTGTAGACAATGCGCTTTATAAGGCATTTATACAAGGTGTTTTTTTCGGCGGCGGTAAGAGAGCCGTAAAGTCGTAAAAAACATTGATTCATCGGCTCGGTGCTTTCGCACTCATACCTAAAGCCCTCAAGCCAACGCCGCTTTTTTTCAATATCCGCGCGTATGCAGTCTATGCGCTTTGCTACTGTGGAGCTTCTTTCAAGAAATTCCCTCTCATCATATATTCCCCGTTCCAAAAGGTCATAAAGACGGCTTTTTTGCGCTTGGGTTTGTGTAAGCTGCCTTTGCAGTATGTAAAGCCGGTCTTTTACGGCTTCTGTGCTGTCGGGTAAAGAGGGGACGCTCGGTGCGAATTGGGAAAGAAGCGCCGAAACCGCATTTTTCACACATTCCTCCACATATAAGCTGTTTATGCTTTTTGTACAGGCATTTTTGGGGCATAAAAGCCGCGGCTGGTCCTTGATTTTTCGGCGTACCATGGCACTGCCGCAGTTTTTGCAGTAAATCAGCCCGGCGAGGGGATTTTGCAAAGTCCTGGCAAGTGCCGGCGGGTGGGCGCGGGAAAGACGTATTTGCTGTGCGCTGTTAAAAAGCTCGGCGCTTATGATTGCCGGATGCATTCCCTCGGCTTTAATCCAGTCGCTTTCGGGATTTTTTATTTCCTTTGTTTTGTCGGTTAGGGACTTCTTTTTTATGCGGCGGTGTCTGTTCCAGACGATTTTTCCCGTGTAGGCGGGATTTTGCAGATAGAACTGAACGGTACTTCTTGAAAACAGACCGCCGCTGCGGGGAATAAAGCCCATGCGGTTTAACTCGTCGGCTATGGTTTGTGAGCCGAAGCCCTGATTTACATACATATCAAAAACCATGCGTATTATCTGCGCTTCCTCCTCGTATATCTCTAAAGTGGGACGCTTGTTTATATACGTCCGCCGATAACCGTAGGGCGGCGGCGCGACAAAAAATCCCTGTTCAACGGTTTTTTCAACGCCCTTCCTAAGACGGCGGCGTATTGCCCGAAGCTCCTGGCGGGCGATAAAGGATTGCATTTCAACAGACTGCTCGTCAAGCTCATCATTGAGATTATAGGTTCTGTTCTGTGTGATTATGTACACATTATGCTCCTTAAGGGTTTCAAGGATTATTCCCCCGTCCTTTTGTGAGGAACGTCCCAAACGGTCAATTTCCATGCAAAGCACCGCACAATACCTGTCATTTTCCACATCCTGAAGAAGTTGAAGCATTTGCGGGCGCGTGAAAAGCCCGTCACCCGACACCACCTCCTTGTAGATTTTACATATATTAAGTCCCATGGTGTCGGCAAGCTTCAACAGAGTGCCCTCGTGGCGCGAAAGTGTTTCGTCAATGCTTTCGCTTTCCGGGTCCATGCGGCTTTTCCTAAGATACAGTGCAACGCTGTCCTTGCAGCTTGAAAACGGCATAAATATCACCTCGTTTTATTATATATGCTAAATATATGCGTAAAATAAATTAAAAGGGGGTGTAATATATGAAAATTATGGAGGGTTATGAGCTTGAAATGCTTGACGGTGAGAAAATAATACAGGTAAAAAAAGAGGGAAACAGTACCATTCGTCTTATCGGAGAGTCCAATCCCGACCGGGAAAAAAACCGCGCCGCCGCCTCTGCTGCCGCCGCGGTGCTTGCCGCGGCGGACAGACGGATTAAAACCCGGTCGGATTTTACAGTTTAAGAAAATTATCGATAATTGTCATGCCCTTGGGAGTGAGTACGGATTCGGGGTGGAATTGTATTCCGTATACGGGACGGTTTCGGTGCATTAAGGGCGCGGTAAACACTAAAGGGGCTTACCGAGGTTTCAACGGAAAACCGCTGTGAAAGCACCACCTGGAAAATATCTCCGTTTTTGATATATTCCTTTGCCTTTTCGACGTTTTTGCAAAACTCCTCCTTTGTCATGTTGGAGCAAACCTTTGATGTACCTCTGTATTCGCGCTTTTCCTTTTCCATAAGCTTTGATAAATCGGACATTTCCCGCTCAATATCGAGTATTCTGTTTGAAGCCTTTTTATACTGAAGCTCAATATCGCCCTCGGCGTGAATGTTTACTATTATCACTATTTTCTGGCGCTTGTGGTCAAAGGCTATAATCTCGTCGGTGAGCATAAAATGCATATCGGTAATGCCCAGCTCATCGCGGTTTACATTGGGGAGGTTTTCGTATTGACGGATAATGTCATAGGCAAAAAAGCCAACTGCACCGCCGTTAAAGGATGGGATTGAGGGAAGCTTGGGCGCGCGGTATTTTGTAACGAGCCTTTCAAGCTCCTCCATGGGCTTTCCGGATAGTTTTTCAACCTTGCCGGTGTAGTCCTCTATTGTGATTTCGCTTCCGAGACTTTTGAAGCTTACAAAGGGATAGCGGCCTATGAAGGAGTAGCGCGCTGTGACGCTGCTCTCGCCGATGGCTTTCCAATAAAAAGCAGTCCCGCTCGGTTCTCATGCGCTTGAACACGCTTATGGGCGTATCCATATCCGCATAACATTCGGTGGTAAGGGGAATTATGTTATATTCACGCGACAGCTCCCTTACCTCATTCAAGGTCAAGTTAAACATAAATTTTTCCTTTCCGATGAGTCCGATAAAAAAAGCCTTTTTCGCATCAGAAAAAGACCGTAAATTTCAATACTCGTCTGTTCTCGTCTTTATACAGTATAACAAAAAACGCCTCTTTGTCAATATTTTTCTTTTAAAGGCAAAAACCCGCGCAAATTGAATTGACATAGGAAAAAATTCGTAGTATAATATATGAAGAATGTTTATACAGGAAGGGGTTAATACATTGGATACAATGCAGGGATTAAAGCGCACGCATTACTGCGGCGAGGTCGAGGGCATAGGCTCACAGGTTACAGTGGGCGGCTACGTTCAGAAAATAAGAGATTTGGGAAATCTTATATTTATAGATTTAAGAGACAGGACCGGAGTGGTGCAGCTGGCTTTTGACGACGCTTCCGACAGGGAGGTATTTAAAAAAGCCGCATCGTGCAGAAGCGAATTTGTGCTCATGGCAAAGGGTGCGGTAAGGGAAAGAGAAAGCAAAAACGCCGCCATAAAAACCGGCGATATAGAAATATTCGTTGAGGATTTGCGTATTCTTGCAAAGGCGCAGACGCCGCCTTTTGAGATTACAAACGATACAAAGGTAAACGAGGAGCTTAGATTAAAGTACCGTTATCTGGACTTAAGACGGGGCGTTTTGCAAAAAAATCTTATGATGAGAAGCCAAATAGCAAAGTCGGCAAGGGATTATTTCGCGCAAAACGGCTTTATCGAGATAGAAACACCCATGATGATGAAATCCACGCCTGAGGGCGCAAGGGACTATATCGTTCCATCAAGAATACATCACGGGAAGTTCTATGCGCTTCCTCAGTCACCGCAGATATACAAGCAGCTTTTGATGATTGCGGGCTTTGACAGGTATATTCAGCTTGCAAGATGCTTCAGGGACGAGGATTTAAGAGCCGACAGGCAGCCGGAGTTTACCCAGATAGACATGGAAATGTCCTTTGTGGACGTGGAGGATGTCTTAGAGATTGGCGAGGGGCTTATAAAGCGCGTATTTAAGGATGTTTTGGATACGGATATTCCCACTCCGCTGCCGAGAATGACCTATAAAGAGGCAATGGAGCGCTACGGCTCGGACAAGCCCGATACAAGATTCGGCATGGAGCTTATCGATTTGTCGGATATAGTTGCGGGTTGCGGCTTCGGCGTATTCTCCTCAGCCATTGAAGCGGGCGGGAGTGTAAGAGCCATTGTTGCAAAGGACGCGGCAGCAACTCTTACCAGAAAAGAAATAGACAAGCTTACCGAATATGTGCGCGGTATAGGCGCAAAAGGACTTGCCTTTATAAGATGGGTTGACGAGGCTCCCTCCTGCGGCTTTGCAAAGTTCTTGGGCGAGGGCGAGCTTGACAAAATACTTGAACGCTGCGGAGCAAAAAAGGGTGATGTGGTCTTGATTGTGGCAGACAAAAACAAGGTTACTCTGCCGGTTTTGGGCGCTTTGAGATTAAAGGTGGCAAAGCAGCTTGACATTATTCCCGAGGGGTATAACTTCCTTTGGATTACGGAGTTCCCCTTCTTTGAATATGACGATGAAAGCGACAGCTGGGTTGCCATGCACCATCCCTTTACAATGCCCATGGACGAGTGCATACAGTACCTTGACACAAACCCGGAAAAGGTAATCGCAAAGGCATACGACCTTGTTTTAAACGGAACGGAGCTTTCGAGCGGCTCTATACGTATAACCGATTACGAGCTGCAGCAGAAAATGTTCGAGGCTCTCGGTCTTACGGACGAGGAAATAGAGGCGAAGTTCGGCTTTTTGGTTGAAGCGTACAAGTACGGCGCAGCACCCCATGGCGGCATGGGCATAGGTCTGGACAGACTTTCCATGATTATGTGCGGTGCGGACAGTTTAAGGGATGTAACGGCGTTCCCAAAGGTGCAAAACGCTTCCGAGCTTATGTCCGCCGCGCCGGGAGATGTGGACGAGGAGCAGCTTAAAGATCTGTCAATAAAAATTGTAAAGGAGAATGATTAACGTGAATTTATGGGGAGAAAAAATACCTTATAATACGGAGGAGCTTGACTTTGTACCAAAAATCGATGTGTACGAAGCAGGTTCAAAGGGAGCAATTGTGTTATTTGCCGGAGGCGGCTACGCGGGAAAAGCGGAGCATGAGGGACCGCAGATGGCAAAGTGGCTTCAGTCAATCGGAATAACCGTATTTAACGTGGATTATCGTGTTGCGCCCTACAAGCATCCTGCCGAGATAAGCGACGCTCAAAGAGCCGTAAGGTTTGCAAGAGCGAATGCGAAAAAATACGGCTTTGACGAAAACAAAATCGCGGTTATGGGCTTTAGTGCGGGCGGTCATCTTGCCGGCTCGGTATCCGTTCATCACGATAAGGAAATGTATGAGCCGACAGACGAGATTGACAAGCTGTCGGCAAGACCCGATGCGTCGATTTTGTGCTATGCGGTAATAGATATGTATGAGTACCGCCATGACGGTTCAAGAATAAATCTGCTGGGAGAACGCTGTCTTGAATCGGACAAGCGGCTAATGGCGCTGTATTTGCAGGTTAAGGAGGACACGCCGCCGGCGTTTTTGTGGCACACCTCCGAGGATCAGGCGGTGCCGGTGGAGAACACGCTGCTTTATGCGGATGCTTTGGCAAAATTCAATATTCCCTTTGAGGTACATATTTACCCCCACGGACCTCATGGCTTAGGACTTGCCGAGGGAATGCCCCATGTGGCGCAGTGGTGTGCGGCTCTTGAAAAATGGCTTGAACTTAATGAATGGAAATAAAAAACTTTTGACGAAGCTTTTTATCTGATAGGGAATTGAGAAATTTCCTA
>JAQXZB010000076.1 GCA_029226975.1 Clostridiales bacterium | reverse complement strand
GGAGGTTTTTGCTTCCGGTGCGGTCAAGAAAGGACAGATGACCGTAAAGCTTGCCACTGCCGGGAGAATTTGCACCGTTACCGATAAGCCCTATCCCGATATAAACCTTGTAAACTATTCACATGTTATAGACGGACTGTTTTATCCGGGAACGGCGACAAAATCCTGCGCCGCATCCTACAGATGGTTTAGGGACACCTTCGGCGGGGATTATGCAGCCCTTGACAGGGCGGCGGAGGAAATTCCCATAGGCGCGGAGGGACTGGTTTTTCATCCATATTTAAACGGCGAGCTTACTCCGTATGCAAACCCCAAATTATGCGCGGATTTTGTTGGAGTAAGGGCCGGCCATACAAAGGCGCATTTTGCAAGGGCTGTGCTTGAGGGCGTTGTGATGTCCATGCTTGACTGCAAAACCGCTCTTGACGATATAGGAATAGAGCATGAGGACAGCGCGGTAATCATAGGCGGCGGCGGAAAAAGTCCCCTTTGGCGGCAGATGCTTTCAGACGCTTTGGGAATAAGCTTAAAAGAGATGAAATACACTGACTCCTCCTTCGGAAGCGCAATGCTTGCGGGAATTGCAGCGGGGATATTTGAAAGTCCCAAGCAGGCTGTGGAACTATGCAATGAGGTGGTATCCGAAACTGTTCCCAATCCGGAGAATACGGAAAAATATATGAAGCTGTTTAAGAAATACAAGGCGGTGCAAAAGGCATTGGAGCCTGTTTATAACGATGAAGATTTTAGTATTTGTTAAGGTAATAAAGGGCGAGATAAATCCCTTTGACGAATCGGCACTGGAGTGCGCTCTGGGGCTTTGCGATGATGTTATGGCAGTTTCAATGGGACCGGAAAGCTGCATTGAAATTTTAAGACCCATAACAAGGCTCGGAGCAAAGGCGGTTTTAATAAGCGACAAGGCATTTGCCGGCTCGGACACACTTGTCACGTCATATATTTTGGCAAAAGCCGTAAGGAATATGGAGTATGATTATATATTCTGCGGCAGACAAAGCGTTGACGGTGATACGGGACAGGTGGGACCCATGACGGCAAAAAGGCTCGGTCTGCCGATGCTTGGGGGAGTGATGAGCGCGGAACTTAAGGACGGCGGGATTTTTGCCAAAACGCGTTTTGGCGAAGAAACCATAAAGTCTCCGGCAATGCTTTGCATTGAGCGGGGCTATGTTTTAAGGTTTCCGAGTATTTTCTCGAAAATAGGCGATGTAAGGGTGATTGACAATAGCGTCATTGGCTGTGACCTTGAAAAATGCGGTCTTAAAGGCTCGCCCACAAGAGTTCTGGAAAGCTTTGAAAACGAGAGGGGAAGAAGAAGCTGCCGCTTTATTAAAATGGAGGAGCTTGTTCCTCTTGTAAAGGATTTAATGAGCCGCGAAAGAGCGGTTATTAAAAGCGAGAACAAAGCTCAAAAGTTCAAAACCGTCTGGGCTGTGGGTGATGAGGTGTATAAAAAGGCTTTGGAAATTGCCGAGGAGGTTGTGCTAATAGAAAAGTCCTCGGCTGAGGAAATATCAAGGCAAGCCGCCCTAAAAAAGCCCAACGTGATTTTGTGGAATGCGGACGAGTGGGGCAGGCAAAACGCCGCACAAACGGCAGTGCTTTTGGAAACCGGGCTTTGCGCCGACTGTACGGGGCTTGAAGCGGACGGGGACGACCTTATAATGTACCGCCCGGCACAGGGGGGAAACATTATGGCTAAAATAAAATGCATTACCCGACCGCAGATGGCAACGGTGAGAACAAAATCCAAAAGCTCGGATATAATCGTTTCGGGCGGAAAAGGCGTTTTTGACCGTCTTGATAAGCTTTATGCGCTTGCAAAGGCCCTTAACGCACAGACAGGTGCGTCAAGAGGACTGGTGGATTTGGGCGGTGCGCCCTATGATATGCAGATAGGCTTAACGGGGAAAACGGTAAGCCCCAAAATTTATATCGCCGCCGGTATTTCCGGGGCGGTGCATCATACCTGCGCCATAGAGGGCAGTGAAACGGTAATAGCGATAAATCCCGATAAAAACGCACGGATATTTGATTATGCCGATTACGGCATAATCGATAAGCTGTAAAATTTCGGCATCATGCCTGTTTTAACGAATTTTCGTAAAACAGGCATGAGTCGCTCAAGAATACGGCAAAAAAGCAATCCCTTCGGACTGCTTTTTATAGGATTTGTTAAATTGTCAGTATTCCGTCCTCACTTTCTATAAGAAGCAGGATTTTTTCCTCTCTGCCGTTTAGAGCGTTTATATATACTATAAAGTTTTTGTCGTTAAAGGTTCCTTTAAATTCATATCACAGAATCTCTTGAAGTCTGTCCTTGGGAATGAGCGTCAGGCTTGTGGCGGTGACGTCTAAATTTGTCGATACTCTGGCTTTTGCCTCCTCTTGGGTGAGCACCGGCTCGTCTATTTGCCGCTTGGTGTGGTTCATCAAATATCCCTTTGCTTCAAAG
>JAQXZB010000075.1 GCA_029226975.1 Clostridiales bacterium | reverse complement strand
AAATATAATCTCTTAATATTACCAAAGACATTCCGTCGAGGAATGCCTTTGGTATGCACTTTTTGCGAAAATAAACTCTACCGTACCCTCGTACGCCTACGAGTTCATTTTCGCAAAATCTGACTCAATTTCTCGCAGTCTGCCAGCGTGTAGACAAGTTTGTCTACACGCTGAATTCTGTATCGGCATTCCAATACAGAATTCTTTATTATTTACATCAGAACAGTCCCAGTCCTCCGCATGCGGCAACAATTCCCGCAAACACGATGGAAACCATCGACAACAGCTTTATCAATATATTAACCGACGGACCGGAGGTATCCTTAAAGGGGTCGCCCACCGTATCTCCGACAACCGCCGCCTTATGATTGGACGAGCCTTTGCCGTTAAAGTGTCCGGCTTCTATATATTTCTTGGCATTATCCCATGCGCCGCCGGAGTTGGACATCATTATCGCAAGGGCAAATCCGCTTATCAGCGCGCCCGCAAGCATTCCGACAACGCCGTTGCAGCCCAGTATCAGTCCCACAACAATCGGAGCCACAATTCCCAAAGCCGCCGGCAAAATCATTTCCTTAAGGGAGGATTTTGTGCATATATCCACGCAGGTTTCATAATCAGCCTCCGCTTTTCCCTCCATAAGTCCCTTGATTTCCTTAAACTGCCTTCTTACCTCAATAACAATCTTCTGAGCCGCTCTGCCCACCGCCTGCATTGTCATTGCGCTGAACAAAAACGGCAGCATTGCGCCCACAATAAGCCCCACAAGCACAGCGGGATTGGTTATTGTAAGATCAAGCTTTTCGGGAGCAATGGTCTGTATTTTATCCGTATATGAAAGTATCAGCGCAAGCGCCGTAAGCGCCGCCGAGCCTATGGCAAAGCCCTTGCCCGTAGCCGCGGTTGTGTTTCCCAAGGAATCGAGCGCGTCGGTTCTGTTTCTGACCTCCTCCGGCAAGCCGGACATTTCCGCAATACCGCCCGCATTGTCCGCAACCGGACCGTAAGCGTCCGTAGCAAGGGTAATTCCCAGTGTGGAAAGCATTCCCACTGCCGCAAGCGCAACTCCGTAAAGACCCATCTGCGCATTTCCCGCGCCGCCGGCCGCAAAGAAGCTTATCAAAATCGCAGCCGAAATTATAATAACCGGCAAAGCTGTGGATTCCATGCCCAGTGCAATTCCGTCAATTATAATCGTTGCCGAGCCGGTATTTGAGGACTCGGAAAGCTTTTCGGTCGGGTTATAGGAATCCGAGGTGAAATATTCGGTAAAGAAGCCTATAAGCACTCCGGCAATAAGCCCCGCCATAACCGAAGCAAACAGACCCTTGTGGTCGGGAAGCATGGCAAATATTACCACTGCCGAGCCGGCCGCCGAAAGCAGCGCCGCCGCATAGGTTCCCTTTCTTAAAGAGCCTAAAAGCATTTTTTGCGTAGCGCCCTCCTTGGTTGATACAAAGAACGTACCTATAATGGAAGCGATAATTCCCACAGCGGCAATAAGCATGGGCAAAAGCACCGCAGGTGTTGCGCCGCCGCCGAAAGCCGCAGCCGCAAGCGCGCCGCAGGAGATTATCGAGCCGACGTATGACTCATACAAATCCGCGCCCATTCCGGCAACATCGCCCACATTGTCGCCCACATTATCGGCAATACACGCCGGATTTCTCGGATCGTCCTCAGGAATCCCGGCTTCAACCTTGCCCACAAGGTCAGCGCCCACGTCAGCCGCCTTTGTGAATATTCCGCCGCCCACTCTTGCAAACAGCGCCATTGACGAAGCGCCCATTCCGTAAGTAAGAAGCAGCTGCATTATATCCGATTCGTTCATGTCAAAGATAAATCTTAAAATAATATACCAAAGAGAAATATTCAAAAGTCCCAGTCCCACAACCGTAAGACCCATTACGGTACCTGATGAAAAGGCTATTTTAAGACCCTTGTTAAGACTTTCCCGCGCTCCGTTTGCCGTACGGGAATTGGCGTAAGTTGCAATCTTCATGCCCACAAAGCCCGACAGACCCGAAAACAGTCCGCCCGTTACAAATGCCACCGGCGCAAACCACGACATCTGGCCTAAAGCCGCCAGCACCAAAAAAATCACAAGCATGGCAATAAAGAAAATTCCCACCGTTTTATACTGACGCTTCAGGTATGCCATTGCGCCCCGGCGTATCTTTTGCGCCATGCTCTTCATAATATCCGTACCCTCCGGGCGGCGTTTTACATCGCAGTATTTATACACCGCGAAAACCAGTGCAAGCACCGCCGCACCCGCAACAAGGTATGGCAATAAGTTAAAATGTTCCATAATTTTATCTCCTCTCTTATGGCTTTTTGCTGTTGGGAAATACCGCTTAAAAACAACAGTTTCCCAATGGGTAAACTTTATTATAACACTTTTTACCGATTTAGTCAACAAAAGTTATTATTTTAGATATAAAATTATGCAGCTTGTCCAATTTTTCGCTCTTTTATTGTCAATATTGAAGTCTTGGTTAAAATTTTTAATATAATTGTAAAGCTTATGAAATATACGAAGTGTAATTTTGTGATATAATAGGTATGTATATTGTCCGGGAGGTGCTGTATTTGAAAAACAAAAAAAAGGGACAGCTTATAGGCGAAATAATCATAGGTGCGGCGGTGACCGCACTGCTTTGCACTATTTTAATACCCTCCATAGCGAAATGCTTTGAAAATGCGGGTATCAACAGCTGCCGCCGCAATATGACAAATATAATGTCAACGCTTGAAAAACAGCTTAACTCCGGTACGGAAACAGGGAAATGGAGCGAGCTTCTTTCTCAGAAGAAGTCGCAGCAGCTTTTAGCGCAGATTGTGCCGCTTATGCCCGAAAATCAGCGCGATATTGAGCTTTCGGACTATTATTTTTCCGCCAACGGCGACACGCTGAAGCTGATATGCAAAAAGCATGATAAAATCGACGATATTTCCATAACGCTGCCGGAAGCATACACCGTAACCGACACCGATATTTCCGCGTCAAAAAAAGCGGACAGGCTCATAATAAACGGAATAAGAAACTATGCCAAGGGTACGGCTCTCGACCCTGCCGATGCTTCAAAAATGACCTTTGCGCCGGGTGAGGACATCAGCGCGCTGTTCCCATCTTTGGAAGTGTCTGTGGGATATGCGGACGGTAGCAGTGCGGCTCTTGCGGCGGGCGCGTATACCATAACCTCACAGGGACTTGACATGAACAGCGCCGGCACAAAAAAGGTAAATATAAATTATTTTTCAAAGAACGCTCTGTGGTCGGACAGCCTTTCGGCGGGGTTTGTGTTCGAGGTTCTCGAACGCAGCGAATGTCCGCCGCTTCAGACGCGGCTTTCAAAAACCGACTATGAAGCGGAAGCCTGGAACTGGAACGATTTCGTTCTTGCCGCAAACGCACAGCCCGACGGCTCAAAATCCTTCGGCGCCGCGCTGATATTCTTTGATAATCATTACTATTATTACCCGGAGGGATTTTTGATAAGCAAGGAAAACGACAATTCCTCGCCGACAAACGCGGCGGCGGATCGTTCCTCGCCCGCGGTAATGGCACGGTATATAGAAATTCTGCCGGATAAAACTGCGTCACAGACGAAAAAGGAAACGGAGGAGGGCGCGCTGTCCGTAATAAACGGAGAGCTTTGCACCTACAGAAAAAAGACCCGTTTGGAAGCGGGCGGCTGGCTTAGGCTATACACGCCGGTAAAATCCACCCCCGCACCCGCGCCGGTCTACTACGATGACGATGATGACGATGATGATGATTAAATTTTTCTTTTTGGCGGTTCGATAATAAAACCGCTTATTTCCATAAGGTAATCTCCGCTCTTTAAAATCCTTGCCGCATCGTATGAGGTTTTGATTTCTTCCTTTGAAAGAAGCGAGCAAAGTGCTTCATAGCCCATATTGTGAAAATCACTGCCGCATGAAGCGATAAAACCCTGCTTTGCGGCATAGGCGGCTGCAACGGCAATGCGGGAATTATGACTCGGCACCATATTAAAAACCTCTATTCCGTCCAGATACTTCGGGTCTGCAAGAACCATATTGTCCCTAAAGGGGTGAGCCTGCAAAAGAACGGTTTTTTCATTTCTGAAACGCTCTGAAAATTCGCAAATTCCGCCATTTAAATAATCATATGCCTGCTCAAAAAATTCCTCGTCTATACCGTATATAAGATAATCATTCATATTTTCGGCCATACGCACCTCCGAAGCGAGAACAACGTTTATACCGCATCTGCTCCCCTCCTCCAAAGCCGCGTAATAATCGGCAAGATACGAATCGATGCACTTGCGCTTGTCCGATACATATTCCATATCATGAGTAAAATGGTTTGTAAGTACAACGGTATCATAGCCGTTTTCGGCATAAATGCGCACCAGTTCCTTTGCCAAAACGCGGGAGCATCTGCTTGCCGGGGAGCTGTGCGCGTGCAGCTCCGTTTTGTATTTGTATAAGCTTTTGTCCATAATAATCACCTGTCTTAATAATTTTCATAAATTATACCACACTCACTCCGATATGTCAACCTATAACCCTCACACTGCTGCCCCTGTCCGAGCCGGTAACGATTATTTTTTGTTCAATCCGCTCCTTTAACTCCGCCACATGGGATATAACCGCCACACTTGAATTTTCGGCAAGGGCGCTTAAAATCTCCAAAGCCTGCTCCAGGGACTCGCTGTCCAGTCCGCCGAAGCCCTCGTCTATGAACATCGTTTCTATCTCAATTGCTCCCGCGCTGTTTTGTATCACGTCCGACAGTCCCAGCGCAAGGGACAATGAAGCCTTAAAGCCCTCTCCGCCCGAAAGAGTTGTCACATCTCTTAATTTCCCGGTGTAATTATCAAAAATCTCAAGTTCAAGACCCTTTTGTCCCCGCGTTATTCCCACTTCCTTTTTCTTTCTCAGACTGTAACGGCTGTCGGTCATAATCCTTAAACGCTTGTTTGCTTCAAAAAGTATCTGTTCAAAATACGCGCCCTGAACATACTGCTCAAAGGGTATGCGCTCTCTTTCGTTCAAATCACCGTTGGCGGTTTTGGACAGACGGCGCATTGTCGAAAGCCGCGCCAAAAGTGCTTCATACTCGCCCAAAAGCTCCCCAAGCGACTGCATAACTCCCTTGTTGGTTTTAAGAGCGCTGTATATATCCATCGCTTTCTTTTCAAGCTCCTCTAAGCAGGCGTTAAGCTTATCAAGCTCCGCTTCCATTGCCTGTGTATTCTTTGGATTTTCACCGGCAAGAGTTTTTTCCAACTCCGCTGTTCTTTTTCTTATTTCGTTTTCCCGCTCCCGCCTTTGACGTTCCTTTTCGATACGGCGGTCAAGCTCTGTGCGGCTTAGAAGGTATTTTAAAAATTCCTCCTCGTCCGCAAAGCCCTTTTCCTTTAAAATAACGGCATATTCCTCTTGTTTTTTGTGTCCCTCATTTTTCAGCCTTTCAAGCCGCGGCGTGTTCTCCGCAATAACGGCTTCGGCACTGCTGATTTTGTTTTTTATTTTCTCCAAAGCCGAGCGGGCTTGCTTTTCCTCCTTTTGCAGTGCGTCTATACGCGTGTTTTTTTCATTTATCTGCGCTCTTGCCGCCCCCTCGCTTTCAAATTCAAGCTGCGGCAGTATAAGCTTTATCTGCGCCAGAGCAATATCTCTTTTTCCCGCTTTGGCATTTATTTTATTTTTAGTGTCCCCTATTTCTTTTTCCTTAGCCGCCCGCCGGGTTTCATTTTTTTGCAGACAATCCTCTATCTCTGCTTTGCGCTTTTCCCTCTTTTCGGCTTCGCTCTTCTCTAAGGAATACTTTTTTTGCAAGGCTTCGCACTCTGCCTTTAGCTTTTCAAGCTTATCGGCAAAGTCCCCGTAATCCTTAAATTCAATGCCCAATTTATTTTTAACAAGCGCGTCCTTGGCATTTTTTGCATCGGCTGATGCGGCGGCACACAGGGCGGAAGCCTCCTGCGCTGCTTTTTGCTTTTTTTCCGCGTCCTTTTTTAATTTATCCAATTCCTCCCTCGAAACCGTATCATCGGCAAGTCTTGCCGGCTTCGGGTGGGTTTTTGAGCCGCACACCGGGCAAGGCTCCGCCTCCTTCAGCTTTGCCGCAAGAATCCCCGCCTGCGCGTCAAAATACGCCTGCTGTGCCCTATGCTCTGCCGCGGCGGCGCATCCGCTTTCCTCGCGCTTACTCATATAGTCCTGCTGTGCTTTTAAAAGCACAGCTTCCTTTTTCCTTGCTTCCGACAGCCGCAAAAGCATATCCTTTATTTCCTCAAGAAGCTTTTCCTGCTCCTTTTTCGCCCCGGCGGCGCGTTCTGCGTCAAGCCTTGCGTCGGCAAGCTTTAAAAGCTCCTCATTGTATTTTTGCGGTGCTTCGCAAAGCTTTGCATACTCATTTTCGAGGTCTTTTAACCGTTCTTCCTCTATGTCAAGCTGCTTTTTTGCGCTCTCTGCTTCGCTTCTTTTTCTTGCAAGCTCCTCGTATTTGGGCAGTGATTTTGAAATTGCGGCAATCTCCTCCAAAAGCCGGCGTTCCTCGGACTTTTTCAACTCCGCTTCTTCAAGGCGTTTTTTAGCCCTGTCAAGCTCCGGCTTGCTTTGTGATATTATTTCCCTGTTCTTTTCTATTCCCTCCCCGGCAAGCTTCGCTTCTTTTTTTAATCTTTGCACCTCGTCATATATCGGGGACACAAAATCCAATGCACGCTTTGATTTTTCCGTTTCCTGTTCCTGTTTTTTATGTCCCTCGGCATTTTTCTCTATTTCTTCAAGAGCCTTTTTGTTTTCCTCTAAAGTTTTAAGCATACGGTTTGTATTTTTGACCTGCGGGATTTCCTTTGTAAGCTCCGAGATTTTTTTCTTTATCTTTGTTCTTTCCTTTTTACAGAGTTCATATTCATCGCCGTATTTTTTTATGTCCCCCTCCAAAGCTTCGGCAAAAGCGTTAAGGGAATTTATATCATCGGGTATTTCATCGCAGACTGCGCCGGAGGCGGTCTGCATAAGTCTTTGCTCCAAAAAACGCCGCTCCTCCTCTATGGCGGATAATCTGCGTTTTAATTCCTCCTGAAAATCCAGGTACTTATAAGTAGAGAATATTTTTCTGAATATTTCGCCCCGCTCCTTTGTTGAAGCAAACAGCAGCTTTAAAAAATCCCCCTGGGCAATCATAACAATCCGCGAAAATTGATTTTTATCAATGCCCAAAAGCTCCTCTATTCCCTCATTTGCCGCCTTTCCCTCTTTTACGCTCCCGTCCGGAAGCTCCAACAGCGCGTTTGCCTTTATGGGCATTTTTCTGCCGGGCAGGGTGTATTTGGGATTTCTGGTTATTTTATATTCCTTACCCCGGTGCGAAAATTCCAATTCCACATACACCTTTGCGTCCTCATCGGCAAAATCGCTCCTTAAACCGCTTTCCTCGCGGCTCTCGCCGCTTGCCCTGCCGTAGAGAGCATAGGATATTGCGTCAAATATGGTGGTTTTTCCGGCTCCCGTATCACCGGTTATGATAAACAGACCCTCAAGGCGCGAAAAATCGATTTCTTCTCTGCCCGCATAAGGTCCGAAGGCTGACATTACAAGTTTTTTCGGTTTCATAGCATTTCCCTTACAATCTCTTTCATTTCCTCTGTCATTTCCGTTCCGTTTTGCGCCGTATAAAATTCCTCAAACAGCTCATAGGGCGTTTTGCTTTCCGTTACCTGCGCTTGGGAGCTGCTTATATGCTCCGCTCTCGTTCGGCTGTTGTCAAAATCCAAAAGCATGGTATTTGGATAAACGCTTCTGATTTTGCCCATCGGGTCGATAAGCTCCTCCTCATCGGTTAGGGTGACGTGCATATAATCTTTAGTGTCCCCAAGAGAATACACATTTTCATCAAGCAAATCCGAAAGCTTACCCCGTATTTCACGCATATCGTGGAGCGGCAAAAGCTCAAGGCTTTTTATGCTCATATCCTCCGTATCGACCAAAAGCGCGGCTTTTTTGTGATGCACCTCGGAAAAGGAGTATTTTAACGGCGAGCCGCAATAGCGCACAGTATCTCTGCCAATTCTTTGAGCGCCGTGTATATGCCCCAGTGCCACATAATCGAATTTATCAAACACCGATACGTCTATATTGTCCACACCGCCCACTGTTATGGTTTCACTGTCACAGCGTTCGGTTTTGTGTCCCCCGGCGGTTACAAACTGATGCAGTGCAAGAACGCTTTTTCCTTCGGGTTTTATGTCCCCCAAAATCAAACGCATCATTTCATTGTAATCCATGTCCTCTTTGTCAAAAAGCGGCTTTACCATTGAGGGCTTAACAAAGGGCAGAAGATAAAAATCCACATCTTTTACCCTTACCCGCTGCGGCTTGCCTTTACATTCGGTGCAAATGTGAACATTGCTGTTTTTCATAATGCTTCTGCCAAAGCCCAAACGCTGTGCGCTGTCATGATTTCCGCTTATGACCATTACCGTTTTTTCCATTCTGCAAAGCTGTGCCAAAAACCAATCGAACAGCTCCACCGCTTCCTCACAGGGAACGTTTCTGTCATAAACATCACCGGCAATGAGCACCGCGTCCGCGTCTTTTGCATATGTTAAAATCTGCTCTAAGACATAGCTTTGATCCTCAAGCATACTCTTTTTATTCACCCTTTTTCCTAAGTGTAAATCCGACAGATGTAAAAATCTCATTTCAAATCCTTCAGTCTTTCTATTATTTCCTCTATGCCGCACCCATGCAGCTTGGCAAGCTCGCCCAAGGTTTTACCCGAATATATTTCGTTTTTAAGACGTTCTTTTTCGCTTTGTTCCCAATGCTTTTTCACGTCCTTTACACCTAAACCGCAAAATTGCCTTATTTCAGACACAAAGACCGCTCCAAAGCGTTTCGCCTTAACCGCGCCCACACCGTTTACTTCCATAAACTCATCAATGGTTTTGGGCTTTTTCCTGCACATATCCCTAAGCGTCGCGTCCGAGAACACCGTAAATGCCGGAACGCCCAAAGAATACGCTTCGTTTAAGCGC
Source organism: Clostridiales bacterium (assembly GCA_029226975.1). GTDB lineage: Bacteria > Bacillota > Clostridia > UBA1381 > UBA1381 > Ornithomonoglobus_A. The sequence continues at coordinate 60,645 of JAQXZB010000075.1, read as the reverse complement.
ACCTTTTTAAGACGCTCAAAGAGCGCGTCATTGCCGCTTGGCTTGATATTTTTAGTCTTTTTATTTCCGGCTGCCGCTCGCTTTTCCTCCTGCATTTCGGGCAGACAGCTTGAGCATTTGCCGCATTTACATTCCCGATAATCACCGAAATAGTCCAGTATAAACCGCCTTAGACATTTTTGGGTTGTGCTGTAAAAGGTCATCTGCCGCAGCCGTTCGTAATCCTGCTTTTTAATCTGTTGGCGCTGCTCGTCCGTAAGCTCGTCATTATCGGCGGGATTTTCTATAAAATACCGTATCGTATTATAATCGCTTTTTGAATAGAGCAGTATGCACTCCGCTTCACTGCCGTCACGCCCTGCACGTCCGGCTTCCTGATAATAGCTTTCTATGTCCTTGGGCATATTATAATGCACCACAAAAGAAACGTTCGACTTGTCTATACCCATGCCGAAAGCGTTTGTTGCAACCATTATTGTTTTGCGGTCATAGAGAAAATCGTCCTGGTTTTCTATTCGCTCCTCATCAGGCAGACCCGCATGGTACATTGTCGCGTCAAAGCCACATTCAATAAGTGCGCCGCAGACCTCGCGGACGTTTTTACGGCTTGTGCAGTACACAATCCCGCTTTTGCCCTCGTTCCTTTTGAGTATTCTCAAAAGCGCGTCAAATTTATCCGCCGGGTGTTCCACGCCGAAATATAAGTTTCGGCGGTCAAAGCCCGTTGTAACAAGCTTTGGATTTTCAAGTCCCAAAAGCCGTATTATATCGTCCTTGACCCTTGCCGTTGCCGTAGCGGTGAACGCGCCTATGGGCGGTCGGTAGGGCAGAAAACGTATAAATTCGCTGATTTTTATATAGCTTGGGCGAAAATCCTGTCCCCATTGGGAAATGCAGTGCGCTTCGTCCACTGCAAGCAGTGAGATTTTTATGCTGCCCGCAAGCCTTCTGAAGCCCTCCGTTTCGAGCCGCTCCGGCGCGGCGTATATTATTTTATACTCACCCGCATAAGCTTTTTTAAGCGCTAAGGCAAACTGCCGCTCTGTCAGGGAGCTGTTAAGATACGCCGCTCGTATTCCCATTTGGTTAAGGGCGTTTACCTGGTCCTTCATAAGCGAAATAAGCGGTGAAATTACTACCGTCACTCCGTCACTGATTGCCGCCGGAATTTGGTAGCATACGGATTTTCCCGCTCCCGTAGGCATAATCCCCAAAGCGTCGCGCCCCGATAAAAGCGCATCTATCAAGGGTTCCTGACCCTCGCGGAAGCTGCTGTGACCGAAATATGTTTTTAATGCCTCGTACTTATCCATTTAATCCTCAATATAAAGAGGCTGTTGCTACAGCCTCTTATGTATTATCAACGCAGATTTCTGTTATCTATAACTCTCTTTGCCTTGCCTTCGCTTCTTACAATTGATTTCGGGCGCAGCAGATGCACCTTTGCGCCGATTCCCAATGTGGAGCGCAGCTGCATTTCAAGATTTTTCTTTTCCTTTTCCACATCACCGTCAAACTTCGGGCTAAGCTCTACGTTTATGTCAAGGGTATCCGTATTGTTTACGCGGTCTACCAAAATCTGGTAGTTGGGCGAAACCTCGATGCTGTTCTTCAAAAGCACCTCCTCAATCTGTGACGGGAATACGTTTACACCTCTTATGATGAGCATATCGTCCGTTCTGCCGGCGGGCTTCTTCATTCTTACATGAGTTCTGCCGCATTCGCACTGCGAATAGTCAAGGGTACACAAATCCCTTGTGCGGTATCTGATAAGGGGCTGTCCCTCCTTGGTTATGGTTGTAAATACCAACTCGCCGAAAGACCCTTCGGGAAGCACTTCCCCGGTATCCGGGTCGATTATTTCGGGAATGAACATATCCTCACAGATGTGCATTCCCTGCTGCATATGACATTCATAGGATACGCCCGGACCCATTACCTCGGTAAGCCCGTAAATATCATAGGCCGTAATGCCCAAGGTTTCCTCAATCTGTGCGCGCATGTCCTCTGTCCATGGCTCTGCGCCGAAAATACCCGCCTTTAGCTTAAGCTGGTTTTTGACGCCCATTTCTCTTACCGTTTCACCCAAATACATCGCGTATGACGGCGTACAGCAAAGATGCGTTGTACCCAAATCACACATAAAGCGTATCTGTCTTTCAGTGTTTCCCGATGAGGTGGGAATTACCATCGCGCCTATCTTCTGCGCGCCCTGGTGCGCTCCCAAACCGCCGGTAAACAGTCCGTAGCCGTAAGAAACCTGAACAACCGACTTGCTGTCCGCTCCCGTTGCCGCAAGCTGACGCGCGAAACCGTCCGCCCATGTTTCAAGGTCGTTTCTCGTGTATCCCGAAACAATCTGCTTTCCCGTTGTACCCGATGAAGCGTGAATTCTCACAATATCCTTCTTGGGTACGGCAAGCAGGTCAAAGGGATAGTAATCTCTCAAATCCTGCTTTGTCGTAAAGGGAAGCTTTGCCAAATCCTCCAAATTTACAATATCGTCGGGACTTACTCCCGCTTCGTTCATTCTTTCCCGGTACATTGGCACATTTTCATATACGCGCTTTACCTGCCACTTAAGCTTTTCAAGCTGATGCGCCCTTATCTCGTCCCGGGACATTGTTTCAATTTCCGGCTGAAACATTGCCATTGAAATCAACTCCTTTTTATATTTTTAATAAGCCCGCAATAACCGCCCGGTTACCGTCATGCTCCATATCACAATAAATCACAGACTGTACCCAAGCTCGAACGCCTTTAAATTCATTTCAAGGAATTTTTCGGGTACGGTGTCCTTAAGCACATCGAGCCATACCTGCTTGTCAATGCTCATGCTCTTTGCGATAACGCCGATTAACACAACGTTTACCGCCTTAATGGTGCCTGCCTCCTTTGCTAAAGACAGCGCGTCCACCGCCTGAAGCTCTACCTTTGAAGAAAGCTTTTCCTCAATACCCTGCGGATACTGTGCCGCACCGGTAATTACCGGCATGGGGTCCATTTTCTGGGTATTTACTATCATTTTGCCGCCCTTTTTAACATAGGGCAAAGCGCGGTAAGCCTCCAAAAGCTCAAACGCCAAAACCAAATCCGCCTCGCCCTTGTCAATAATCGGCGAGTATACCTTGTCTGCGTATTTTACATATGTAACAACGCTTCCGCCGCGCTGGCTCATTCCATGAACCTCGCTTACCTTAACGTCACAGCCTTCCTTTATGGCAACCTTTCCGAGAATTCTGCTTGCGAGCAGTGTACCCTGTCCGCCTACTCCGACTATCATTATATTCATGGTATCAGTCCTCCTTCTCTATTGCCCCGAACGGACAGACATTTACGCACAGACCGCAGCCGTTGCACTGTGCCGGGTCAATTTCCAAATACCCATCATGTACCGAGATTGCCGGACAGCCAAGCTTCATGCACATCTGACATTTTCTGCATTTGTCCGTTATTTTGCAGCTGCCGCTGTATTTTACGCGCTTTAACAGCGCACATGGCCGCTGTGCTATTATAACCGAGGGAGCATTGCGGTTTATTTCCTCCCTTACCACCTTTTCAAAATTCTTTACGTCAAAGGGGTCTGCAACCACAACATTTTCAATGCCTATGGATTTGCACAGGGTAATAAGGTTTACCTGCGCTGTTTCCTCACCCCGTATGGTGTAGCCGGTGGTGGGGTTGTCCTGATGTCCGGTCATGCCCGTAATCGAGTTGTCAAGTATAATAACCGTACCCGTACCCTTGTTGTACACAACGTCCACAAGCCCGGTTATGCCCGAATGCATAAAGGTCGAGTCGCCTATAACGCTTACAAGCTTTTTGTTAAACTCCGCACCCCGCGCCTTTGCCATGCCGTGAGCCGCGCTTATTGACGCGCCCATGCATATTGTGGTGTTCATTGCCCGAAGCGGCGGCGTTGCGCCCAAGGTGTAACAGCCTATATCGCCCGAAACATACAGATTAAGCTTCTTTAAAACATAGAACACACCTCTGTGGGGACAGCCGGCGCACATAACCGGCGGCCGAACGGGGATTTCTTCCAAAACCTCGTTAAATTCTGCCGGCTCCTCGCCCGTAACCGCTTTTTTAATCATGGACGGCGTGTATTCGCCAAGCAGTGAAAATACCTCCTTGCCCACAACGTCAACGCCTATGGCTTTACAGTGCTCCTCGATTATCGGATCAAGCTCCTCTATTACAAAAACCTTGTCAAGACCCGCGGCGAAATCCTTTATTTTCTTTTCGGGTAATGGATATGTAATACCGATTTTCAGGTAATTAACCTTGTCGCCGAGAGCCTCTTTTGCGTAAATATACGCAATTCCGCCGGCAATTACACCGATTTTTGCGCCGTTGTCCTCAACAGCGTTTAAGTCGCTCTCCTCCGCAAATTCCGAAAGAGCCTTCATTCTTTCCTCAACCACAACATGGCGTTTTATGGCGTTTCCCGGCATCATAACGTATTTTGCGGGGTTGTCATCAAATTCCTTTAAGGGAATATCTTCCTTAGGCTCTTCCTCAACAAGGCTCTGGGAATGTGAAACTCTTGTTGACAGTCTTAAAAATACCGGCGTATCGTATTTTTCGGAAAGCTCAAAAGCCCGCTTTGTAAAGTCCTTGCACTCCGCACTGTCGCATGGCTCAAGCATCATAATCTTTGCCGCCTTGGCGTAATGTCTTGAATCCTGCTCGTTTTGAGATGAGTGCATACCCTGGTCATCTGCAACGCACAGCACCATACCGCCGTTTACGCCGGTATAGCTTGCGGTAAATACCGGGTCTGCCATAACGTTAAGACCGACGTGCTTCATGCACGACATTGACCTGGCTCCGGCAATGGACGCACCCACCGCCACCTCTGCGGCAACCTTTTCATTGGGCGCCCACTCAACATATATGTCCTCGTATTTAACGATGTTCTCCGTTATCTCCGTACTGGGAGTACCCGGATATGAGGAAACAACGCTCACGCCCGCTTCATAAGCGCCTCTTGCGACAGCCTCGTTCCCCAGCATTAGTTTTTTCATAGATGAAAACACAACCTTTCAAATTTTATCTTACCATCTCGTCCTGATGTCCCGTTGCCTTATGCGATTTTATGACGCTTTCGACCTCGTCTATACTGCTGGCGGACATATCTCCGAGAACGGTGTTTTTAATTGCCGACAGCGCGTTTCCTATCTCCAGAGCGCGCTCTATACTGTCCTCTTTAATAAGACCGTAAAGCACTCCGGCAAGGTACGCGTCGCCGCTGCCTATTCTGTCTATTACCTCAATGTCCTTATAGGGCGGCTCCTCATAGAATTTGCCGTCAAAGAGCATCTTTGACCCGAAATTATGGCGCGTGGGCGAAATCGCTTCGCGGCGGGTTGTAGCAACCAGCTTACAGCCGTAGTCATTTACATACCCCTGCATAATCTCCTCCAAAGTACCTGTTCTTTGAAGCATACGTCTTGAGGTTTCCTCGGAAACAAACAACAAATCGACATACTTAAAGACCTCCTCGACAACCGGCTTTGCCTCCTCCTCGCTCCAGAGCGCGGCGCGGTAGTTGACGTCAAAGGATATGAGCGCGCCCGCTTCTTTAAAGCGCCTTATCATCTCCAAGACCTCACCGCGAAGCTCCTTGTCGATAGCCAAAGTAATTGAGCTGACGTGGAAAATCTTTGTTTTTTCATATATATCCTCAGGAAGCTCGCTAAGTCTTAACGAACACATTGACGACCTGGCCCTGTCATATATAACCGAGGACTTTCTCGGATATACGCCGCTTTCATAGTAATAAAGCCCCAGTCTGCGTTCATCGGAGGTATCATAAATAAGATAATCGTCCGAAACGTTTCCGTAACGGATTTTATTTCTTATAAAATGCCCCATTTTGTTTTTGGGAACCTTTGTAATTATTGCAGAGCGAATACCGAGCATGGCACTGCCGGATACAACGTTAAGCTCGCTGCCGCCGGCATTTTTCTCAAAGGTTTCCGACTGTGAAATTTTCTCCTTGTTGGGAGGTGAAAGCCGAAGCATAACCTCGCCGATACCGATCAAGTCAAATTCCGTATTTTCCTTAAACAAATTCATAAAGCGTTCTCCCTTTCCGTATATATTAAGCGGCACTATACCGCACATTATAATAATTATATCAAATTTTTTCAGAAAATACAATAGTTTCTCACGTTTTTACACAAAATTTATGAAAAAAAATGTATTTTTTCCAAGCAAAAAGGGGCTTTTGCCCCTTAATATGCGCATATCCGGCGTTTTAGTGCCTTTACTGCGCTCTTTTTGTTGTATCTATAACGACCGTATTGTTTGCTTCGTCCCAATCAACCGCAAAGTCAAACAGTCTGCCGAGATCTCTTATGCGAAAATAGTTGTTGCCGGCTATATTAAACGGAAATGCAGCTTCTATATACGCATTTGATCCATATGCGGTTTTCACCGTCATATCTCCGAGTTCACATTCGCCGCCAACGGGAGTGTACGGAGTATCAATGAGAATGCTAACTGTTTTTGTTTCATCGTCCCATGTTACATCAAATTGCACCTCCGTGCCGCTTAAAAGCATTGCAACATCTCTTAGCTTAAAATAGTTATTACCCATAACATTATAAGCCTCGCATTTAACTTCTTCTCCGTTTACTATGATTTTTGACCCGGTGGGTGTTGCCGTAAGCGGCTTTGCCATAGGCACTATGCATTTATCGTGGTTATCGTAGAGAATTCCGTCTATGCTTTTATAAATCTCATTGCCGTCATTTACATATATATTTTCCAACGACGGACAACTGTCAAACATAAATTTCATGTACACCTCACCACATCGCATAAGATTTACCGTTGACGGTATTGTAATGCTTTTTAAACTTTCACATTCATATATAACATCATTTAACTCTGTAACACCCTCTGGTATAACAAGCTCCTCAAGCTGTTTTGCACCCTCAAATGTAGCCACCAACCGACCCTCTAAAGAATCCGGAAGCTTGATATGCTTTAAATAACGTGAGTTTTTAAATACCGGTTCATTCAAGCATTTTACGCTCTCGGGAATCGTATAGCTTTCTCCGGCTTTATTGGGCGGATACTTTATCATCTCGGTCATATCGGCACTGAAAAGAACTCCGTCAACGGAAACAAAATATTCGCTGTCGGCTTCTATTTCCTCCAAATTGGGAAACGCATCAAAAAAATCTTGTTCAAAATCCCCACGAAAACACTTTACAGTTTTTGGAAGCTTTATCTTTTTTACCTCCGGGAACTCACAGCTTCCGTAAGCCGTAGCAAGCTGCGTAATCTCCAGACCGTTTTCATTATCCGGTATTTCAAGCACCTCTGAGGTATTACCCTTAAAAAACGACGGATTGATCTCTATCGCCGAAGCCGGCAGTGCAAATGCTGTGCCCAGTGCCGCTATGCAAAGGGCTGTCCATATTATTTTTTTCATCCTTTTTTCCTCCTGTCTTTGTTTTACTCGTTTTCAGTGCTAAGTATTGAATAGTCGGGGCGGCAGAATTTCGTACCGGGCAGATTTTTCTTGTGGTAGTGCTTTATCGTCACCGCACCGCCGTTTTTAATTCCCGAGCTGTCATCTACCGCATTCCCCTCTATTGTTGTAAAATATCCGTGAGGTCCTGTTGCGATTACTATTCCCGTATGGGCAAACACACTGCCGTATTTGAAAATTACCACATCACCCACCTGAGGGTCATCTTTTAGGTTAAACAAATATGACATTGTGGGACAGTACACATAGGGATAATGCTTCAGCAATGTTTTTGCGCTGCCCGTACCGAAGGACTGCACATAGCACCATGTTACAAAACAGGCGCACCAAGGCTGAGCCTGATACTCGGGCATTATTTCCGCCCAGTATTTTGTATAATTATTCACTCCGGCATTTTCGGTTTTGTCATACAGTGACGCGTTCGTCTGCTTTTCCAGATACCCCAGCTCATTTTGTGCGGTTATGATAAGAGAAGCAATATTCTTGTTGCTTTCGGTAATTCCCGCAAAGGCATTATAGGACATTTCGGAATTTAAAAACAGCAGATTTGTATACGCGTCCCACACATATTCCAGTCCGAACTCCTCCTGCAAAAAATTCGCTGGAATACGCAGTTTTCCCCCGATTTCCGCCGGAACAACCTCCAAGCCGTGCCATAAGCCGTCCTTGTCATACACGCTCGGGTCGCCTACGGTAAAGGTATAGCTTTGCTCATCATTATACAATACCATTGTTGTACCGTCATAAGTGCAGTCAAAGCCTATTTTCGGAGCAATATCCAATATGGGAAGCATATCAAAGCCCCAAACAGACTGAATATCGCAGTCCATATATTCATCATTTACATACATTCCCATTTCATAGGCTTGCGCCGCCGTACCCAAGAGCAGTGCCGCCATTGCCGACAGAATAAATATTATTTTTTTCACTTTCTCACCTCCTGCTTTTGTAAAATCCGTAATAGGGTATATAATACTATTACTATGTACATAGTAACACATAACAACGTAATTGTCAATACTTTACCATAAATATAGAATATTTTGGGGAGGTGAAAATCAATGGAGGACAATTCAATTCTTGTGATGTGTGACTACGGAAAGATTAAAATTCATTTAAAGGAACTGATGGACGAACGCGGTCTGACAAGATATAAACTGTCAAGACAAATCAATTCACGATTTGAAGTAATAGACAAATGGTATCACGGTGAAGTAGAAAAGCTTGACCTTGATGTACTGGCAAGAATTTGCTATGTTTTAAAATGCGGCATAAGCGATATTTTGGAATACTGTGAATAGAAGCGTCCTCCATGCGCTTCTATTTTTTTGCATTTCTTTTTATATACCACTTGAAATAAATGCGATTTCGGTGTATAATATTATTAGGAAGCTATTGCGTTTAATATATGAAAGGATTTACCCGCCATGCAGATTTTTTTCGACCACATTCATAAATACCTGCAAATTTTGCGTATAAATGACGTGTTTGATATTGCCATTGTTGCGATAATATTATATTTCCTTATTTCACTTGTGCGTGAAACCCGCGCCATGCAGCTTTTAAAGGGAATTGCAATGCTGGGAGTTGTGCTGATTTTAAGCCGCGCGCTTAATCTTACGGCTCTTAACTATATCATCAACACGCTTCTGCAATACGGTGCTTTCGCGCTTATCGTTATTTTTCAGCCGGAGCTTCGGACAATGCTGGAACGCATGGGACGATTTAGGGTCGGGAGGATTATCGAGCTTAACACAAATGAGGCGGAAACACGAAGCAAAATGACTATCGCCTCTGTCGCAAAGGCGGCGGCGGATATGTCCAAAACCAAAACCGGCGCGCTCATCGTTTTGGAGCGCGGCACAAAGCTTGGGGAATTTTTAAGCACCGGTACACAAATAAATGCCGACGTTTCAAGCCGTTTGCTTGAAAATATATTCGTTCCCAACACTCCGCTCCATGACGGTGCGGTGATAATTCGGGACAACAAAATCCTTACCGCGGGCTGTGTGCTTCCCCTTACCGCAAACAACAACATTTCGCCCAACTTAGGCACCCGCCACAGAGCGGCTTTGGGCTTAAGCGAGGTTACGGACGCGGTTATCGTTGTTGTGTCGGAGGAAACGGGTACTATTTCCATAGCCTTAAACGCATCGCTTACGCGCAATCTTTCCGGAGAGGCTCTCGAAAAAGCTCTCATTAAAATAATGAGCAGAAGCTACAACAAAACAGAAACCTTTGATATGTTTAAATTCTGGAGGTCAAAATGAGAGAGAACGGCGAAAAGATAACACAAAATCACAAATTCAGAAATCTCATATGGTCGGTGGTTTTCGCTATCGGTATATGGCTTACCATTGTATATATATACGATCCGAGCATTACCATACGCATGACCAATCTGCCCATGCGTTACGAGGGCGAAATGCAGCTTCGCTCCGTAAAGCTTGCCGTTGCGGACAAGCCGGATTCGGCTGCCGTTTCGGCTACCATAAGCGGAAAAAGAAGCGACCTTATGGAATTTATGGACGGAGTTTATGTTTCGGTGGACGTATCGGGCGTAACGGAGGAGGGCGAGTATAATCTCCCTGCTTCCATATCTTTGCCCAGCGCAAAGCTTACGGTGGAGCGAACAAGCTCTGACAGAATAGACGTACAGATTGTGAAGCTTATTTCCAAAACCATTCCCATACGCGTTGTTCAGACCGGCTACAACAAGGATTTTATCATAAAATCCACGCCGGGCATTTCCTCAGCCGTAATTACCGGCTCTGCAAAGGAGCTTTCCAATGTCGCCTACGGCGCGGTTACGGTGGATATTTCAGGCATTGTCCAGGATTACACAGAGCCGGGCATGAAGTACCTGATGTATGACAAAAACAATAACCTCATAACCCAAAACGACACCATTACCGGCGATGTTACGGACACAACGGTGGAAAATTTGGTTTACAAAAAAACCACGCTTCCCATAAAGGCGGTACTAAGCTCCGAGCTTGCCCAAAATTATATCTTAAATACCTCAAAAACCCTGCTTCCCACAAAGGAATTGGAGGTGGGCGTTACGGATGAATTTGAGGGCGACTGCGTAAAATACATTATAGACCGTCACACAGACAAGGCGGAGGTGTTTAGCATGGAGGATCAGCCGGGGTTATATGTCCCGGAGGATAAGCATCCGCAAATTACACCGGTTATTGAGAAAAAGGCGCTAAAAACCATGGCATTTACCATAACGGCAATGAACGCGCCCCTCGATATGAACGTGACCCTTTCTCCGGCTGAGCTTACGCTCAATTTGGAATGCAGCGAGGACACGCAAAATTCCGATGTGAGCGCCCATATTGACCTGGAGAGGTATCACGAGCCGGGAGTTTACAGTGTGCCTGTGGTATTTTCGGGAGAGTGCATAAACGCGCCTACGGGAGTAAGCGTTGAAGTGACAATAAGCGAGAAATAATGTGTAAACATCTTGACTAAATTCACTAAATTATGGTATAATATAAGATAGTGTAATTTAGGTCGGCAAATAAAAAAGCGTTAAAGCGCATCAACCCCCTAACCCCCAATCTTGGGGGCAAAGCGGTACGCTTTTTTTGAACAAGCAAAATTGCTCACTCAAAACGAGCAATTTCCTATGTTATAAAATAGAGAAAGGAGATTTATGTGGCAAAAGCAAAAAAATTAAGGATAATACCGCTGGGCGGACTTGACGAGATCGGAAAAAACCTTACCGCCTTCGAGTTTGGCAACGAAATAATCATGGTAGACTGCGGAATGGCATTCCCCGATGACGATATGCCCGGAGTTGACATGGTAATAAACGACATTTCATACCTGGAGAGGAACTGGCAGAAAATAAAGGGAATTTTCCTCACCCACGGACACGAGGACCATATAGGCGGACTGCCGTATTTCTTAAAATCCATAAACGTACCCGTTTACGGAACAAGACTGACCTTGGGGCTTGTGGAGCACAAGCTCAAAGAGCATAATATTTTATCCGGCGCAAAGCTTCACCGCGTAAGATACGGACAGACGGTTGAAGCGGGAAGGAATTTTTCCGTTGAGTTTATCCGCACAAATCACTCAATAGCCGATTCGGCGGCGCTGGCGATAAAGACGCCGGCGGGAACGGTTATTCACATGGGTGACTTTAAAATCGACACAACTCCCATAGTTGGAGATATGATAGACCTGGCAAGGTTAGGGGAGCTGGGCAAGGAGGGCGTTTTGGCGCTTATGTCCGACAGCACGAACGTTGAGCGTCCCGGCTTTGCAATGAGCGAAAGGTCTGTAGGCGAAACCTTTGAACAGATTTTCAAAAACTGTAGCAAGAGAATTATTGTGGCGACTTTCGCCTCAAACGTACACCGCGTACAGCAGATAATAGACGCCGCGGCAAAGAACAACAGAAAGGTTGCGGTTTCGGGAAGAAGTATGGAAAACATTGTTGAAATATCCATACTTTTAGGATATATGAAAGTACCCGAGGGAGTGCTTATAAACATTGACAACATCAAAAAGTACAAGCCCTCACAGGTTGTTATAATAACAACCGGCTCACAGGGCGAGCCGATGAGCGCACTTACAAGAATGGCATACAGCGACCACAGAAAGGTAGAGGTAACGAAGGACGACCTGATTATACTTAGTGCAACACCGATACCGGGAAACGAGAAATCCGTTTCCAACGTGGTAAACGAGCTGTTTAAGATAGGCGCGGAGGTTATATACAAGTCCCTTGCGGAGGTACACGTTTCGGGACACGCCTGTCAGGAGGAGTTAAAGCTAATCTTAGCCTTGACAAAGCCCAAATTCTTCATACCCGTACACGGCGAACACAGGCATCTTGTTCTGCACAAGGCACTGGCGCAGAAGGTGGGAATACCCGAAAAGAATATATTCGTTTTGGAAAACGGCTCTGTTTTAGAGCTTGACCAAACCGGCGCAAAGCCCGCAGGAACAGTTCCTGCCGGAAAGATTTTGGTAGACGGTTTAGGCGTGGGTGATGTGGGAAACATTGTCTTAAGGGACAGAAAGCACCTTGCCCAGGACGGTCTGATTATTGTGGTTGTGACGGTAACGGATCATGGCAGGCGGATAGTCGGCAGACCGGACATTATCTCAAGAGGCTTCGTTTATGTAAGAGAAGCGGAAAGTCTGATGGGCGGAATAAGGGAAATTGCGGCGCAGTCCGTAACGGACAGTATGGCAAAAAAGAACCCGGACTGGTCCTCTTTAAAGAGCGCGCTAAAGACCGCGGTTGCAAAATATATCTACGACGCAACAAAGAGAAACCCGATGATTTTACCGATAATCGAGGAAGTGTGATAACAAAAAAACTCTTGAAATCAGATTTAATCCGAAATCAAGAGTTTTTTTAATTTTCTATTTTAAATCCACCGTTACGGCATTGTCATAGTCTAAAGCTATATAGCTTTGCTCATAGACCCCTATTTTGGCAATTTCCGCCTTTAATGCCTGTTCGCTGACGCTCTCGTCCGGCGGTATCGGTCTGCCGTCATCGGCATATTTTTCATATTCATAGCGAGCGGTATAGCTGTTCGTTTCATAATGCACATCATGATACAGTGTACAGCCCAGCTTTCCGCCCGGCTCGGCATTTTCTCCCTTTTCATTCATAATAACAAAGCCCGGGTCATACATTACAAAGCCGTCCTTGTAATAATCTATCTCCACCATACCGTCACTTATTCTTACATCGGTTACAACCACCTTGCTGTAATCGCTTATTTTGTATTCAATGGGATATGTTCCTATTTCCCGTATCTGTGTGCCTACATCTCCATGCTCGTGAAAAATCAGCGGAACGAAGGTAAGCTGCCGGGTATTTTTATCCGCCTTTAAAAATTCAAAGGCATTTCTTGATATTCCTTCATCATTCCGGGTGAAACCGGCGTTGAGTACATCAAGACAAGTTCCTTTTTCATCAAACATCGCAAAGCTATCCGGCAGTATATTCTCGTACACCGATTCCGGCGTGGCTATAACAAGCTGATTTCCGAAAGGCGAGAATACGGCCTTTTCCACCTCTCCTCCCCAAAACGGAGCATTTATTTCCCTTGTCACGCTTTCCACTCTGACCTTTGATTTATTTACCTCTGTTTTGATATACCATATTTTTTCTCTTTCCTCGTCGGTTATTTGTGAGCTGTCGGTATAGAGCTTATTAAAAATCGGGTTTTCCTTGTAAAAACCAATGTCCCCATACAGCTCCACCTTAACAATATCGGAGCTTGGCATAAGTACGGCATTATATTTGCATACGCCCTTATATGTATAATTATCCGCGAAATAGCCGTCATGTTTGTTATTGTTTGTGCCATAACCTGCAAGAGTATCGTTTATCACACATTCCATACCCATCTGAGGTCCGACTGTGCCGTAATATGCCGCCCACCGAGGGTCTTCACCCTCAAAAAACGGCGTGCTTTGCGAGCTTATGGTGTAAAACACATGAATAAAATTATCGTCTGCCGCCACATTGTCAAGCGTCAGAGTATATCCGTTCTTTGAAACGCTCTTGCCTATTTCCTCGTTATATTCCGCAAGAGCCTCCATGCTTGTTATCTGTGATGCCTTATCGTTTTGGAAGTAGGAAACAATACTGCTTATTACCTCCTGTCCTGCCGGTGACGCCGCAAATACCGATACGGCGGTTAGGGCAGTTACCGCAGCCGCAATAACCGCTGTTTTTAATATTTTGTACCTCATATACAGTCTCCTTTCCCGGAGGTCGGCATTAAGGGTTTTATTTACCCTGTTTTTAATATCCGCCGGGTCTATTTTAAAATCATAAAAAGCCTTGCTCATTGCCGTTCCTCCCTTTTGGTTAAAATTTCCTTTAATTTTTTTCGTCCCCGCTGAAGCTTCGTGGTTATGGTTGATTTGCATATCCCGGTGACATCGGATATTTTTGAAATCCTCTCGTTGTACCAGTAATATCTGAGAAATATCTCGCAGTCCGGCTCGCCCAAGTCTTTTATCAGCTCAAGCAGCATGGCTCTTTCCTCATCCAATTCAAGCCTTGCGCAAAGCTCCTCCTCCGAAGCCGCCGCACTTTCATCAAGCTGTGCATATGCGCCCTTAAAGCCGCGGAGCTTTTTTCTTGCGCAGTTTCTTGCCAGCGCGCCCAGATATGTACGAATACAGCCCTTTTTAACATCAAGCTCTCCGGCGCTTTTCCAGAGTGAAACGAACACATCGGAAACCGCCTCCTCAACATCCTCCTTTGTCATAATTCCACCGATTATATTATAAACGATTACGCTGACATAAGGAGTGTAAATATCAACAGCCTTTTCCAGACTGCCCCGCCTGCGCTTTTTCAGATTTATCAAAAGCTTTTCTTCATCTGTCAATGCCAAATCCTCCAATTCCGTGAATTTGCGGTAATTAAAAACAACGTTATCTTTAACTTACATATTTATATATCCAAAACAAAACACTTCGGTCTCAAAAAAACGAAAATTTTTCAAAAAAAGCGGAGGCTGTTGATGCAGCCCCCATTTATGATTTTATTTTGTGTTATAGAACAGCATTGCCGTATCTATTCGGCTTAACTGCCCGTTTATGTCGCTTTGCGTCAGGTTTTCAAGCAGTGACTTCTCCCTTGCCGCCTTTAAATAGCCCTCGGGATAACCGCCGTCCTTCTTAGCCTGCTCGGACGTTGTAATGCCCTTTACAACCGAAATTATCTTTACCGCCTGGGCAAGGGTTACGTTTTCGTTGGGCGCGAAATTATTTCCGCCCACGCCGTCTATCGCTCCCGCGTCAACACAGGCGCGGATATATTCCGATGCCCAATGCTCCGCCGCGTCGGCAAAGGTGCATTTTTCGCTGTTTTCATAGCCCATGGCTCTGCATACCATCGCCGCAAATTCCGCTCTGGTGATTTTTCCGTAGGGACGGATTGTTCCGTCATCGTAGCCGTTCATTATCTTGGCGTTCAGGTTATATTCCAGTGCCGCCTTTTGCACCTCGCTCAGATTTTCCGTATCCGGCGCGGTGAAGGTGTATTCCTTTGAGATAATATAATTGCCGTTATTGTTTACCGCGGCGCTTAATGTATGCGTTCCGCTGTACCCCGATATGTCTATATTGCATTTATAGGGGATTTTATCGGAGCTTGCAACTATTTGACCGTCTATATAGTAATCCACAACAGGCTCGTTATTGCCGTAGGTATGGGCATAGGCGTATACCTCTAAGCTGCTGCCCTTAACCGGTACGGTATTCTCTGCCTTTTTAAAGCTTTGGGCGGTGTTTGACGCCTTGCCTTGAATAAACCAGGGTGATTTTGTTACCTCGTTGTATTCGCTCTGCAAAACCGCACTTCCTGTCAAATCATAATACTGTTTTTCGTTGGGTACACGCTTATTAAAATAAGCTATAAGCTTAACCTGCGGATATACCATGGGTATGCTGTTATATATGCCCTTTAAGCGGTTTCTTGCCCATTCCTCATCGGTATCGTTCACACTGCCCATTGTTGTGTACGCACTGCCGCATTCCGCAAGCATTATGGGCTTTGTTGCACCATGCTTTTGGGCAAGCTCCTCCAAAAGCAGCACCGGATCGGCACTGTAGCCGGTCTTGAAGTAAAACTCGTTTATAAGGCTGTTGCCGCTCCATGTCTGACCGTTAAAATACTTATTGCAGTAAAGGGACGCGCCTACCCAGTCCACATACTCGTCACCGGGGTAATATTCGTCAAAATCCCGTCCCCATGAGGAGGTATGGGACACGCTCCAGACTACCGCCACATTATTAAGACCTCTTACCGCATTGGAAACCTTAATAAACGCCTGCTTATAAAGCTCTGCGTCCGGCAGCGGCTCCCACACATTCATCTCCGCACCTATTCTTAAAAATATCGGCATATCCGAATAGGACTGTAAAAAGCTTACCAGCCTGTTTATATAATCGGTATCGTCTATAACCTGCTGAAGCTGTGAGGACATACCCTCAAAGTTAAGCGCGATTTCCACCGCTCTGCCCTTTTCCCTGTCCTTATTCAAAACGCTCCTGTTCCAGTCGTTGAAGCTTTCGTTATTGCCGTAGGCAATGTACAAAAGGTCCATGGACTCCGCGTCCGTACTTACCTCGGCAACCTCGCCGTAGAGAATACCGTTTGCCGGCTCGTTCTTTGCGCCGTAGCTTGCCTGGGGAGTATCGCTTAGGGTATACAAATCAAATCTGGGCGTAAACTGATTTACCTTTACCTCAGCCGCCGTAACCGCATCGTCCCAGCCCATGGCGCGGTTATAGGGAATACACCACTCGAACCAATACGCCGCCGAAGCGTAATCACCCATGCGCTCATACGCCTTGGCTATCTCATAGCTTTTGGCGGCGCGGTTATCGGTAACCTCACTGCATTCGGGCTGATTGGCCATAATATCGATTATCTGCTTTCCATAGGTAATAATACCCTGATCATCTCCGCTCTCCAACGCCGCGCCGTAACCTCGGCTTGCGGGCCAGTAGGAGTTGGGGAAGGTGTACGCCATAGCGGTTGTTCCTGCCAGTAAAAGCCCCGAAACGACTGCCGCCGTAATTAGTTTTTTCATACAAATCATCCTTTCACGAATTTTTACATATTTATTATACCACAAATCATACGCTTATGCAACAAAAAAAGCAGCCGTTTTGGCTGCTTTTTCATTATACGGGATAGGTTTTATTCTCCATATCAACCAAATCCGCGTCAATCTTATATTTCTGCGCCCTTCTGTACTCGAAGAACTTTACCGCAACCTGACCGAACAGTGCATATGAAAGCACGTCCTCGGGCTGTTCAATCCACTCGGCACATTCCTTGGTAAGCTTATCAAGCTCGTTTTCAATCTTGTCTGCGGGACGGCAGGTAATTCTTTCCTCGTCGCCTATGATCTTCTCAACGATTTCCGGCTTAATATCTACCGGACACTTGCCGTATTCGCCTCTTACGATACCCTTTGTTTCCTTGGAAATCATCTTGTATCTTTCGCCCATAAGAACGTTAAGCACCGCCTGAGTTCCCACAATCTGTGAGGACGGAGTTACCAGCGGAGGATAACCCAAATCCTCTCTTACTCTGGGCACTTCCTTTAATACCTCGTCAAAGGCGTCCTCTCTGCCCTGCTGCTTAAGCTGCGAAACAAGGTTTGAGAGCATTCCGCCGGGAACCTGGTACTTTAATGTGTTTACGTCAACGCCCATTACCTTTGCGTTCATAAGACCGCTTTCAATGTACTTTTCTCTTAAGGGCTTGAAGTACTCGCTTATTTCAACCAGCTTGTCAAGGTCATAGCCCGTATCATAGGGTGTACCCTGAAGCGCCGCAACGATAGGCTCTGTCGGGGGCTGTGATGTACCCATAGCCATGGGCGACATTGCGCAGTCGATAACGTCCACGCCTGCTTCGATAGCCTTTAAGTATACCATTGAAGCCTCGCCGGAGGTGTAGTGGGTATGAAGCTGAATGGGAACTTTAACGGTTGCCTTCATAGCCTTTACCAAATCATATGCGGTATAAGGCAGAAGCAATCCCGCCATATCCTTGATACAAATGGAATCCGCACCCATGTCCTCAAGCTGCTTTGCAAGCTTTGTAAAGCTTTCTATATCGTGAACCGGGCTTATGGTATAGCACACTGTTGCCTGTACATGACCCTTTTCCTTTTTGCAGGCATTTATTGCACATTCAAGGTTTCTGGGGTCGTTTAATGCGTCGAATATTCTTAAAATGTCAACGCCGTTTGCGATGGATTTCTGAACAAAATACTCAACAACATCGTCCGCATAGTGACGGTAGCCCAAAATATTCTGACCCCTAAAAAGCATCTGTATAGGCGTATTTTTAGCCTTATCCTTAATCTTTCTTAATCTTTCCCACGGATCCTCGTTTAAAAATCTCAAACAAGCATCGAATGTGGCACCGCCCCACGCTTCAAGGGAATGATAGCCGATTTGGTCAAGCTTCTCAACTATGGGAAGTATTTCATCGGTGGTCATTCTTGTAGCGATAAGTGACTGGTGAGCGTCTCTTAAGACTGTTTCCGTAATCTCTACAGGTTTTGCCATTTTATACTCACTCCTTTATGATTATTTAAACATTGCAAGGAACACACCCGCCGCAACCGCCGAGCCGATAACTCCGGCAACGTTGGGTCCCATTGCGTGCATGAGCAGGAAGTTTGAGGGATTTTCCTTCTGTCCCACCGTCTGTGCCACACGCGCCGCCATCGGCACTGCCGACACACCTGCCGAGCCGATAAGGGGGTTTACCTTGCCCTTGGTAAGCACGCACATCAAATCGCCCAACAGAAGTCCTCCGATTGTGGAGAAACAAAAGGCTATAAGACCCAGTGCGATGATACCCAAGGTCTGGGGATTTAGGAAGCTTTCCGCAGTTGCGGTAGCTCCGACTGTTGTTCCCAAGAATATTGTTACTATGTTTGTAAGCTCATTTTTCATTGTATTGCTAAGTCTGTCCGCAACGCCCGATTCCTTAACAAGGTTTCCGAGCATCAGGCAGCCCACAAGCGAAACCGCGTCCGGCACGATAAGCGCAACAACTATTGTTACGATAATCGGGAACAGAATTTTTTCCGTTCTGCTTACGGGACGAAGCTGTGCCATTTTAATACTTCTTGTTTTCTTTGTTGTAAGAAGCTTCATAAACGGCGGCTGAATAACCGGGATAAGCGCCATGTATGAGTACGCCGCAACGGCTATTGCCGGAAGAAGCTTGGGAGCAAGGGATTTTGTTACGAAAATCGCCGTAGGTCCGTCCGCACCGCCGATAATACCGATGGAAGCCGCCTCGTTTACGCCAAAGCCCAGTCCCAGTGCACCTAAAACCAAAGCCATTAAAAATGCCGCAAATACGCCGAACTGTGCCGCCGCACCCAAAAGCAGGCTCTTGGGGTTTGCGATAAGGGGGCCGAAGTCGGTCATAACGCCTATACCTAAGAAGATAAGGGGCGGATATATGCCCAGCTTAACGCCCAAATACAATAAATCCAAAAGCCCTCCCTCGGAGCATATGAGCTGAATATTCAAATGCCCGTCTATGAGGTACTCGTCATTTACGAAGAAATCGGGATGCATAAGCTTTTGCGTAAATTCCATGGGCAGGTTTGTAAGAAGCATACCGAAGGCTATGGGCAAAAGCAGCAGCGGCTCGTATTTCTTGACAATGGCAAGATACAAAAGCACGCAGGCAATTGCTATCATAAGCGGCGTTCCTACAACCTGGAGCCAGTTTCCGTCAGCGGCGGATTGGGCCATCTGCGAGAACATCTTTGCAATACCCGTTTCGCTCAAAAAGTTAATTAAACTCTCTAACACTTTCTTGTCACCACTTTCCAAAATCGGTATCAGTTCATTGTTACGATAACGTCGCCGCTGTTTACGCTGTCGCCGGCGGATACGTTAACGCTTGCGATTGTGCCGTCCTTGCCGGCAAAGATTTCGTTCTCCATCTTCATTGCCTCAAGAATTGCAACTACGGTGTCAGACTTTACGCTGTCACCCACATTTACCTTTACGGATACGATTGTACCGGGCATGGGTGCGCTTACCTTAACCGCACCTGCGCTGCCTGCTGCGGGAGCAGCCTTAGGCGCTGCCTTGGGAGCTGCCGGTGCCGGAGCGGGAGCAGCCTGTACGGGAGCGGCTGCGGGAGCCTGTACTCCGCCGACCTCCTCCACGTCAACCTCGTATGTTGTTCCGTTTACAGTTATATTGAACTTTCTCATTGTTATAGCCTCCTTTTAAAATCTGTTATTTATGGTTTCCGTAACGCCAGCCTTATTCCATGATGGCATATTGTTACCTACTCGTCTGTATGACTTTATTTGCAGATGATATGTCGAGGTGTTAAGACTTGCCGCAACCGCTGCCGTAAGCACTGCGATAAGCTCCTCCTCGTTTACCTGCTCCTCTGCCACAGGCTCTTTTACAGCCTCAACCGGCTTTGGTGGCTCGGGCTGTGCCTTTTCCTCCTTCGGTGCAAATATAAACTTGAAGCAGTAAAGCACAAGCATTATTATAATAAGCACCGAAAAGACAATCGACAGTCCCACAACCGTTGTCTGCAAACCTGTAGCCAAAGCTTCTGAAACACTCATGTCAATAACTCCTTTCGATAATTAAACAGGGAGATTTCCGTGCTTCTTCGCCGGTCTTGTTTCACGCTTTGACGCAAGCATCTCAAGAGCCGCAATAATTCTGGGTCTTGTGGAGTCCGGCTCGATGACATCGTCAACATAGCCTCTCTTTGCCGCCTCAAAGGGTGATGCAAACTTGTTTCTGTATTCCTGTATCTTTTCCTGTCTTGTGGCGATGGGGTCGGCACTTTCCTTAATATCATTCTTAAATATAATATTTGCCGCGCCCTCGGGACCCATAACCGCAATCTCGGCGGTAGGCCATGCCATAACCATATCCGCGCCCAAGTGCTTTGAGCTCATTGCTATGTACGCGCCGCCGTATGCCTTTCTTAAGATAACGTTTATCTTAGGCACAGTAGCCTCGCTGTAAGCGTAAAGAATTTTTGCGCCGTGACGGATAATTCCGCCCTTTTCCTGCTCAATGCCGGGGAAGTAGCCCGGAACATCGGTAAGGGTTACAAGGGGGATATTGAAGCTGTCGCAGAAGCGGATAAATCTTGCCGCCTTATCCGACGAGTTAATATCCAAAGAACCTGCCATAACCTTGGGCTGATTTGCAACCACGCCCACCGTCTGACCGTTCATTCTTGCAAAGCCTATGACGATATTTTTTGCAAAATCCTTCATTATCTCAAAGAAGTCGCCGTTATCAACGATTTCGGCAATAACCTCCTTAACGTCGTATGCCTTTGACGCGTCGTCGGGGACTATTGTCGTAAGCTTCTCGGACAGTCTGTTTATGGGGTCTGTCACATCGGCAAGGGGTGCTTCCTCAAGGTTGTTTGAGGGAAGATATGAAAGCAGCTTTTTAATCTGCTCTATGCACTCCTCATCGTTTGAAGCTCTAAAATGTGCAACGCCCGATTCCGAGTTGTGAACCTGTGCGCCGCCCAAATCGTTTGCGGTAACGTCCTCGCCGGTAACCGATTTTATAACCTGAGGACCGGTTATGAACATCTGCGAGGTTTTGTCAACCATGAATATGAAATCCGTAATAGCCGGCGAATAAACCGCACCGCCCGCACACGGACCCATTATAACGCTTATCTGCGGAATAACACCGCTGTTTAATGTATTTCTGTAGAAGATGTCGCCAAAGCCCGAGAGTGCGTCAACGCCCTCCTGTATTCTTGCGCCGCCACTGTCGTTCATGCCGATTATCGGAGCTCCCATTTTGGCAGCCATATCCATAACCTTGCATATTTTCTTGGCGTGCATTTCGCCCAGCGAGCCGCCCATGGCGGTAAAGTCCTGCGCATAAACAAACGTAAGACGTCCGTCCACGGTGCCGTAACCCGTTACGACGCCCTCGCCCGGAATTTCCGTTCTGTCCATTCCGAATTCAGAGCATCTGTGGCTGACAAAAGCGTCAACCTCAACAAAGCTGCCCTCGTCCAAAAGAGCATTTATTCTCTCGCGGGCTGTAAGCTTATCGGCATCATGCTGTTTTTTGATTTTTGCTTCGCCGCCGCCCTGCTCAATGACATTTCTGCGGTATTGAAGCTCAGTCAGTTTATCAACTGTTCCCATGATACAACCTCCGTTTTTTGATAAAATTAAGTAGATAAAATTATGATTAAAAGAGTTTTACCCCTATATACGAATCCACCGTCTTGTGAACGGCATTTTCCCTATATTTAAAAATTTACCTATTGTACATTATAGCGTATTTTACCCTTTTTTGCAACATTTTTTTAACGTTGTTAGCCTTTAAAAAAACTGTTAAATTTATAGCAATTTTTGTGTAGAGTACACAAAAGGGCATTTTTATCCACGAAAAACCACCGGATTTGCCGGTGGTTTTGATTTTACTTCACATCTTCTTTAATAATTTCCTTTAAGGAAGCCGCCAAGCCTGCAAGCCCCTGTATGTCTGAGGGGATTATAAGCTTTGTCGCCTTTCCGTCGGCTGCCTTTTCAAAAGCTTCCAGGGATTTTATCGCAATGTATCCGTCCCCGGGCGCTGCCTCGTTGATTTTTCTGATACCCTCGGCAACGGCGTTTTGTACGGTGACTATCGCCTCCGCCTGACCCTCAGCTTCCTTTATTGCCGCCTGCTTCTTTGCTTCGGCTCTTAAAATTGCCGACTCCTTTTCACCCTCGGCAATCAAAACCGCACTCTTTTTCTCGCCCTCGGCTCTTAAAATACTCTCTCGTCTTTCTCTTTCAGCCTTCATCTGACGTTCCATGGCGTCTTGTATCTCCCTGGGCGGGATTATGTTTTTAAGCTCCACTCTGTTTATCTTAATTCCCCAGGGGTCGGTGGCTTCGTCAAGAATGGAACGCATTTTTGTGTTTACCGTATCTCTCGATGTGAGAGTTTCGTCAAGCTCCAAATCACCTATTATATTTCTTAAGGTGGTGGCGGTAAGATTTTCTATCGCCATCATGGGTCTTTCCACTCCGTAGGTATAAAGCTTGGGGTCGGTTATCTGATAATACACAACCGTGTCTATCTGCATGGTAACGTTATCCTCGGTAATAACCGGCTGGGGCGGGAAATCCACAACGTGCTCCTTAAGGCTTACCTTGCTTGCTATTTTGTCAATAAAGGGCACCTTAAATTTAAGCCCCGTTCCCCATGTGGTGTAATAGCCGCCGAAGCGTTCTATAATGTATGCGTGTGCCTGAGGCACAACCTTAACGTTTGCGATAATAATCGCTATAATTACAATCAATACTCCTATAACAAAACCCATAACTATTCTTCCTTTCCTTTAACCATGAGCTTTACGCCCTCAATCCTTACGACGGTTGCCGACACACCCGCCTCAACCCTTTCATCTCCCACACTTCTGACGGTCCATTCCATGCCGCCGACCTTGCCCTTTCCGGTCTGACGCATATTATCAACCGCCTCGGTAATGAGAACTTCCTTTCCTATAAGGCTCTCGGCATTGGTTTTTATTCCCTTATTTTTCATAAGCCTGAGTGATACGGGTCTTAACAGTCCCAAAAGCGCAAAGGATATTACAAGAAAAACTATCATCTGCACATAAAACTCACATCCCATGCAATAAGCCGCAAAACCGCCCAACGCTCCGATTGCCAGCCATATCGATACAATCTGATATGTACACGCTTCGATGATAACAAACACCGCAAACGCCGCAAACCATATCACCGATAATGACATACGTCCCACCTCCTTAACTTGATTATACCATATAAGTTTTAAAAAAGCAACATTATTTTGTGTCACGGACAGGCTTTATTTCATATATTATAGCATAGAGTTCATCCGATAAGAAACGGAGGGGATTATATTGATAAATTTCTGTATGCCGGGCTGCGCCAAGGCTGTGGGACTGGGGGCGCTTGCATTCTGCGCAGGTATTGCGGCAGGGCTGCTTTGTCCGCCGGTTATCATAGCCGTAATTGAAACGGTCATACTTGTTTTACTGGGATATTTATGTCTGTTTAAGTGGTAGAAGGGAGTGCGTATTATGAAAATCGTTGTATGGAAGATGCCTAAATGCCTAAGAGGGATTACCAAGCTTTTCTTGAAAATGTAATCTCCCCCGCCCCTCCCCCATACGGGGGAGGAATTTTCATTATATTCCCAAGCGTTCAAACACCATGCCTATATTTTCGTTTATCACAAGAGCCGCTCTGTCGTCTATCTGCGTTTTGGATTTATTTATAAGTACAAGCTTATCGCCCATGTACTGATACACAAACCCGGCCGCCGGGTACACGTTAAGGGAAGTTCCGCCCACGATGAACATATCCGCGCTCTGGGCGTATGCCGCCGCCATGCTTGTTATATACTCGTCAAGGGGTTCTTCATAAAGCACAACATCGGGCTTTATTATACCGCCGCATTCGCATCGAGGTACTCCCTCGGTTTCGGTTATTGCTTCTATTCCGTAGCGTTTGCCGCATTCGGTGCAGTAGTTTGTATAAATGCTCCCATGCAGTTCCAAAACCGTATTGCTCCCTGCCATACGGTGCAGTCCGTCAATGTTTTGGGTTATTACCGCCCTAAGCTTTCCCTGCTTCTCAAGCCTTGCCAAAGCATAATGAGCCGGGTTGGGCTTTGCGTCAAGATAGAGCATTTTATCCCGGTAAAACCGATAAAATTCCTCGGTATGCCTTACAAAAAAGCTGTGGGACAAAATCTCCTCCGGGGGATAATCGTATTTTTGATTATACAGCCCGTCCTGTGAGCGAAAGTCCGGTATGCCGCTTTCCGTAGAAACCCCCGCACCGCCGAAAAATACAATATGTTCGCTGTTTTTTATCATTTCGCCCAGCTTCTGTATTTTATCCATAATTTTTCACTCCTTGTCTATGCACATCTGCTTGTATCCAAGTGTCCTAAAGCCTAATCTTTCATACATGGCAATTGCGCGGCTGTTTCCCGGCTCCGCTTCGAGCCTGAAACGCTTTGCTTCCGCAAACAGCTCCGTTATCTTCTTTATATATTCCGAGCCAATGCCCTGTCCCCGAAATTCGGGCTTTACATATATATCCATAAGCAGCACACACTCGCCGCCCACCTCGGACTCAAAGTACCGGGATATATGCCCGAATCCCGCCGTTTCGCCGCCGGATTTCATCAAATAACCGCAAAAGCCCGAATATCCCCCGCAGGCTGCGCGGACAGTTCTTTTGATGGTTTCATCGTCAAGAGGATGCAAAAGCGCGGGGCTTGCGAAAAATTCCCGTTCCATTGAAAGAACCTCATCCATGTCCTTTACCGTCATTTTTACTATTTCCATATCAAAAATCTCACTTTCTCAACAATCCACATAATTCCTTTTGATACATAATGCACCACCCATGCAAGCAGCACCGTTCTTATTATAATATTAAACACCATTAAAACCGCATGCCACTGTGAGGTGTATTCGTTGCCCACAACGTAAATCCACAGCGCCTGTACAAGATACAGTTCCAGTGACACCGTACCCAAGCTTTTAAGCACAATATTATTGACCTTAAACCGCATACAAAACTGCAAAACCAACACACAGAAGCTGACCGATGCGATAAGCTCACAGGCAAGTATCTTTAAGGACGCCTTGTCCTCAATCAAATACACACCCGCAAATGCAGCCCCAAACACCGCCGCCGACAACACAAGCTTCCATATATATCCCCTATCCAAAAATCCCAAAATCCTGTCACGATACACACAAAACCAAATCCCCGCCGCAAAGGCAAGACAGGAATTAAACCACCAGTATCCGTACACACCGGGAGCTTTTAAGCCCTTTACAAACATGACCGCCATGTAAAGC
The DNA here is from genome assembly GCA_029226975.1 of Clostridiales bacterium. Lineage (GTDB taxonomy): Bacteria > Bacillota > Clostridia > UBA1381 > UBA1381 > Ornithomonoglobus_A. Next base: position 34,705 of record JAQXZB010000075.1, on the reverse strand, counting down.
ACCGTCCAGACCGTACAGGCATAGGGTGCGTTTTGGGACTTGAAAAACCTGAAGGATATGTAAAAGCCTATGTATAAAATCAGTATGGCATATATAAACCAGTAATTCGCGCCGGTAACAATGGTCCGAAACATTTCCCATGTCAGCACATGGTAATGCCTGTACATAAGACAGTATGCAAAGGCGGAAAGGTAAAAGCCCACGATTATCGGCAAAACCCGCCTTAACAGGAAGTGATTAAGATACCCCTCCTTTTTCCTTGCGCTGTAGGTAAGCCCGTAGCCGGAAATAAGAAAAAATCCGCTCACCATGATAAAGCCCAAATTTCTGTACACCTCAAGCGAGGTTATGGGCGGACAGAAGTATGTGCATAAATGATGCAGCACCACTCCCGACGCAAACAGTCCCTTCAATGACTTTGTGGTAACAACTCCGAAAACCTCCGCGCCGTCCCCCACAGGCCGGCAGCCTATAATAAACGGTATTAACAATAAAAGTACAAACATATTTTTCTCCCTTGACGTATTTTCGGGGAATATGTCCCCTTTCTTAATTCTATCATAAACCTGCGCCAAAATCAATGTTTTTATGTTTTTTGTTCTTTTCTTTTTGCTCGGTTTGTGATATAATAGCATAAATAAGTATTCGGAAAGGAAAATAACTATGGCACTGGACGCAGTCTGCATAAGGGCGCTGACCCTTGAAACGGCAAATAAGATTGTCGGCGGCAGAATAGATAAAATACATCAGCCCGAAAAGGACGAAATTGTAATTCATATACGGACGCGGGAGGAAAGCTTTCGTCTTGTTCTTTCCGCAAGCCCCGCGCATCCGCGGCTGCACTTTACCGACACACCCAAAAAGAACCCCGTCACCGCACCCATGTTTTGTATGCTTTTAAGAAAGCATTTAGGCAGCGGCAAAATCATTGCCGTTACCCAGGAGGGCTTTGAACGCACAGTCAAAATCTCCGTTGAAAGCTATGACGAGCTTGGCGATCTTACCGTCAAGCATATTATAATCGAAATAATGGGCAGACATTCAAATATTATTCTGGTAAATAATGACATGAAAATAATCGACTCCATAAAAAGGGTGGATTTTACCGTAAGCTCGGTAAGACAGATTTTACCGGGGCTTGATTATGTATCTCCCCCCGCTCAGGACAAAACTCCCCTAATCGAGGTTGTGCCGGAAACGGAGCTTGACTTTTCGCTGCCCAAGCGCGCTTTTAACGTGCTTCTTGACGCGGTCTGCGGCATAAGTCCCCTTACGGCAAGAGAGATTGTATACCGCGCTTTTTCGCGTACGGATATTACCACAGCCGATTTGAATTTAAACAAGCAAAGCGCCTTAAAGGCGGAGCTTGTAAGGTTTTCGCAAAAGGTCCGTCAAAACGATTTTTCGCCCTGTCTGATTGTTGAAAAGGGAACAGGGAAAATGCTTGATTTTTCCTCATTCATGATAGAGCAGTACGGCGATATGGCGGATATTGTTCCCTGTGAGGGCATAAGCGCAATGCTTGATAAATTCTACGGCACAAGGGATATGCACGAGCGCATGAGACAAAAAAGCGCAGGGCTTGTGAAGCTTTTGTCAAACAATATAGAACGCATAAACAAAAAGCTTATTATTCTGCAAAGAACGGTAAATGACGCGAAAAACAAGGACAAATACAAAATATACGGCGAGCTTGTCACCTCGGCAATGCACCAAATCAAGGACGGGGACAAGTCGGTTGAGGTAATAAACTACTATGAGGAGGATATGCCCTCCGTCACCATACCCCTTGATGTGCGGCTTTCTCCGTCACAAAACGCTCAGCACTATTTTAAGAAGTACACCAAAGCAAAGATTGCCGAAACGGAAGCGGCAAAGCAGATAGAGGGCGCAAAAAACGAGCTTTATTATTTGGAAAGCACCCTGACAGCGGCGGAGAACGCCGAAACGGAAAGCGACCTTAACGCAATACGCACCGAGCTTATCGCACAGGGGTATTTAAACCGGCGCCGCGACTCGAAAAAGCAAAAGCAGCCCCAGGCAAAGCCACTGCACTTTGTATCCTCGGACGGGTTTGACATTTATGTGGGAAAAAACAACACACAAAACGATTACCTTACCACAAAGCTTGCCAACTCCTCCGACATATGGTTTCATACAAAAAACATTCACGGCTCCCACACCGTAATAAAGCTGGGTCTTGACAAAGACGTACCGAAAACAACGCTGATGGAAGCCGCACAGCTTGCGGCATATTACTCAAAGGCGAGGGCGTCCTCCCAGGTGCCGGTGGACTACACACAGATAAAAAATGTCAAAAAGCCCGCCGGAGCAAAGCCGGGTATGGTCATATATGACCGGTATAATACCGTATATGTCACCCCAAAAACCTTGAAAAACTGACAAAAAAGCACTCTGTTTTGACAAAAAGCTTGACATTTTGCCCATTTAGTGATATATATATAATATGGATGTTTAGAAATACAAAACGGTATTTCAAATACTTATTTTAAGAAAGGAGACAACATGAAAAAATATATCACCACAGCACTTGCGGCAATGCTTGTACTTTGTGCCGCGGCCTGTGCTCCGGCATCGGAGCCGGCGGATACGGAAATCCCGGTAATTACGGAAACAGAGGTACCGGCGCCGCCTCAGCTTAATTTCGGAATTGCGATAAGCAACAGCACAGGACTGGACATAAGCGAAATTTACGCCATAGACCCCGATTCGGGAACGGAGAGCGGAAATCTTCTCTCAAACACGCTGTACGAATGGGAGTCCACAACGGCGACCATAACGGGCGGCTTCTCGTCGAATGTATTCAACATCAAGCTTGTATACGTTGACGGCGGCGGCACGGACACAATAAACGATATAACAATAAACGACGGCTCAACGATAGATATTTCCTATGCCGAGGACGGTACAATAACCGCGGCGGCATATTAACCAAAAGGCACAGCGCCGCGGCAAAACTGCCCCTGCGCTGTGCTTTTTGTTACAAAGGACATATAATCTCATGACAGAGGGAAAAATCCCCACCCCATGGGACAAGAAGCAGAAGAACGGTATTTTTAGACGAGAAACGCTATAAAACCGATGTCACAAATACTAATCAACTGCCGCGCGTTATATTCTTCCCACTTTATTTATTGATTTTCAACTACTTTTATTGGTATGGCAGAAGCTTCCGCCTTTTCATCATAGATATAGTTGCCTTCAAAAAACCATTTATATGTTCTGTCGCCAATAGCTTTTGTTTCAACCAAATCCAAACCGCCGCCGATAACAGCACCAACACCGGGAACGAGTTTTCCCATATTTATTATGCCTTTTGTCCCAAATTTTGTAATAAATCTAAAACCGACTTTTTGATTTATTTTTGTTAAAACTTTTCCGGGAATTTTCTTTATTAAGCTATTTGTCAGTTTTACGCCAAATTTAATCCCCGCTTGTTTTAACATTTCATTAACGGCAACTCCTGCAAGACAGGCATATACAAAGGTTTGGGTTTCATCACCATTCAAATCAAATCCAGCCATAAACGCAGCGCAAGCTATCATTCTCATTTGAACATATAAAACGCTCGTAACATTAGCCGGTAATGTAACCGGCAGAGTAATAAAACCGCCAAATCCTGTAAGAAATCCTGATGTTGTACATTTAATAATCTGATTTTTTATCATCGCTTTACACGCTTGTTCTGTCGTTGGATATTTTTCCATATATTCGGTTGCAATCTGTTCCACCGAAGGACTGACATGCGGAATTCCTTGTATAGACTTATCATAGCAAGCATCAAGGATTTTCATTATATCTTCTTGAGAAAACAACTTCTTTTTCTCTTCTTTTTCCATTTATGTATCCTCCTTTTTATAATGTTTTGTAAAGTTCGCGAAATTTACAAAGTGTATTATGGATTACGTTTCACACCAAAAAGTGCGCCCCCGCAACAAGAGAACGCACCGAAAAAGTGTAATCCCTTATTGCTGCGACACAATCTCCACCGTTATGGTATGAGTAAATAGAGAAAACACCTTTTACCACAAGTATTTTCCCATAACGGTTTAAATTCTATTCAGATTGTGTCGCAATGACATTATATCACATAACAAATAAATTTTCAAGCTTTTTAAATAATCATATTGAATACTTACGTTTATTTAATTTCTTTGAAATCAAATAAAACGAGTCCGGCGCAATACCGAACTCATTCACACGTTAATATTCCTATCTGCTACAGCCGCGCTGTTCCCGTTTCTCTTGCGGCTTTGGCTACCGCTTCGGAAACGCGCTTTACCATTCTTTTATCAAAAACATCCGGGATTATGTACTCGCGGTCAAGCTCCTCCTCGGTTATTACCGAGGCAATCGCCTCCGCCGCCGCAATCTTCATCTCGTCGTTTATGTCCGATGCCCTTACGTCAAGCGCACCCCTAAAAATTCCCGGGAATGCCAGAACGTTGTTTATCTGATTGGGATAATCCGAACGCCCTGTTCCCACAATATATGCGCCTGCCGCCTTTGCCTCGTCGGGCCCAATCTCCGGCACCGGGTTTGCCATGGCGAATATTATAGGCTTGTCTGCCATGGATTTTATCATTTCACCGTCAACTATATTCGGCGCAGACACGCCTATAAACAAATCCGCGTCCTTTATGACCTCTCTTAATGACCCGCCTGTGTTATCGGGGTTTGTAAGTTCGGCAAGATGTTCCTGCTCGCTGTTCATAAGCTTGCCGCCTCTTGTGAGCGCGCCGTTTATGTCGCAGACTATAACGTTTTTAAGACCTCTTGACACAAGCAGCTTCGTTATCGCACTGCCTGCCGCGCCCGCGCCGTTTATTACCGCCTTGATTTTTGTTATATCCTTTTTAACAAGCTTTAAGGCGTTTAACACCGCCGCAAGTACAACAACCGCCGTTCCGTGCTGGTCGTCATGGAATATGGGAATATCGCACTCCTGCTTTAAGCGTTTTTCTATCTCGATACAGCGCGGTGCGCTTATGTCCTCAAGATTTATTCCGCCGAATGACCCGGAAATGAGCTTTACGGTGTTTACAATATCGTCAACCTCCTTGGAGCGAATACAAAGAGGAAATGCGTCTATGTCCGCAAACTCCTTAAACAGAGCGCACTTGCCCTCCATAACCGGCATACCCGCCTCCGGGCCTATATCGCCCAGTCCGAGAACTGCCGTTCCGTCGGTAATAACCGCAACAAGATTTGAACGTCTTGTATATTTATATGACAAGTCAGTGTCCTTTGCTATTTCAAGACAAGGCTCGGCAACGCCCGGCGTGTACGCCACAGCAAGCTCCTCCCTGTTTGTAACCCTTGCGCGGGAGATTATCTCTATCTTGCCCTTCCATTGCTCATGCTGCCTGAGCGCAAATTCCTTTTTATCCATTAAAATCAGCTGTCCTTTCGAATTTTTTCAAAACATTCACTGCAATATACAGGCTTGTCGTGACGCGGCTCAAAGGGAACCTTGTCAACCTTGCCGCAGCTTGAGCATACTATCTCAAACATGGGCTTTTCGCGCTGTATTCTCTTTTTATGCTCAATTCTGCACTCCTTGCAGCGAAGCGGCTCATTTTCAAAGCCCTTCTGAGCGTAAAATTCCTGTTCGCCCGCAGTAAAAACGAACTCACTGCCGCAGTCGCGGCACACTAATGTCTTGTCCTCAAATTGTGCTTCAGACATGATAAATACCTCTCGTTCTTTTTTCCTATTCGCCGTCGCCCGCTCCGAGATGGCGCAGCTTCTTTTTTATGCGCTGCATGGCGTTATCCACCGCCTTAACATCACGTCCGAGCTTATCGGCGATTTCCTTATAGGAATGGTTTTCCAGATAATAGTACAAAACCTCAAGCTCAAACTCGCTTAATGTTTTGTTGATTTTATACTCCATACCGTCTATATTTTCTCTGTCAATCAATATTGCTTCAGGATCCTGAACTTCACCGGTAGGAATTAAATCCAAAAGTGTAGTATCGCTTTCATCGTCAAAGGTATTGTTATCAAGTGAAACATAAGAGTTTAGAGGGGAGTGTTTTTTTCTCGACGCCTCCTTTACGGCGGTTATCATTCTGCGCTTTACGCATATTGCGGCAAACACCTTAAAGAAGGGGAACTTGTCCACATTGAACTTCATCACAGCATTATAAAGGCCTATAAGTCCCTCTTGAATAATATCATCGCTGTCCGCTCCCGCCAAGAAAAATGATTTTGATTTTGAATAAACCAGCTTTCTGTAGCGCAGTATGATACATTCCAGAGCCTCCTTATTGCCCTGCTGTGCTCTTTTAACAAGCTCCTCATCACAAAGAGCGTTAAAATTATTTCTTTGTGAGCGCATCGTAAAATACTCCTCATCTGATATAAGTACATTTTAGATTATACCACATCAAAATTGATATGTCAACAATTTACATCAAAAACACCGCGCCCAAAACGCCGCCCGTTACTATAAACCAAATCGGGTGTACCTTTATCTTCCTTAACGCGATAAACGCCGCCGCAAAAAGGATTACCGCCTTGTAATCCACTATGCCCAAAAATTCGCGCACCCACGTCCATATTCCCGTATATGCCGGTATGCTTCCCTTTAAAAACGCCGCCTGAATTATGATAAGCCCCGCCGAAGCTATCATTCCCGTTACCGCCGGGCGCACGCCGTAAAAGCCGCTTTGCACAAGGTGATTGTCCCGAAATTTTTTATACGCCTTTGAAACAAGGGTTATTACGATTATCGCCGGGGATATAAGCCCCAGCGTGGAGATTACACAGCCCACAAGACCTGCCATAAGCCCTCCGGCGCTGTGTCCCGCAACAAAGCCCGAATAGGTCGCCATGTTTACGCCTATTGCTCCGGGGGTTGACTCCGCAACCGCAATCATGGTGCTTAACATATCCAAATCAAACCAGTCATAGCGCATCGCTATTTCCTTCAAAAACGGAACTGTCGCCAGTCCGCCGCCTATGGAAAACAGCCCTACCTTGAAAAATTCATAGTATACCAAAAGCAAGGTTTTAAGCATTGTTTTCTCCTCCTCTCTTTCTGCCCTTTAAAATTATTCCCACCGCACACGCCGCGATTACGATAAACACCGGGGAAACGGAGAAAAATACCGACGCGATAAAGGACAAAATTGCAATGGCAATACATACCTTATCAACTATGGCTTTTTTCCCGATTGTTACCACTGCGTCCAAAATCAGCGCCGCAACAACCGCCTTTATACCGCCTAAGATATGTCCCACTATCTTATATTCCATGAAATTCTTCAAAAATGCCGCAATAACCGCAATTATCACAATTGACGGCAGCACAAGCCCAAGGGTTGCCACAATGCCGCCTATTATGCCCTTTTGCTTTACGCCGATAAATGTGGCGGTGTTTACCGCGATTACTCCCGGAGTACACTGGGCTATGGCGTAATAATCCAAAAGCTCCTCCTCGCTCGCCCATTTATGTATCTCCACGATTTCTTTCTGCAAAAGGGCAAGCATGGCGTAACCGCCGCCGAAGGTGAACGCCCCTATTCTGAAAAATGTAGTGAATAATTCCCAAAGCTTCTTCATTTTTATAACCTCCCAAATTCTTTCTTGTTCTTTATAAACATCCATACGGACACGCCGCAGATGATTATGTATCCCGTTACGCTCCATATATCCGGCACATCGCCGAAGGCAAAGAAGCCTATGAGCGCAGCAAATATTATTTGTGTGTAGTCAAACACAGACACCTCTCTTGCCGGTGCGTAGGAATACGCGGCGGTAATTGCAAACTGTCCGCCCGTTGCCGCAATGCCTGCCAAAAGCAGCGAGCAAAGCTGCCATAGGGTCATGGGGTGGTAATTAAAAATCAAGTACGGCAATGTTACAAGCGAGGAAAACGCCGAGAAAAAGAACACGATAAACGGCCCTCTCTCGCCCATTTGACTTAATTTTCTTACCATTGTATAGGCAATTCCCGCGCCAAGTCCCCCTAACACTCCCACAAGGCTTGCGTAATTTAAAAGCGCGCCGGCGGGCTTTATTATAAAGAGTGCGCCCGCAAAGGCAATAATTACCGCAATTGCCTGATAGGGCTTTACTTTTTCCTTTAATATAAAGTAGGAGCATATCACCGCAAAAAACGGCGAAAGCTTGTTAAGCATTGACGCGTCCGACAGCACAAGATGGTCTATTGCGTAGAAATTGCAAAAAATCCCCACACTGCCGAAGAAGGCTCTTAAAAACAAATGGGGAACAAATTTCTTTTGCGTTCCAAAGCCTGTGCCGGATTTTGCAAGCACTGCCGCCGCCACGAAAAACGCAACGGCATTCCTGAAAAACATCTTCTGCATCGTGGGCAAATCTCCCGCAGCCCTTACAAAGGCGTTCATAAGCGCAAAGCAAAAGGCTGAAATTATTATACTCACAGTGCCTTTTAATTTATTATTCATAATCAACTCTCCCCTCTTTACTTTAACACTTCCGCAACAAGCTCTGCCGTCCTTATCCCGTCAACTGCCGCCGAGGTTATGCCCCCGGCATAGCCGGCACCCTCGCCGCAGGGATAAAGACCCTTTACATTGCTCTGTCCGCTCTCGTCCCTTAAAATCCGAACGGGAGATGACGAACGGGTTTCGGGGAAGGTCATGACCGCGCCGGGGCTGTCAAAGCCCTTTATTTTTTTGCCGAACTCGGCTATTCCCTCCCTCAGGGCATCGCAGATATATTGGGGCAGTACCGTTTCTATATCGCAGAAGGTCACGCCGGGCTTATAGGACGGTGTAACCACCTCTCCATCGGTATTTTTACCCAAAAAATCGCCAAGGCGCATAGCCGGAGCCTTGTATCCGCCGCCCGCCGCATCAAAGGCTCGTCTTTCAATTTCCCTTTGCAGATACATTCCGCCCAAAACATGCTCCGTTTTAAAATCCGGCGGGTCCACATTTACCAAAACGGCGGAATTTGAGTTTTCACCGTTTCTGGCATAATTGCTCATGCCGTTTGTCACAACGCCGCCCTCCTCGGAGGCGGAGGCTATGACCTCGCCGCCGGGACACATACAAAAGGTGTACACGCCCCTGCCGCTTTTTAAATGCGTCCAAAGCTTATAGGAGGCGGGCGGGAATTTATCATAAAAATCCCCGTACATACTCTTATCTATCATTTCACGCTTATGCTCTATTCTTGCGCCTACAGAAAAGCTTTTTTGCTCCATATTCACTCCGCGCCCATAAAGCATTTCAAAGGTATCGCGGGCGCTGTGACCGGCGGCAATTACAAGTGTGTCGGTTTCTATGGTATATTCGCCGTTTACCTCGACCCCGGCTACAGTGCCGTTTTTAATGATAATATCGCTCATTTTGCTCTCAAACCTGACCTCGGAGCCGTTTTTTATAATCTCCTCTCTTATGGCTTTTACCATGGTGCAGAGCCTGTCCGTTCCCACATGGGGCTTTGCGTCATAGAGAATTTCTTCGGGCGCGCCATGGCGGTAAAACTCCTCCAAAACCCGCTTAATGCGAATATCCTTTATTCCCGTAGTAAGCTTGCCGTCCGAAAATGTTCCCGCGCCGCCCTCGCCGAACTGGACATTTGACTCGGTATTTAGCACACCCTCTTCTTTTAAGCGGCGCACATCCTCCATTCTCTTATCAACCTTTTTCCCTCTTTCCAATAAAATTACCCTATATCCGTTTTGGGAAAGGAGCAGTGCGCACATAAGACCGGCAGGTCCCGCTCCGGCAATAATTACCGGTTTGTTTGTCATATTCCCCTGTTTGGGGAATGTATAGTGTTTTTCCGCTGTCGGCGCGGCGTTTTTTAAGCGTTTTAATATTTTACCCTCATCGGGCGCTTCAACGTCTATGCTGTATACATAATACACGTCCGATTTCTTTCTTGCGTCAACCGAACGCTTTGCAATTTTAATTCTTCGGGCGTTTGGGACGAGGGCTTTTACCTTTTTTATAATATCCTCGTCATACGCCGCTTTAATATTGGATAATCTAATCATAACAGGTATATTATACCACCGTCAGAGTATATTTTCAATCTTCAATTTAAAATTTTTCGGCAAATGTGAAATCAAAAAATCCAAAACCCGGCATTTTGCCAGTGCGTCGGCGCGGCTTTCCTCCTCGCTGTAGGTTATAAGCTCGGATATATTCATTTCTATTTCGTCCAGTTCCTCATGATTTCCCGTTGCTTCCATTGCGGCGCGCTTTTTGTCCATAAAGGCGCACAGCAAATATATTTCCTCCCTTGCCGCCCCGTAATCGCCCCGTTCCACGCACTCGGTTATTCTCGAATTTATATCAAGCATTTCCTCCGACAGCCGCTCAAGCCTGCCCGTATAAATCACGCTGCCCCAGACAATTGCCGCCGAAAGGACAAGGGAAATGATAAGGGATCTCACCGGCGTCCCTCCTTTCTTTGAATAAACAGCTCGCCGGAGCCGTTTAAGGACGCAACAAACACGTCCTTTATCCCGTTTATTTGGCGCTTTTCCAATTCCTCCTTAAGCCATGCAAGGGAGTGTCCGCTGCGGCGAAGCTCTTCGCGGTTTATGCTTCCGTCCGAGATGAGCATACAGGGCAGGGTATCGCGCTTTGCGGGCTTTTTGTCCAAATCGTCCAGTGTTACATTCTGCGCTCCCTGCTTTTCTATAACGCTTATTTTGCCGCTTGTTTCCACCACCGCCACCGCCACCTCGGAAATATCGAAGCAGCCGTTTAAGCGAAGCTCGGAAATTAAATCGTTTACATTAAACCGAAGCCGTTCCAATTCCTTTTCCATGATTTTTCCGTCATAGATAACAATATTTGGCTTGCCGGTAAAGAAGCTTCTGGCTTTTTTGCTTTTTAAGCTTATATAGGAGAGAATGACCTCCGCCACAATAAGCGTAAGCACCGGCAAAATCCCCGATATTATGGGCATATCAATGGTCTGCATAGGTACGGAGGCAAGGTCGGAAATCATAATCGCCACCACCAGTTCAGAGGGCTGAAGCTCGCCCAACTGCCGCTTACCCATAACCCGAAGCGATAAAATAACCGTTCCGTACAAAATCAGCGTCCGTATAACAAGATTAAGCATATTCTCACCCTCCGCGCCGTATTTTCAAGGCATATATATTATGCCGCAAAATTGCCCGGCATATCCAAAAAAATCCCTTTACATTCCTTTGCCGAGATGGTATAATGGAATGGGTGATTATTTATGAAACGAAGTGAAAACATGAACGCTCTTTTTGAAGCGGTTTTAAGGCTTGAAAGCATTGACGAGTGCTATGACTTTTTTGAGGATTTATGCACAGTTTCGGAATTAAAGTCAATGTCGCAGCGGCTTGAAGTGGCAAAGCTTCTTAAATCCGGCGCGGTCTATACCGACATTGCCGCCAAAACCGGCGCGTCCACCGCGACCATAAGCCGCGTAAACCGCTGTATAAATTACGGCGAGGGCGGATATAATTTAATAATTGACAGATTAAGGGACAAAAAAAATGAACTGCTATAATGATTTTGCCTATATTTACGATCGGCTCATGCACAGTGATATAAATTACGAACGCTGGGCGGACTACATAGAGAACATATTTGCCTTAAACGATATTTCCCCGGATTTGGTATGCGATCTTGCCTGCGGTACAGGAAACATGACCGTTCCCCTTGCCCGCAGAGGCTATAACATGACCGGCGCGGATATTTCACAGGATATGCTAAACATTGCCCGGGAAAAATCCGAGGGACTTGATATTCTGTATCTTTGCCAAAGCATTACAAGGCTTGATTTGTACGGGACAATGGGCGCGTTTATCTGCATGATAGACGGTTTTAACTATATTCTTTCTCCCGCCCTGCTTATCCGCGCTCTAAGCCGCATAAAAAACTGCTTCTTAGACCCCGGCGGACTGCTTATTTTTGACATAAGCACACGATACAAGCTTCAGAATGTGATAGGTCAAAACACCTTTATACACTCCGACCCCAAGGTGTTTTACGCATGGCAGAACCGCTATCTTAAACAAAAGCATATAAGCGATATGCTCCTTACCTTCTTTGTACGCCAAAAAAACGGCTACAAGCGGTTTGAGGAGCGGCATATTCAGCGCGCATACACCGAGGAGGAAATGCGTTTTATCGTAAAAAAGGCAGGATTTTCACAAATTTGCACCTACGATGAGCTAAGCTTCTCGCCGCCGCGGCCGGACAGTGAAAGAATTGTGTTTGTGTGCCGATAAATCGGTGTTTTTTACTTGAAATTATGCTTAAAATATGATATAATTATACTAATTCGTTACACGTAAAAAAGCGCGCCCCGCCCGCTCACGGTTTTGGGCGGCGCTGTTGTGGCATATAATTTTTGTGAGCAGAAAGGCTATGTAATTATGGCGAAAAAAACCAAGGAATTAGAGCTTAACATGGAAGCCATCGAAAATCAGAAGATTGTCGATGTTGACCTTAATAACGAAATGCGCAAATCCTATATCGATTACGCAATGAGCGTTATTGTCAGCCGTGCGCTCCCCGATGTGCGCGACGGCATGAAGCCCGTTCACAGACGTATACTCTATGATATGTACGAGGCTAATCTTTTATACGAAAATGATTTCAGAAAATCGGCGACCACCGTCGGTGACGTGCTGGGTAAATACCACCCTCACGGCGACGCATCGGTTTATGACGCACTGGTAAGACTTGCCCAGGATTTCTCTTTACGATACCCCCTTGTTCAGGGTAAGGGAAACTTCGGCTCCGTTGACGGTGACCCGCCGGCGGCTTATCGTTATACCGAGGCGAAAATGGCAAAGATTGCCGCACTGATGCTTTCGGATATCGAAAAGGAAACCGTTGATTTTGTACCGAACTTTGATGACAAGCTAAAGGAGCCGGACGTGCTTCCCTCCCGCTTCCCCAATCTTTTGGTAAACGGCAGTGCGGGAATTGCGGTAGGTATGGCGACAAACATTCCGCCCCATAACATGACCGAGGTCATAGACGGTATTATTGCCGTTATAGACGACCCGATGATAAGCATTGACGAGCTGATGAACCATATTCCCGGCCCGGACTTCCCCACCGGCGGAGTTATCATGGGCAGAGGCGGCATAAGAAACGCTTACACCACCGGCCGCGGAAGAATTATTTTAAGAGCAAGAGCCGAAATAGAGGAGGATCAAAACGGCAGACAGAGAATTGTCGTTACCGAAATCCCCTATCAGGTGAACAAGGCAAAGCTTGAAAAGCATATAGGCGAGCTGGCAAGGGACGGAAAGCTTGACGGCGTTGCTTCGGTAAGGGACGAGTCCTCGGAGGATATACGCCTTATTATCGAGGTAAAGCGCGATGCAAACGCCAATGTGGTATTAAATAACCTATACAAGCTTACCCAGATGCAGGACACCTTCGGCGTTATTTTAATAGCCCTTGTAAACAAGGTGCCCAAAATCCTCAATCTGCGCGAGATGATAGACTGCTACATTGCGCACCAGGAGGATGTTATAAAACGTCGCACGGAATTTGACCTTAAAAAGGCAAAGGAAAGAGCGCATCTTCTTGAGGGCTACAAGATTGTTATCGATTATGTGGACGAGGTTATAAAAATCGTGCGTTCCTCACAGAATATACCCGATGCAAAGGAAAAGCTGTGCGCGCGCTTCGAGCTTGACGATATACAGGCAACGGCAATAGTGCAGATGCAGATAGGACGTTTATCGGGCATGGAGAGAGAAAAAATCGAAAACGAATATCAGGAGCTGCTTGTAAAGATTGCCGATTTGGAGGAAATTCTCGCAAACGAGCCGAGAGTTTTGGATATTGTAAAGGAGGATCTTACCGAGATAAAGAACAAGTACGGCGATGCAAGAAGAACCGCCATTGAAATGTCCTATGAGGACTTTGACGATGAGGACTTGATAGAGGAGGAGGAGTGTATTTTCACAATCACTCACAACGGCTATACAAAGCGCGTTCCCACCGTTACCTACAAGTCCCAGCGCAGAGGCGGAAGAGGAATAACCGGGCTTACCACCCGGGAGGAGGATTTTGTGGAGCATTTGTTCTCCGCTTCCACCCACCACAATATTCTGTTCTTTACAAACCGCGGCTATGTATACGCCCTAAAGGGCTACAGAATCCCGGAGGCAACCCGCCAGGCAAAGGGTACGGCGATAGTCAATATGCTGCCTTTAGAGCAGGGCGAGAAGATAAGCGCCATGATTCCCGTAAAGGCTCAAAACGATTACGGGTATCTGACCTTTATAACCAAAAACGGACTTATCAAAAAGACCGATGTTTCCGATTACGCGAGAATCAGAAGCAAGGGCTTAAGAGCAATAGAGATTTCAGATGGGGACGAGCTTGTGCAAGTTCATTACACAAGCGGAGAGCTTGAGCTTGTTATAGTAACCCACAACGGTCTTTCGATAAGGTTTAAGGAAACGGACGTCCGCGCTACCGGGCGCACCACAAGGGGCGTTAAGGCGATTACCCTCACAGACGGTGACTATGTTGTCGGCGCGTGTGCGGTAAGCGAGGGGAAAAAGCTTCTTACCGTAACCGAAAACGGCTACGGCAAAAAGACCGAGTTTGAGGAATACCGTCCTCAGTCCAGGAGCGGCAAGGGAATATTTACCTACCGCATTACCGAAAAGACCGGTCCTGTCTGCGGCGTGAAGGCGGTTTGCGACAATGACGATATTATGATGATAACCTCCGAGGGCGTCCTAATCCGTATGCACGCGGACGAGATAAGCACCTACGGCAGACAGACCCAGGGCGTAAGGCTCGTGCGTTTGGGTGAGGGCGTAAACGTTGTATCCCTTGCGCTGACGGATCGTGACGATGACGAGGAGGAAAACGGCGAAGATCCAAAAAACAGTGAGGTATGATTATGAAAAAATTATCTGTATTTTTATCCGCGCTAATGGCGTTTACAATGCTCATGACAGGCTGCTCGGCTTCAAAGAAAGCCGAACCCACACCCGCTCCTACCCAGGCGCAGGTGCAGGATACGCAAAAGCTTGATGAGCTTACCCAAAACAAAAGACACATAACCATTGAGATGGAGGACGGCAAGAAAATCAATGCGGAAATTTATCCCGACCTTGCCCCCATTACGGTTGAGAACTTTATAAAGCTTGTGGAGGAGCATTTTTATGACGGGCTTATTTTCCACAGGGTTATTCCGGGCTTTATGATTCAGGGCGGCGGCTTTGATGCAGCCTTAAACCAAAAGGAGTCAGAGTCCATAAAGGGCGAATTTTCCTCAAACGGCGTGGAAAATCCCCTTCCTCACACAAGGGGCGTACTGTCCATGGCAAGAACAAACGAACCGGACAGCGCATCGTCACAGTTTTTTATCATGCATGAGGATGGGAATTTCTTAGACGGTGAGTATGCGGCATTCGGCAAGGTTACCGATGAGGAAAGCTTAGCTGTGGTTGACGAGATTGCAAACGTAAAAACCACAACGGTATCCTCGAAGCAGATGGAAAACGTACCCGTAAAAACAGTGGCAATCAAAACAATAACATTAAACGATTAAGGAGAAGCACATGGTAAACATAGAAATTGAAATGGAAAACGGCTCAATTATAAAGGCGGAGCTGTACCCCGACAAAGCACCCATTACGGTTGAGAATTTTGTCGGACTTATAAACAGGAACTTTTTTGACGGACTCATTTTTCACAGAGTTATAGAGGGCTTCATGATTCAAGGCGGCGGCTACAGTGCCGACGGCTCTCACAAGGACGCAGACTCCATTAAGGGCGAGTTTTCCTCAAACGGCGTGGACAATGACTTAAGACACACAAGAGGAGTTTTGTCCATGGCAAGAACAATGTTCCCCAACAGTGCGTCCTCCCAGTTCTTTATAATGCACCAAGACGCACCGCATTTGGACGGTCAGTATGCGGCATTCGGCAAGGTTGTGGAGGGCATGGACGCGGTTGATGCCATAGCCTCAACTCCCACCGATATGCAGGACAAACCTCTGGAGGATCAGATTATAAAAACAATACGCATTGTATAGGAGGTTTAATATGAAAAAGAAATTTATATTCGGCTTTATCATGTCGGCAATGCTGGTTTTTTTCGCAATGTGCGCGTCCGCGGGCGCGGTTGACGTTAAGGTAAACGGCAAGCTTATCGAAACGGACACCGAGCCGGTAGTGGTAAATGACAGAACAATGGTGCCTCTAAGAGCCATATGCGAAAGCTTAAACTGCGATGTGGCATGGGATCAGGAGTCAAAGGGAATTGCCATTTACAGAAAGGACAGCCTGTACTGTATGTGGATTGACCGGGACACCGCCTTTGAGCTTTGCCCCTCGATACAGGGCTTTTGCGTTATGGACGTTCCTCCCATGGTAATAAATGACAGAACAATGATTCCTTTAAGAGCCTTTGCACAGTTGTTCGGCGCGAAGGTAAGCTGGACACAGGAAACGCTGACAGCAGGCGTGGACATGGATTTGGGCGAGTTTGAGAAAAACGAGGGAGAAGCGGAGGATTGCCGTTCCTATCTTCTAAAGCTTGGCGAAAGCTATGATGTTTACAGAGCATATGTAAACGGCACTCTTAAAACCATTGACGCGACAATAGAGTTGGAAAACGGCAAAAAAATTGAGCTGGAGCTTTATCCCGACATTGCGCCCATAACCGTTGCAAACTTTATAAAGCTTGCCAATGAGGGCTATTATGACGGGCTTATCTTCCACAGAGTAATCAAGGATTTCATGATCCAAGGCGGCGGATATACCACAAGCTTTGAAAACAAGCCGGCAGATACGATTAAGGGCGAATTTGTTCTAAATAACTGGTACAACCTCATTCCCCATGACGCGGGAACATTATCCATGGCAAGAGCCGCAGACTATGACAGCGCATCGGGACAGTTCTTTATTGTACATAAGGACTCCAACTTCCTGGATTATCAGTATGCGGCGTTCGGTCATGTGGTAAACGGAATGGACATTGTAGATGAAATTGCCCAGGCTCCGACCCAGACGATATGGAACGGCATGAGCGATGTTCCGGTAAATATCCCGGTAATCAAGACAATAACAATAAAGTAACATCTTACGGGAGCCTATCGGCTCCCTTTTTCATGCTTAATTTTAAACTTTTTCATCTGATTTTTCTATTGCTTAGCCGCGGCGGCAATAGTATAATATTCATATCAAAAATTTACAAGGATGGTACAGTATGAAAAACCAAATTAAGATAACCGACCAAAAAATAGCCGATGCAAAGGATTTATACGGAATATTTTTCGAGGATTTAAACCACGCCGCAGACGGCGGCTTATACGGCGAGCTGATAAGAAACCGCGCCTTTGAATTTTCCCCTGTTGACAACCCATCATACACCTCGCTCACCGCATGGGAAAAGGTCGAGGAGGGCGGCGCAAAGGTTTCCCTCTGTGTAAAAAACAACTCTCCCCTAAGCGAGAAAAATCCCCATTATCTCACTATAAGCGTTGAAAATCCCGGAAGCAGAGCGGGTGTGCGCAATTTGGGCTATAACAGCGGTATTCCCATATATGAAAAAAAGGCTTACCGCCTGTCCTTTTACGCAAGAGCAGACTGCGCACAGCTGCGCGTTGGAATCACTGACGCGGCGGGAAAGGAATATGACGGAGCGGACTTTCATATCGAGGGCGGCAAATGGCAAAAATACACCGCCGTATTTGAGGGCAGTGCCGATGATTTTTCCTGTCGGCTGATGCTTGAAATGCGCAAAGCGGGCAAGGTTGATATTGATTTTGTGTCACTTTTTCCCGCGGACACCTTTATGGGCAGAGAAAACGGCATGAGGACGGATATTGCGGATATGCTTTTACAGCTTAAACCGAAATTCATGCGTTTCCCCGGCGGCTGTCTTGTGCATGACGGATCGCTTTGCGCCGATGACCGCACAAGCTGTTACCGATGGAAAAACACCGTAGGCGACATTACCCGCCGTCCCTCGCGCCGCAACAACTGGGGCTATAATCAGTCATTGGGACTGGGATATTACGAATATTTCCTTTTCTGCGAGGACATAGGTGCCAAGCCCCTGCCGGTACTGCCGGCAGGCTATAATCCTCATTCGGATCAGGCTGTGCCTTTGGAGGATATGGACGAATGGATAAACGATGCCCTTGACCTTATCGAATTTGCCAACGGCGGCTCCGACACAAAATGGGGAAAAATCCGCACCGACCTCGGCCATGAAAAGCCCTTTGCTCTTGAATACCTGGCCATAGGCAATGAGGAGGTGGGACAGGGCTTTTGGGACAGATACGACCTTTTTCACAAGGCAATCCGAAAAAAGCACCCCGAAATCAAGCTGATAAATTCAGCCGGACCCTTTCCCTGCGGCGCGGAATTTGAGCGCGGTCACGCAAATGCCAAAAAGAACGGCTCGGACTTGATTGATGAGCATTATTACATCAATCCCGACCGTCTTATCGCTTATTATCACCGCTATGACAGCGGCGAAAACAAGGTATTTCTCGGAGAATGGGCAAGCCGCGGCGATACCTATTACAACGCCCTTGTCGAAGCCATGTACATGACCGGCATTGAAAACAATGCCGAAAGGGTCAAGCTGTGCTGTTATGCTCCGCTGCTTTGCAACAGCTATTATCAGAACTGGTTTCCGAATATGATATTTTTTGACAATCACCGCGTATACGGAACACCGAGCTATTATGTGCAGAAGCTGTTTATGAACAACACTGGCGCGGATATATTAAAAATCCAAGCCGAGGGCTTTGCCGAAACCGAAATTCTCGGTAAAGAAACCCTTTTCGGGGACATCATAATAGGTGCGGATCGCTGCGGCGGAACATTCGGGGATATAGTCCTTACGAACGATGAAACGGGAGAAACCTTTTGCTTTGAGGACTTTGACCTGTTTTCCCAAGAAAGGCTTCTTACAAAATGCAATCTTAAATGTTGGAGCCTTGAATTTACCTTTTGCCGAAAGCAGGGCGAAAAGGGCGTGTATATTCTTTTCGGAAATGAAGACAAGCTTCGCTGGAACATAGGCGGCTGGCAAAACCGCGACAGCGAGATTAACGCGGACGGCTCATGCCTTGACCACAGCGTATTTTCTCTATGCTCCGATATTGAATACAAATTCAGACTTTCCGTAAATGGTCGGGAAATAACGGCGTTTATAAACAATGAGCGGATAAACCATTCCGATTTTCTGCGCCCGGTTATGGAGGAGCTGTATTTTACGGCTTCAAGGGATAGAGGGGATATAATCCTAAAGGCGGTAAATATCCGCAAAAAGAGCACAAGTGCGGAGGTTGAATTTCCAATAAATGAAGGCGAGGGAACGGTATATACCATGAGCGGCTTTAGGGAGGCTGATAAAAACAGCTTTGACGAGCCGACAAAGGTTGTGCCGAAAACAAGAAATATCAGCATAAAAAACTCCCGCGCAAGTCTGGTCTTTGCGCCCCAAAGCATAACCGTTATCCGTATTTGTCCGATATGATAAAAAAGAGGCTGCATCAGCAGTCTCTTTTTTAAAATACAAATTCAAACTCCAAATCGCCTATTCTGACAATTTGTCCCTCCTGTATTCCTCTTTCGATAAGCGCTTCGATAACGCCGCGCCTTAAAAGCGCTCTCTGGAAATACTGAAGCGATTCCTGATCCGAGAAGTTGACGCTTCCGCCCACAGCCTCAATCCATGAGCCGGAAATAACAAACACATCGTTATCCCTCGTTATCTCAAAGCCCGGTGATGAGGTGTCGATATATTCCTCCTCTTCAAGATTCATTTCAGGCTCAAACACCCTTATGGGCGGCAGCTTGGAAAGCTCCTCATAGGTTTTGTTCATAAGCTCGTCCACGCCCTTGGCGGTTGCCGCCGAAACGGGAATTACCGTATAGCCCCGTTTTTCCATTTCAGCCATAAACTCGTCATAAACGCTTTCGTCCTGAATTATATCCGTCTTATTTGCCGCAATAATCTGGGGTCTTTCCTCCAACTCCATATCGTAAGCGGCAAGCTCGTTATTGATTATATCAAAATCCTCTATCGGATTTCTGCCCTCAACGCCCGAAACATCCACAACATGGATTAAAATTCTCGTGCGCTCGATATGCCTTAAAAACTCATGTCCCAAACCGACACCCTCGCTTGCGCCCTCGATAATTCCGGGAATATCCGCCAGTACAAAGCTTCTGTGCGCGCCCAAATCCACCACGCCCAAGTTAGGCTCAAGGGTGGTAAAATGGTAGTTGGCAATCTTCGGGTCGGCTTTTGTGGTCTGCGACAGAATTGTGGATTTTCCCACGTTGGGGAAACCCACCAAGCCCACATCGGCAAGCAGCTTTAATTCAAGAATGATTTCCCGCTCATCCCCCGGCTGACCGTTTTTCGCAAAATTGGGGGTCTGGCGCACTGCGGTTGCAAAATGGGCATTGCCCCAGCCGCCGTTGCCGCCCCTTGCAACCACAACATCCTTGTCCGGGTCTGACATATCGGCTATAATTCTGTTGCTCTCCTTATCGCGGATAATGGTCCCCTCCGGCACCATCAGCACCACATCGTCGCCTTTTTTGCCTTTTCTGCGGCGCTTTGACCCGTCCATGCCGTTTTGGGCTGTGTATTTGCGCTTGTATTTAAAATCCATCAGCGTTGTCATGCCCAAATCAACCTTAAAAACTATATTTCCGCCGTTGCCGCCGTCACCGCCGTCGGGTCCCCCCGCCGCAATGTACTTCTCGCGGCGAAAGGATATTGAGCCGTTGCCGCCGTTGCCTGCCTTAACAAATATTTTTGCTTTATCTATAAACATAAATCTCCGCCTTATATATCAAGATTTGAAACATACTTCGCGTTCTGCTCGATGAACTCGCGCCGCGGCTCAACCTTGTCGCCCATAAGCACCGTAAAGGTTTCGTCCGCGATTACCGCGTCATTTAAGTCGACTCTTAGCATGGTCCGTCTTTCGGGGTCCATTGTCGTTTCCTTAAGCTCCGCCGGGTCCATCTCACCAAGACCCTTATAACGCTGTACCTTTGCGCCCTGACCCAGCTCCTGTATCAGCGCATCTCTTTCATCGTCCGTAAACGCATATTTTTCCACAAGGTTTTTGTTCTTGCCCTTAAACACCTTGTAAAGCGGTGGCTGTGCGATATACACATGACCCTCCTCAATCAGCGGACGCATATATCTGAAGAAGAACGTAAGAAGCAGCGTTCTTATATGCGCTCCGTCCACATCGGCATCCGCCATAATAATTACCTTGCCGTATTTTAGGTTATTAAGGTCAAGCTCGTCGCCTATGCCCGCGCCCAAAGCCTGAATAACCGGCAGAAGCTTCTCGTTTGAATACACCTTGTCAAGCCTTGATTTTTCAACATTGAGCATCTTGCCCCACAGCGGCAGAATTGCCTGGAAACGTCTGTTTCTGCCCTGCTTCGCACTTCCGCCCGCACTATCGCCCTCGACTATGAACAGCTCCGCATAGGGTGCGCCCTCGTCCTGGCATCTGGCAAGCTTGCCCAAAAGCGAGGTGTTGTTTGCCGCAGAGCCTTTTCTGGTTGCTTCTCTTGCCCGCTTTGCTGCTTCTCTGGCTCTTGACGCGGTTAAAATCTTATCTATAATCGCTCTTGCAATACGCGGATTTTCCTCGAAAAATGCCGCAAGCTTATCGTTTACCGCATTTTCCACAAGGGTTCTGGCTTCGCTGTTTCCAAGCTTTGTCTTTGTCTGTCCCTCAAACTGGGCTTCCACAACCTTAACGCTTATAACAACCGTCAAGCCCTCTCTTGCGTCCTCGCCGGAAAGCTTCGGGTCTTTTTCCTTCCAAAGGTTGTTTTTTCTGGCATAATCGTTTATTACCTTGGTAAGCCCGGACTTGAAGCCCGTTTCATGAGTTCCGCCGTCAGTGGTGCGGATATTGTTTGCAAAGCTTAAGAGCGTTTCGTTGTATGAGGTGGTATACTGCATTGCAACCTCAACCTGCATATCGTTTTTCTGTGCTTCAAAGTATATTATATCGTCATGTATGGCGTCCTTGTTGCGGTTTAAGTAAGTTACAAACTCCTTTATACCGCCCTCGGCATGAAGCGTAACCGGCTCATGCCCGTCAGCGCGCTTGTCCGTTAAGATAATCTTTACACCCTTGTTTAAAAACGCCTGGTTTCTCAGCCTGTTAAGCAGCGTTTCGTAATCAAAAATTGTGGTTTCAAATATTTCCGGGTCGGGCTTAAAGGTGATTTTTGTACCGGTCTTGTCGGTATCGCCTATAACCTTAAGCTTGCAAGTGGGAACACCGCGCTCATAGCTTTGGTAATGCACATGCTCTCCGTCGCTTACCTCAACCTCAAGCTTTTGAGAAAGCGCGTTTACGACAGATGAGCCGACGCCGTGCAGACCGCCGGAAACCTTATATCCGCCGCCGCCGAATTTACCGCCGGCATGGAGAATGGTCAAAACCACCTCAACTGTGGGTATGCCCTGCTGTGGGTGTATGCCCACCGGTATACCTCTGCCGTTGTCGGTAACCGTAACCGAGTTGTCCTCGTTTATGTCGACCAAAATTTCCGTACAGTAGCCGGCAAGCGCCTCGTCTATGGAGTTGTCCACAATCTCATAGACAAGATGATGCAGACCTGCCGCAGAGGTTGAGCCGATGTACATACCCGGTCTTTTTCTCACTGCCTCCAGACCTTCAAGCACCTGTATTTGATTTTCGTCATACGTTGTTTCGATTTTTTCTAATTCACTCATTGATAACTGTTCCTTTCCTTGCTCCCTATGCTGTAATTATTGACGATTCTGCCCTTCTTGATAACACCTGTGTTGACATCGGCGAAATATATACCCGGGTTTTGCCTTGGCTGCTTGTTACCACATATGCCTTCGGCAGGTCCTCCGTTGCATATACCACCTCGCCGTTTTTGTTCGCTTCTGTCAGAAAATGCCTGCCCAAACGCGACACCGTTGTGTTTTCCATATCAAAAATACCTATTATGTCCCGTATGTTTACCAAAACATCGCCTCCGACGTGCAAATACATTATTTCACAACCCTTCCGTTTTGTATTTTAAACAGTTTTGTGTCCCCGGTATCCGCGCGAAGGTCGGTGTCGGTGCTTGTTATAAGCACCTGCTTGTCCCGTATCCTTTGTGAAAGATACATTCTTCTGTTTATGTCAAGCTCGCTCATTATATCATCAAGCAGAAGCAGCGGGTATTCCTCTTTCATGTAATGGATATACTCCGCCTGAGCCATTTTAAGGCTCAGTGTCGCCGTCCTCTGCTGTCCCTGGGAGCCGTAGATCCGCGCCGGTCTGCCGTTTATGCTTATGCCCATGTCATCGCGGGAAATCCCGCAAAGTGCCGAGGCAAAATCAATCTCCCGGCGGCGGTGGCGCTCTAAGACCTCTAAATACGCTTCCTTTGTAAGCTCCTCGATCCTCACACTGGGCATATAGGTAAGCTTAAGCTTTTCGGAGGATATTTCCGATTGTATCACCTGTGCGAATTTATCGAGAAGTGTTAAAAACTCACCGCGGGCTTTCATTATTTTAACACCTAACTCCGAAAGCTGCTCGTTCCATACAGAAAGCATCATATCGGATTTTTTGCCCGCGATTTTCATGGCTTTTAAGCAGCTGTTTTTTTGAGCAAGCGTTTTGTGATAATCGGTAAGATTTATCAGATATGCCGGCGAAAGCTGGCTTATTGCGCTGTCGATAAACCGCCTTCTCACCGAGGGGGAGCCTTTGACAAGCTCCAAATCCTCCGGCGAGAACATTACCACGTTAAGATAATTCATAAGCATCGAAAGCTTTGTTATCTGAACATGATTTACCTTTATCTGCTTTTTCCCGCCGCGGCTTATCTGCATTGACGCACAGTAATCTCTTACGGAATCGTGAAAATCCACCGAGATTTTTGCGGCGGGCATATCGAAGCGGATAAGCTCCCGGTCGGTTTTTGCGCGGTGGCTTCTCCCTTGGGAGAACAGATACACCGCCTCTAAAATATTGGTTTTTCCCTGTGCATTATCTCCGTATATGACGTTGGTAAGCGGCGAAAATTCCAGCCGTTCCGATTCGTAATTACGGAAATTATTCAGAATTAGGGAGGATATATACACTATTCTTCACCTACATTTAAGACAACCGTTTCGTCCTCAAATTCTACGGTAACATTATCCCCCGGACGGATTTTTTTGCCGCGCATTGTACATAAGTATCCGTTTACGTCAACGCTTTTGCTTAAAATCATGTCCTTGGCATCTGCGCCGCTCTCGGCAATTGCACTGAATTTTAAAAGCTGATCAAGCTTTATAAATGGGGTATTGATATTTATTGTCTTTTCTGTCATTATGCTTTACTCCTTTAATTTTGTATTCTCTCAACGCTTGTTACGCCTTGAACTTGTTTTATCTTTTTGGTAAGCAGGGCAAGGTCGGAGGTATTTCTTATTTCCACTCCGATTTGGATAACCGCTATGTTCCTTTTATTCACATAGGCGTTTACCGATTTAAATGGTATTTTAAGGGTAGAGAGTATATTGGTTATTTCAAGCAGAACACCGTCCCTGTCCGGCGCTTCCACCTGTAAGTTTGCAATATATGATGTACTGCGCTCCTCGTCCCAGTATACCTCTATAAATCTGCCCCTGTCCTCCTCGGACATTTTTTCGGGGTTCATGTTCGGGCAGTCGCATCTGTGAACGCTTACTCCCCTGCCCTTTGTGATAAAGCCCACTATATCGTCACCCGCAACGGGGTTGCAGCAGTTGGCTATTCTTACAAGGCAGTTATCTATATCCTTTACAATAATTCCGCAGCTTGAAACTCTCCGCTTTGCCGGCACAGCCTCCACAGTATGCTCCTCGTCATTGTATACCGCTTCAAATTTCTTCTGCTTTTCAAGCTCCTTCTGCTCCCTTAACCACTGGTCGCGAAGCCTTACCACAACCTTCTGGGCCGTCAGTCCGCCGTATCCCACGCTTGCATACAAATCGTCTGTGGAATTAAAGCCGTAACGGCGGGTCATCTGCTCCACCCATTCGGGCTTAAACAGCTGAGCGTGGGTATTGCCCAAACGGCGAAGCTCACGCTCGATAAGCTCCTTGCCGTGTTCTATGTTTTCGGGGCGTTTTTCCCGTTTAAACCATTGGTTTATCTTGTTTTTTGCCTGTGAGGTGCGGCACAGCGAAAGCCAGTCGCGGCTGGGTCCTCTTGTGTTGTTGGTTAAAATCTCAACAATGTCGCCGGTCTGTACCTCGTAATTGTTGTGAACAATCTTGCCGTTTACCTTTGCGCCGCTCATCTTGCAGCCCACCTCGGAGTGTATGGCAAAGGCGAAATCTATTACCGTAGATTTGGCAGGCAGGCTTATAACCTTGCCCTGGGGAGTGAATACGAAAACCTCCTCCTCGAAAAGGTCAAATCTCAGTGTGTTAAAGAAATCGTCCGGGTCAAGCAGTCCGCTTTGGGTATCGAGAAGCTTTCTCACCCATTCAAGCTTGGAGTCCATATCCGTCTGCCCGGAAATTCCCTCCTTGTATTTCCAGTGCGCCGCAATTCCCTCTTCCGCAATGCGGTGCATTTCCCACGTTCTTATCTGTATTTCAAAGGGTGTGCCGTTGGGGCCTATTACCGTAGTGTGCAGCGACTGGTACATATTGGGCTTGGGCATGGCGATATAGTCCTTAAACCTCAATGGAATGGGCGTATACAAATCATGCACTATTCCCAAAACCGTATAACAGTCCGTCACAGTATTTACTATTACTCTTACGGCAAACAGGTCATATAGCTCATCTATGGTTTTGTTTTTGGTAAACAGCTTTTTAAATATGCTGTAAAAATGCTTTGCCCTGCCCGTAACCTGACATTCGATGCCCGCATCGGCAAGCTTATCCTCAAGTACGTTTATAATATCGCTTATATACGCTTCTCTCTCGCTCTTTTTCTGGTTTATGCTGCTTGAAATCTCATCGTAAGCCACCGGGTCAAGGTATTTTAAAGCCAAATCCTCCAGCTCAATCTTTATCTTGGAAACGCCGAGCCTGTGTGCCAAAGGCGCATACACGTCAAGGGTTTCTTTTGAAATCATAAGCTGTTTTTCCCTTGGCATAAAGTTTAGGGTTCGCATATTGTGAAGCCTGTCGATAAGCTTTATAAGAACTACCCTTATATCCTTTGCCATGGCAAGGAACATTTTCCTCAGATTTTCAATCTGCTGTTCCTCCTGGGAGATGTATTTGATTTTTTTAAGCTTTGTAACTCCGTCAACCAGTCTTGCCACGCTCTCTCCGAACAATGCGGCAATGTCCTCATAGGTATAGGGCGTATCCTCGATAACATCATGCAAAAGACACGCCGTTATGGTGGTTGCATCAAGAGCGAACTGCGACGCAATGTAAGCAATCTGCACCGGATGCTCTATATAGGGTGCGCCGCTTTTTCTGCGCTGTGCCTTATGCGCATTTTTGGCAACTCTGTAGGCAATATAAATCATATCGGTATTGCCGTTGGGGTTGTAGCATTTTACTGACCTTATAATATCCTCAATCAGCGCATCCGTATCATCGTTAGACTGCAAGGGCAGTTGTTCCGGAGACAATATAATATGTTTTTCCTCACCCATAACCAAACCTCCTTATGATGCCGCAGGTATAATATCCTTAATGTGCAGCTGCACTGTTTCATTATCTCTAAAATTATTTATATTCATCTGAAACGCAATATCTACCTTATCGTTTATTTTAAATTTACCCACATATTCGCCGAAATTAAAGCCTATGGCGCTAAAGGTCATGCCGCTTTTGGCAATTCCCAGCCGAAGATGCTTTCCCTCGCTGCCTACAGCGCTTATATACACTATTGTGGCGGAGCGTAAAGAGAACACCGGCCGTTCATTGCCTATTCCGAAGGGCTCAAGCCTTGCAATAAGCTTGGCATTGTTTAAGGTAAGTGCCTTTTCGGATATGGGGCAGTCTATTTTCACCTTGGGGATTAAATCCCTCTCGCCGAGAACCTCCTCGGCATATTTATTTATTGCCTTATCAAACTTTTCCAGGTCGGCAATGTTTAAGGTAAGCCCGGCGGCAACCGAATGACCTCCAAATTCCGTCAGACAATCCCCGCAGGCTGTGAGTGCGTCAAAGAGGTTAAAGCCGTCTATGCTGCGTCCCGAGCCTTTGCCGAAGCCGTTTGAATAGGAAATGAGTATGCAGGGCTTATAAAACCTGTCGCCTATTCTTGAGGCAACTATGCCGATAACGCCCTGATGCCAGTCCTCGTGGGCAAGGACAATAACCTTTTTCTTGGAAAAATTCGGGTCCGCACCAACCATTTCAAGTGCCTGATCGTAAATTTCCTGTTCGGTAATTTGCCTTTGCCGGTTTTCCTCGTCAAGAGTTTTTGCAATGCTTTTTGCCTTAGCCTCGTCACGGGTGAGCAAAAGCTCAACTGCAGTTGTGGCAGTTCCCAAACGTCCGGCGGCGTTAAGGCGGGGAGCAATGGCAAAGGCTATGGTGGATGCGTCGGGAGCCTTTTTGCCGCCGCCGCTTATCTCCAAAAGGGCGCGCACACCCGGTCTTTTGGGTGTTTGCATTGCCTTTAAGCCTTTATCCACGATAATCCTGTTTTCGCCCCTTAAATCAACCACATCGGCAACAGTGCCTATGGCGGCAAGGTCTATAAATTCCGCAAAGCATTTGTTTGTATCAAGCCCCAAACGTATCGCCAGCGCAAGCACAAGCTTAAACGCCACGCCCACTCCGGCAAGGGCGTCAAAGGGGTAATCGTCGTCCTCCCGCTTGGGGTTTATTATCGCCTTGGCGGCTGTGGGTATTCTTTCCTTGCAGGTGTGGTGGTCGGTTATAATCACATCAAGCCCCGAAAGGGCCGCAAATTCCACCTCGCCTATTGCGGTAATTCCGCAGTCAACGGTTATAAGAAGCTTTGCGCCTTGCTTTAAGAGCCGATTTACCGCCATGATATTTATACCGTAGCCCTCGTCACGGCGGTCGGGGATATAGTAGGAAACATCCGCCCCCTGATTTGTCAAAAATTCAAAAAGCAGTGTTGTGGAGGTTATGCCGTCAACGTCATAGTCCCCGTAAATGACAATCTTCTCATGCTTTTCCAAAGCCGCCGCAATTCTGTCTGCCGCCTTATCCATATCAAGCATATCGAAGGGGTTTATAATATCGCGCATTGATTTTCTCAAAAACGCCGCGAACTCCTGCTCCTCAATATGGCGGTTTAGAAGAATTGTGGTGATAACCTTAGGCACGCCCTGCCTTTGGGAAATTCCGTTTACCTGTTCCATTGTTAAATTTTTATTCTTGTATTGCCATATTTTATCTCTCATAAAGTACCCCGGAATTCATTTAAAAAATAATATATCGTAACATTACTATTATATCATTTTTCTTGGTAAAATTCAAGTATTTCAGCGGTTTTTCAGCCAAAAATGCAAAAAAAATCTCCCGAAAACCTCATAATAAAGGTTTCGGGAGACAATGTATAAATCTTAAACCCGTATAATCCGGCAAAAGCCCGTTTTATCAGTTCTTTTCGTTAATCTTTGCCTGTGCTGCGGCAAGTCTTGCGATAGGAACTCTGAAGGGCGAGCAGGATACATAGTCAAGACCGATCTTGTGGCAGAACTCAACCGATGAGGGGTCACCGCCATGCTCACCGCAGATACCGCAGTGCATTTCGGGTCTTGTGCTCTTTCCAAGCTTTATAGCTGTTTCCATAAGCTTTCCTACGCCTGTCTGGTCAAGCTTTGCGAAGGGATCGTTCTCGAATATCTTTGCATCATAGTACGAATCAAGGAACTTGCCCGCGTCATCTCTTGAGAAGCCGTAGGTCATCTGTGTAAGGTCGTTTGTACCGAAGCAGAAGAATTCAGCTTCCTTTGCGATCTCGTCAGCCGTAAGAGCAGCTCTGGGGATCTCGATCATTGTACCAACCTCATACTTCAGGTCAATGCCTGCAGCAGCAATTTCAGCATCGGCGGTTTCAACAACGATGTCCTTAACATACTTAAGCTCCTTAGCTTCACAGGTCAAAGGAATCATGATTTCGGGAACTATTGTCCAGTCTGCATGAGCCTTCTGAACGTTTATAGCCGCACGGATAACAGCCTTTGTCTGCATCTTTGCGATTTCGGGATATGTTACCGCAAGACGGCAGCCTCTGTGACCCATCATCGGGTTAGCCTCGTGCAGACCGTTTATAATATCCTTTATAGCCTCAACGCTCTTGCCCTGTGCCTTTGCAAGAATTTCTATATCAGCGTCGTCTGTGGGAACGAACTCATGAAGGGGGGGATCCAGGAAACGAATTGTTACCGGGCAGCCCTCAAGTGCCTCATAAAGCTGTTCAAAGTCACCCTGCTGCATGGGAAGGATTTTATTAAGAGCAGCCTCTCTCTCCTCAACCTTATCAGCACAGATCATCTCTCTGAACGCATCAATTCTGTTGCCCTCAAAGAACATATGCTCTGTACGGCAAAGACCGATACCCTCTGCGCCAAGCTCTCTTGCCTTCTTAGCGTCTGCGGGTGTGTCGGCGTTTGTTCTTACCTTAAGAGTTCTGAACTTGTCCGCCCATGACATAATTCTGCCGAACTCACCTGCGATTGAAGCGTCAACCGTCGGGATAATTCCGTCATATATATTACCTGTGGAACCGTCTAATGAAATCTCGTCACCCTCGTGGTACTCCTTGCCCGCAAGTGTGAACTTCTTGTTATCCTCGTCCATAGCGATGTCGCCGCAGCCGGATACGCAGCAGGTACCCATACCTCTTGCAACAACGGCAGCGTGTGAGGTCATACCGCCTCTTACGGTCAGTATACCCTGAGCAGCCTTCATACCCTCGATATCCTCGGGTGATGTTTCAAGACGAACAAGAACAACCTTTTCGCCTCTTGAAGCCCATTCCTTAGCGTCATCTGCTGTAAATACGATCTTACCGCAAGCAGCACCCGGTGATGCGCCCAAAGCCTTTGCAATCGGAGCGGCAGCCTTTAGAGCGGCAGCGTCAAACTGCGGGTGAAGCAATGTATCCAGGTTTCTGGGGTCGATCATTGCAACCGCTTCTTCCTCTGTTCTCATGCCCTCGTCAACAAGGTCGCAGGCAATCTTTAATGCAGCCTGAGCTGTTCTTTTACCGTTTCTTGTCTGAAGCATAAAGAGCTTGCGGTCTTGAATTGTAAATTCCATATCCTGCATATCGCGGTAGTGGTTTTCAAGAGTTTTGCAAACCTCCTTAAACTGCTCGAATACCTCGGGCATTACCTCTGCCAAAGCGGATATGGGCTGGGGTGTACGAACACCGGCAACAACGTCCTCGCCCTGTGCGTTCATCAAGAACTCACCCATAAGCTTCTTCTCGCCTGTTGCGGGGTCACGGGTAAATGCAACACCTGTACCCGACTCATCGGACCAGTTACCGAATGCCATTTCCTGAACGTTAACAGCGGTACCCCATGAATAAGGAATATCGTTGTCGCGGCGGTAAACGTTCGCTCTGGGGTTGTCCCATGAACGGAATACTGCCTGGATTGCGCCCATAAGCTGCTCCTTGGGATCGTCCGGGAAGTCCTTGCCGATCTTTGCCTTATACTCAGCCTTAAACTGATCTGCCAATTCCTTTAAGTCCTCAGCGGTAAGCTCAACGTCCTGTGTAACGCCTCTGTCGGCCTTCATCTTGTCGATAAGCTCCTCAAAATACTTCTTTCCGACCTCCATAACAACGTCGGAGTACATCTGAATAAATCTTCTGTAGCAGTCACGTGCCCATCTCTCATTGCCCGTCTTCTTTGCAACTACCTCAACAACCTGCTCGTTAAGACCCAGGTTTAAGATAGTGTCCATCATACCCGGCATTGATGCTCTCGCACCCGAACGAACGGATACAAGCAGCGGATTTTCGCTGTCGCCGAACTTTTTACCGGTGATTTCTTCCATCTTTGCGATGTGCTCGTTGATCTGAGCCTGAATTTCATCGTTTATCTTTCTGCCGTCCTCGTAATACTGAGTACAAGCCTCTGTTGAGATTGTGAAGCCCTGCGGTACCGGCAGACCCAGGTTTGTCATCTCTGCAAGATTTGCACCCTTGCCGCCCAGCAGCTCTCTCATGTTTGCATTACCCTCTGTAAAAAGGTATACATACTTTTTCGCCATTGTTTGTAATTCCTCCTATTTTGTAGCATTAGACGGTTCCGTAAAAAAATACAGACCTATACTTTTATTATATCATAAATTTTAAAAATGTCTACAGAATTTGGGATTTTTTTTCGCCGAAAATTAAACAAAGTCAATTTAACCAACATTTGCCCCGTTTTTTTGTACAAATTTATGGGAGAAATTCTTTAATAAAGAAATAAATTAAACTTTTATTGTTGAATTTATTTCTAAATATGGTATAATTGATATATGAAATAATCGGAAGGAGAACATTATGAGAAAATTATTGGCTATATGGTCGGGAAAGCTTCTGACCGTTGCCGGACGGCTTATAGGGAAAAAATCCTCCTCAAGTCCCGGAGAGTATGCGCTTCGCATATATCCCAAGCTTGTGGCGGATTTGAGGAAGCACATTAAAAAGGGGATTATCGTCACCTGCGGCACAAACGGCAAGACCACCACAAACAACCTGCTCTGCTCGGCTCTTGAAGCAAAGGGCTATAAGGTTATCTGCAACCGCTTGGGTGCGAATATGCTAAACGGCGTTGCAACCACCTATTTGCAGGCGGCAAATCTTTTGGGGGACTTTGAAGCGGATTATGCCTGTCTTGAAATAGACGAGGCGTATACAAGAATTGTTTTTGACTATATAAAGCCCGATGTTATGGTAATTACCAACCTTTTCAGGGATCAGCTTGACCGCTACGGCGAGATTGACATAACCACCGCCATTTTAAAGGAAGCAATCGCCAAGGTTCCCGGCATGAAGCTTGTTTTAAATGCCGATGACCCCTTATGTGTGCGCTTTAAGGAGGAAACCGGAAAAGCCTTGTTTTACGGAATTTCCGAAAAGGTGCTTGAGCAGCTTGACGATACCAAGGAGGGACGCTTCTGTCCCATGTGCGGTGCGCAGATGGGCTTTAAGTATTATCATTACAGCCAGCTGGGGGATTTTGAATGTAAAAAATGCGGCTTCAAGCGTCCCCGCCCGGATGTTGAGGTTAAAAACGTGTCCTTAAAATCACCCATGAGCTTTACCGTAAACGGCAGACCCATGAAGATAAATTACAAGGGTTTTTACAATATATATAATCTCATTGCGGTATATGCGGCAATGGAGGCTTTGGGCGAGAGTACAAAGGATTTCGCTTCACTTTTGGGGAATTACAAACCCCAGATAGGCAGAATGCAGGAGTTTGCCTTTAAAAAGCCGGTAATTTTAAGCCTTTCAAAAAATCCGGCGGGCTTTAACCAGGCAATAGCCACCGTAAACACCGATGACAGGAAAAAGGACGTAATCATTGCCATAAACGACCTGGCAAACGACGGAAGGGACGTTTCCTGGCTGTGGGACGTGGATTTTGACAAGATTTACAACGAAAACCTAAACACCCTTACCACCACCGGAATAAGAATGTGGGACATAAGCCTGCGCTTTAAGTATTCGGACGTAAAGGTTGATTACATGGAGGCAAGCATGAAAAAGGCGGTAAAAACCGCCCTTGAGTCCGATTCGGAGGTTGTGTATGTGCTTGTAAACTACACAGCTCTCTATCCCACCGAAGCGGTGCTTAACGAGCTTTTAAAGGAGGGCAGATACAATGCGGATTAACATACTTCATCTTTACCCCGACCTTTTAAACCTATACGGTGACAAGGGCAATATCGAATGTCTGCGCAAGCGTCTGCTTTGGCGGGGCATTGACGCGAGGGTAATAACCCATACCTGTGATGATCGGGATTTTGATTTGTCGGATACAGATATTGTATTTGTGGGCGGCGGCTCGGACAGGGAGCAGAAAATCGTATGCACAAGGCTTTTGGAGCATAAGCGTCAGCTTAAGGAATATGTGGAGGACAACGGAGTGCTTACGGCGGTATGCGGCGGGTATCAGCTTCTGGGCAGATACTACAAGCTGGAGGACGAAACCATCGAGGGACTGGGAATTTTGGATATATACACCGAGCAGGGCAAGGGCAGACTTATAGGAAACATTGTGCTTGAAGCGGATTTTATAAACCAAAAAATCGTAGGCTTTGAAAACCACGGCGGCAGAACGTATATCGGTTCGCACAAGCCCCTGGGCAAGGTTTTATACGGAAACGGGAACGCCGACAATGCGGGAGCGGAGGGCGTTTTATACAAAAACGTTGTGGCAACCTATCTGCACGGGCCGCTGTTCCCCAAAAACCCGAAGCTTTGCGATTATGTTTTAACAAACGCGCTAAAGCGCAAATACCCGGAATTTAAGGAGCTTTCCCCCCTTGACGATGAGCTTGAAAACATCGCCAACGGCTATATAGTAAATCGTTTTTTGAACAAATAAACACAATTTCCGAAAACAAACACCTCCCCTTTCGGGGAGGTGGAGGTCAATTTATTTTAACATTTCATACACTCTTACAACAAGTATCGCAGCCTGTTCGTATGTAGTATTATGGAGCGGGGCAATTTCGGTATCGCTTACTCCTTTAATTATGCCCCGCTTTGCAAGACTTCCCACAGCCGTTTTTGCCCATTCGCTTACACTGCCTTTATCCGAATAATTCGATAAATCCGTTGATTCCTCAATATAGGTATTGCCTGTAGCCTTTTGCGCATATTTTATCGCCCTGTAAAGCATTGTTGCAATTTCCTGTCTGGTAATCTTTGCTTCGGGTGAGAATATTCCCTCTCCCGTTCCCGTAACAATTCCCATGGCATACGCTTTATTCACTGCTTGATTGTCTGTATCCGTAAAAGCATTATCGGCTTTAGCCGAAACCTTTAATGCTTTTTCAATTCCGTTTACAATAAGCTCCGCAAATTGTTCTCTGTTTATATTATCGAGGTAATAATGCTCTGTATCATCAATAATTCCATATTGCTTTGCTTTTTCTATATCCGTTTTTGCCCATTCGCTCGGATATTTTAAACTGTTGTAATATTTATTTTGCAGTTCATCCCACGTTAAAAATTCATCATAAATATCTTTTATCGATTCTTCATATGCCCTATATGCATCCCCGTCTATTTCTACGCCGTCAAGCTTAAATACCGTAGGTCCTTCGCCGTACAAATCGATGATTTCCTCTTCCTTATGCTGTTCTTCCCAATTTCCGTTTTTATACTGCAGTAACACGCCAAAAAACAGATGATAGTGATATTCATATATATAAATATCATTATTATATGAAGCAAATCTGACCTGAAGACCGCCATAGCCGCCCGTATCTGCGCTGTATATCTTATTTATTTTCCCGTTATCATTTTCAAATACTTCCATATAGGAATAGGACTCATCATCATAATCTGTATACCCAACTGCCAGCAATTCGTTTTTCCCATCGCCGCTAATGTCTGCCAGCATATATTTTACGGTATTATATTCCCACGCTCCCACAAATCCGTCAGGCTCTCTGAACATCGATGTTACATTTTTGGCATAATCAATAAGCTGTGCATCATTTTCTATGTTATCATTTCCCGCGCTTACCGATAATCCTACGGAGCTTACCATTATTAAAGATAAGCA
>JAQXZB010000074.1 GCA_029226975.1 Clostridiales bacterium | reverse complement strand
AGAATTAAATATTATAAATGTCGACGCCAAAATAATTGCGGAAACAGATGATGAACAAATCATAAACGCACGTAACACCTTTAAGGAGCTTAACGAAAAGTTCAAGAAGGAAATTCAGCCGGAGCGTGACGAGGTCAAGGCTTTGGGCGGATTGTTCATAATCGGTACGGAGCGCCACGAGTCAAGACGTATCGACAACCAGTTAAGAGGACGTGCCGGACGTCAGGGCGACCCCGGTGCATCAAGATTTTTCCTCTCGCTCGATGATGATTTGATGAGAATTTTCGGCAGCGACAGGGTTAAGGCAATGGTAAGCGGACTCGGTCTGGAGGAGGACGAGCCGATTGAGGCGAAAATGCTCACAAGAGCGATAGAAAACGCTCAGAAAAACCTCGAAAGCAGAAACTTTGACTCACGTAAGCACGTTCTGCAGTATGACGAGGTTATGAACGAACAGCGTAAGATTATTTACGCACAGCGGCAAAAGGTTCTTGACGGCGAGGATATAAGCGGTACGATACACAATATGATAGAGAGCATCATAGACTCCGCCCTCGATGATTACATCGGAATTTCGGATATTCCCGAGGAGTGGAATTTAAGAGCCGTCTCGGAATTTGCGAATATTTATTTAAGAGCGGACGGAGCGTTTACGGTATCCGAGGAGGATATGGAAACCATTACCCGCGCCGACATAAAAGACGACCTTATGGAAATCGCCCAAAAGCGCTACAAGGAGCAGGAAATGCTCTTCGGCGAGAATATGCGCGAGCTGGAGCGTGTTATAATGCTCAAGGTTGTGGATACACTTTGGATGGATCATCTTGACGAGATGGAGCACGTTAAGCGCGAAATCGGTTTAAGAGCCGTAGGTCAGCATGACCCGGTTGTGGAATACAGAACAGTCGGCACAGAGCTTTACGAGGGTATGCTTGAGAGCATAAAGCGCGATACGGTAAGATACGTTCTTTCGGCACAGCCGAGAATAAAGATAGAGCGCGAACAGGTTGCAAAGCCGGTTGATACCGGCGGTGACGGTTCATTGAAGTCAAGCGGCAAAAAGGCAAGCAAAGAGCCGGGCAGAAACGATCCCTGCCCCTGCGGTAGCGGCAGAAAATACAAGCACTGCTGCGGCAAGGATAAGGCATAAAAGATAAATTAAATTTTTATAAGGATGTGATTAAAGTGCTGGAGTACGAACAGTATAAGCTTGAGCTTAACGGGCTCGAGGAAAGCATTAACGATTTGAGGGATTCACTTTGACATTGCAGGAGCAATGACAGAGATTGAAAAGTTGGAAGCAATGAGTGCAGAGCCGGGTTTCTGGGACGATATGGCAAACTCCCAGAAGGTTCTGCAAAAAACCAAGCAGTTAAAGGACAAGGTTGAAGCATACAACAATCTTTACACCGCATGGGAGGACTGCATCATGATGTGCGACCTTGCCAATGAGGAAAATGACGAAAGTATGCTTGACGAGATAAGCTCCTCAGTGGAAAATATCAAGGCGACAATCGATAAAATGACCCTTGAAACACTGCTGAGCGGTCCCTATGACAAGAGCAACGCCATTTTGACCTTCCACGCCGGAGCGGGCGGAACGGAGGCGCAGGACTGGTGCCAAATGCTTATCAGAATGTATCAGATGTGGGCGCAGAAGAACGGTTATTCCACAACCGTTCTCGACTCCCTTGACGGTGACGAAGCGGGTATAAAAAGCTGTACGATTGAGGTTGACGGAATAAACGCATACGGGTATTTAAAATCCGAAAAGGGTATTCACCGTCTTGTGCGGATTTCGCCCTTTAACTCCGCGGGCAAGCGTATGACCTCCTTTGCATCGGTTGAGGTTATGCCGGAGCTTGACGATGATGTGGAGATTGATATTCGGCCGGAGGATATTAAAATGGATACCTACCGGGCCAGCGGTGCGGGCGGTCAGCATATCAACAAGACCGATTCGGCGGTAAGACTTACACATATACCCACAGGAGTTGTAACTTCATGCCAGACCCAGCGTTCACAGCATCAGAACAAGGACTACGCCATGAAAATGCTAAAGGCAAAGCTTGTGGAGCTTGCTTTGGAGCAGCAGAAGGAAAAGATTTCCGAAATAAAGGGCGAGCAGAAGGACAACGGCTGGGGCTCACAGATACGCTCCTATGTTTTCCAGCCCTATACGATGGTAAAGGATTTGAGAACAAGCTATGAAATGGGTAATATCGGCGCGGTAATGGACGGTGATTTAAACGGCTTCATTAACGCTTACCTTAAAGCCGCAAGCTTGGGACAGCTTAATCTGAAATAAAAAAGTCACTATCGTGACTGTCGTTTCGCTACGCTACACTCCAATAGGTAGACTTTTTTGCTAATAGGAAATTTAGAAATTTCCTATTAGATAACGCAAAAAAAGCGCATAGCCGTTAATTCGGTTATGCGCCTTATTTTTAAAGTACCGCTTCCCACAAATCGGGGTGAGGATTTGCTATTACCTCGGTGTTTATCAAAACACCCTGTCTTGCCGCTATAGCCGCGCCCGCTTCAACCGCCGCCTTTACATCTGCAACATCGCCGGTCATTGACACAAAGCACTTGCCTGCCATACCTCTGGCAACTCTTACCTCCACAAGCTCTATGTCACCCGCCTTAACAGCCGCGTCCGCCGCTTCGATTGCGCTTGCAGCCGTAAAGGTTTCGACTATGCCGAAGGCTTTTCTCTGTGTTACGGTTGCCGTTCCGCATACCGCCTCATACACACTATCTCCCAAATTACCTATTACAAAGGTATCTATCATAGCGTCCTCGGCAATAAGCTTTGCCCGGTCAACCGCTGCATGGATTGCGGACAGCTCTCCACCTACTATTGTAACAAATTTACCCGGACATACCGAGCCTGAGCTTATCAGATTTACTCCGGCGCTCTTAAGCATTTCGTCCGTAACCACAATTCCCTTGGATACGTTCTTTACTTCAACCAAACCGATAGAATTCATTGCTTTTCACCTACTTCTCAATTATTACAAATCTGTCCGTAACAGCCTTTACAGTTCCGTCTATGCTTGAATGCATGGTAGTTCCGAGATCCTCATACGCTGTCTGTGCCACAATCTGTCCCGCGCTTACCTTATCCCCCGCCTTAACGGTCGGTGATGCCGGCTTGCCGACGTGCTGTGACAGCTGTATATAGACTTCCTTCGGCTCAAAGGCAATGTATTCCCTCTTAACCGACGGTTTTACATACTTCCTTATTCCCAATCTGTCAATGAGGACTGCCGAGGAAACCAGTCTTGACGCTCTTTCGTCCCTGACCTTTTCGGGAGCCTTGTTGTTTTGGCGCCTTAAGCCATGCTTGCCCAAGGAGCCTTTTATTTCCATGGAAATCTTCTGGGGATCAAGCCCCTGCTGACAGGCAATCGTTGTGCATATACCGCAGCCGCAGCATAATGCCGACTGTAAAAATGCTTCGGTATTGCATACCTCGCTGTGAGATGCCGCTCTTATGGTCTTATGCACATGGAGGTCATAGCCCAAAAGATTTCTCGGACACATATCCGAGCACATGGTACAGTTGCAGCAAGCAGCGGAAGCGCGCTTTAGCGTCATGCTCATGGGACGGCGTTTATTCTGCACTATTGTGTGTGTTTCGGGGAAAATCAAAAGTCCCTTGGTTGTCTTTGTTACAACATCGTTTTCCAAATCAACCAGCTTACCCATCATGGGACCGCCGTTTATAACAGCCTTGCCCGCAAAATCGGTCACTCCGCATACTTCGAGAAGCTCCTTAATCTTAATTCCCACAGGAGCCTTTACAGTTATATCCCTTTTAACATCGCCGCCGATTGTTATGTACTTTTCCGTTACCGGTGCGCCTGCAAGAGCCTTATGGATATTATAAACGGTTTCCACATTTATAACCATAACTCCCACCATAATCGGGATTGAACCCTCCGGAATAATCTTGCCGGTAGTTTCATATGTGAGCACAACCTCGTCACCGGCAGGGTAAATATCGGGAATTTCCTTTACCTTTACCCTTGTACCCTCTATGGACGCAAGAATTTTTGCGTCAAGAAGATGCATATTCTTGCCCTTTATGCCGATAATCGCCTCATCAGCGCCCATAGTATCTATCAGAATATTAAGCGTATCAACCAACGCCTGTAAATGATGCTCAAGAATGTGGTGGTCAACCATCATAAGCGGCTCGCACTCTGCGGCATTAACCACTATCTGAGTAACCTTATCCGAAAATTTTCTGTGAGTGGGAAATCCGGCGCCGCCCGCGCCTACGATACCCGCGTCATAAACTATTTTCTGAAGCTCTTCCAAATTCATTTTTCTCAAATCCTTTCGGTAAAGAATTTACCATTATGCTTGTTTTTCGTCTAAAATTCCCACTATCACGCAGTCTGCCGGTACATCGTCGTTTTTAAGCGCCTTTCTCGCGCTGCTGCCTTGAGTGATTATGACATCCTCGCCTATTCCCGCACCGACACCGTCGATTGCCACAAGGAATTTATCCACAAGCCTGCCCTGCTCAATACACTGTACAAGCATGAACTTATAGCCGACAAGCGTTTCAAGCTTATGCGTTGATACAACGCTTCCGTATACTCTGCCAATTATCATTATATATCATCCTTTTTAAGATGTTGTTTTCAAAATCATTTATCAAGGATTTTCACATAGTCGCCCGTTTTAATTGCACAGGCGTTCGCATCATCGGTATCTATGTGCATTTCCGTGTCAAAATCCTCTCTCACTCTTACCTGAACGTTGTAAAAACGTGTAGGCTTTGAGCTTTTTATTTCCACATCTACAATATCGTTGTCTTTTATGCCGTATTCCTTTGCGTCTGCCGGCGTCATGTGGATATGACGGTTGGCAATAATACAACCCTCATTTAAAAATACATTTCCCTTAGGACCCACAAGCGCAATTGCCGCCGAGCCCTTTATATCCCCCGACGGACGAACCGGCGGGCTTATCTTAAGCTTAAAGGTATCTGTTCTTGACACCTCGACCTGTGAATGACTTCTTACCGGACCCAATACTCTCACGCCCTCTATAGAACGCAGGGACGGGCTTACAAGAGTAACACACTCCTCTGCCGCGTACTGATCGCCCATAAGCTTTTTTTTCGGTGTGAGCTCATAACCCTCCCCGAACAAAGTATTCAGATCTTCTCTCGATAGGTGAACGTGTCTGGCACTTACACCTACCCTTATTCCCTCACTCTGTTCTTTTTCCTTTAAAATCTCTGCAACCGTGCGGGCAATAACATCCTGCAAATTCTCTGACATTTGTACGTATCCTTTCTATGTAAAATCAATCATTTCCCGGTGGTTTATGCCGGGGCGGTATACGCCGCCCCGAAAACCAAGCTGTTCTTACGCCTCGGGAAGAATTTTTTCTACGTCACTGTGCGGGCGGGGAATTACGTGAACCGATACAAGCTCACCAAGTCTTGAGCCTGCCGCCGCGCCTGCGTCTGTTGCAGCCTGAACTGCGCCTACGTCACCTCTTACCATAACGGTAACAAGACCCGAACCGATTCTCTCTGTTCCGATAAGTGAAACGTTTGCAGCCTTAACCATTGCATCGGCAGCCTCTATTGCAGCTACCAATCCTCTTGTTTCCACCATACCTAATGCTTCTACAGCCATTTTTATATCCTCCTGTTTTTTATATTTGGGCTATGCCCCGGTTTACTTTTTTATTCGGCATTTCGCCGTTTATCTAAAAGCGCCCTGCGCTTTAAGAACTTATTTAATTTGCGGACTTTTTCGGCCGTCCGCGCCGTCTTGCCGGCTGCTTTGCCGGCTCTTTAGCCTTTTGCGAGGGAACTTTCCCCACATGGGTTGCCGCCGATTCCGAATTTACGGGTTTTTCCTTTTCCTCGTCAAGATGAAGGAACTTTAATATTTCCTCATGAGGTCTGGGTATAACGTTTGCCGCCTTAAATACGCCGTTTGATTTTGCCGATTCTATACCGGCATCAACCGCCGCCTTAACCGCCGAAACCTCGCCGGTAACCACAACCGTTACCAGTCTGCCGCCCAGCTTTCTTTCCGTTGCGACAAATTTCACCTCGGCAGCCTTGAGCATTTGGTCAAGCATGATAATCGCATGACCCAATGCGCTGACCTCTACCAAGCCTATTGCATAATTTACCTGCATCGCTTTTTACCTCCCGTTAATAGAATGACGGAAGAATCCGCGCTATTTCATCGCTGGGACGGGGGATAACATGGGATGCATACAGCTCTCCGCACGCCTTTGCCGCAATTTCACCGGCTGCAACCGCCGCCTTAACCGCGTCAACCTCGCCCTGAACAACTACATTTACCAGACCGGAACCGATTTTAACCGTTCCCACAAGCACAACATCAGCCGTTTTTGTCATCGCGTCGGTTGCGTCAATGGCACCCGTCAGGCTCCTGGTTTCTATAAATCCTAAAGCTTGCATATGTACCTCCTCAACCGTTCATCGGGATATGTCCGACCTTGTCGCGTCCGACACTTACCCTCTGCGCCATTTTCAGTGCATCGTCCGTCGGTCCCGAAATGACGTGCTTATTTATAAGCCCCGACATATTTTCGGCAACCTCTGCCGCAGCCTCCACAGCGGCCTTAACCGCCGAAACGCTTCCCTGTACCTTGACCGCCATAATAAGCGGTACGTCCACAGTCGGATCGGCAGGCTTATTTGAATCTATGGCAATGACCTTGACATCCGCAGCCTTTGCCGCCGCGTCCGCAGCCGATATGGCCGTTACAAAGCCAAACATTTCTATAATTCCTATTGCTTCGTTCATAAGCTTCTACCTTTCTTCCCAATCTGACTGTGAAATCAGAAGTCCTTGTTTATATATGCAATCTTAAGACCCTTTTGAGCAAGATTTGTTTCAAGTGCCTCGTTCATCTCATCAAGTCCGAAGCGGTGAGTAATAAGCTCCTTAATCGGAAGTCCTATTGCGTTTGCTCTCTTTAAGAAATCAAAGGTTGTCGCATAATCTCTTAAGGTGTAAACCCATGAGCCGACAAGGGTAATTTCCTTTGAGCAAAGGTCAAAATGGGGGTTGATTGTCGCGTCACCGCCGTTTATGAAGAAGCCCAGCTCGCATAAGCCGCCGCCGTTTCTTATAAACTTATAGATATTGCTGTGGGCAACCGGTGAGCCGGTGCACTGGAACGCAAAATCCGCCAAATAACCGCCGAACGCTTCCTCAACCGCGCCCGCAAGAGCCTCAACGCCCTTATGATTCATAAAGTTTACGGTCTTGTCCGCGCCCATTCTCTTTGCAAATTCAAGTCTTTGCTCGTTTCCGTCAACGGCAACAATGTTTTCTATACCCATTGTTCTCAAAACCGCGATACAGATAAGACCTATCGGTCCGCAGCCCTGAACAACAACTCTTGAATTAAATCTCAGTATGTTCGTGGTCTTTGCTCTTTCAACAGCGTGTACCAAAACCGCGCAGGGCTCAATAAGTATTCTTGAGTCCAAGTCAAGGTCGCTTACGTTAAATACCGTCGAACCGCCTCTTATCAAAAGATAATCACTGTACCAGCCGTTTAAATGCACATCATCGTCCGGCAGAAGTCCGTAAACATCAGCGCCGCCCACATTCTGCTTGTTTAAGTCGAACATGGTAATATCGGGATTATCCTTAAAAATCATACAGGTAACAACCTTGTCGCCGATATTTAAGGGCTTGCCTGCGCTGTCCTTCTTGACATTCTTACCCATCTTTACAATCTCGCCGGTACCCTCGTGTCCCAAAACCACCGGGATAAGCGAGAACGGATCGTTTTTAAATTCATGAGCGTCGGTGCCGCATATGCCGCAGCCCTCAACCTTTACGAGAATATCATCATCGCCAAGCTCCGGAATGGGATATTCCTGTACTTCAAAGTGCTGCTTTTGGGTAAGCATCGCAACTCTTGCCGTTTTGGGAACATCCGAGCATTTGCCGGCACAGGCACATTTCTTTGCCGGTGCTGCTGCCGGAGCGCCTCCGGTCATTTCCTTTAAAACCGCTTGCACCAATGAAGCGATTTCGTTTTCATTTATATTCACTGTTATCAGCTCCTTACTATACAATATTGAGCGCGTCTGACAAAACGCATCTTCTCTGACGCGTAAAGCTTCTGGGTGAGGTTATGCCCTCGCCCGTAGGACCCGCAATCGTAAATGTTGTCCAACCCTCGGCATTAAAGCCGATACCGGCGTAGCTGGGCGCATTTTTAACGAATATCGTTGTGCATATCGCCTTTGCATACGAGGTCATGTGGTCAACGTTCTTTGAATGCAGATGCGCGCTGTGACGGTTGCCATGCTCCGCCTTTACAGCCATTTCGACAGCTTCCTCAAAGGTGTCTACTCTGACTATGGGAAGTATCGGCATCATAAGCTCGGTTTGTACGAACGGATGCGAGAACTCGGTTTCCATAATAATGCATCTTACGTTCTCGCCGGCATTTATGCCGATTGCTCCGAGAATTTTCTTTGCGTCCCTGCCGACCCAGTCCTTATTTATAACCTGCTTGGGCTTTTCGCCCTCTTTTTTGGGCTTTGACCATACCAAAACGGTATCGACAAGCTTCTTTGTCTGTTCTTCGTTAAGCATATATGCGCCGTTTTTGAGCATATGGTGAATAAGCTCATCGGCAATGCTCCTTAGAGCAAATACCTCTTTTTCGGCAATGCAGGGCAGGTTGTTATCAAAGGTACAGCCGTCAATAATGTCCTTTCCGGCTTTTGGAATATCCGCGGTTTCATCGACGATAACCGGGGGATTTCCCGCTCCGGCACCTATCGCCTTTTTGCCGCTTGACAAAAGCATTTTCACAACGCCCGGTCCTCCGGTTGCCACCAACATTCTTACCGAGGGATGATTTACCATCATATTTGAGGTTTCCATAGTCGGATTTTTAACCGTTGCAACAATATTTTCGGGGCCGCCCGCCGCAAGCACCGCTCTGTTTACCAAATCAACCGCATATGCGCTTATGCGCTTTGCATGGGGATGCGGATTGAACAGCACACCGTTTCCGCCCGCAAGCATACATATGCTGTTGCAGATAACCGTACAGCTTGGATTTGTGGACGGAGTAATAGCGCCTATAATCCCAAAGGGCGCCATCTCAACCAG
The DNA here is from genome assembly GCA_029226975.1 of Clostridiales bacterium. GTDB lineage: Bacteria > Bacillota > Clostridia > UBA1381 > UBA1381 > Ornithomonoglobus_A. The sequence goes on along the minus strand of JAQXZB010000074.1, from coordinate 11,833 downwards.
TGTCAGACCTCTGTCGCCCGAAAAGGCTCTTGTTTCCAAATCCGAGGTTCCCAGGGTTTTATCCGCCACAAGATGATGCTTTAAGGTCTTATGATATACATTTCCCATTTTGGTGTCCTCAACGGCAAGCTTTGCCATGATTTCCGCTTCCTCATGGGTCAGACGTCTTATTTCTTTTATGATGTTTTCTCTCTGCTCTTTATTGTAATTGCGAAATACCGTATAAGCCTTGTTGCAGGCGGCTATTGCCTCCTCCATGGTGTCGAACACACCAAGCTGCTTTCTTGCCGGCTTTTCAAACGCCGAAAGATCCATTCCTGCCAGAACGTTCTTCACAATTTCGCTTACCCTCTGCTCATCTATCACCTTAACCCCTCCTTTTCTGTCTTTATTTTAAATATCTGTGCGCCTGTGCGCGCAAGAATTATATCCTGCTCCTTTGTTCCGCCCGATACGCCTATACCTCCGAAAAGCTTTCCGTTCGCTTCAAGAGGCTCTCCGCCGCCCAAAAGCATTATTCCGTTTCCGTTGGTAAGACCGTCAAGGGCTCCGCCCCTCGACATTTCAAGCGCCTTTGATGTGGACATCCTAAGCGCCGCCGCGGTATACGCCTTATCCTGTGCAATGCGGACGCTTGCAATATACGACTCGTCCATGGCGTTTAAAAGCACAAGGTTTGCGCCCTCGTTTACAATCGCCACAACCGCATTGACTCCGATAATGCGCGCGGCAATCCTTACCGCCCTCGCAATCTCCTGGGCCATATCCAAAGTGAGCCTTTTTTCTCCCACCGAAAGGCTTTTTGTTTTCGGTGTATCTTTAGCGCTCTTTATATTATTTTGCTTTGGCGCACTCTCTTTCGCGGAGCCTACCGAAAGCCGCTCCGCCACCGAATCAAGCATTTCATCAATGGTTTTCATTTTTCTCTCCGAAATATATGTATTAACCCTTGTACTGCTCCAAAACTCGTCTTGTTACCTCTGCAACGAGAGCCTCCATATCGGTATCCTTTTCCTCCTTCTTGGGGGTGGGGCATACCTGTGAGGGCAGCGGCTGGAAGCCATGATATGCTGCGCTTGATTCCACGCCGTACTTCTCGTTTGCCTCTGTGGGCGACATTGAACAGGTGTCATCACCCGCATAACAGCCGGGGCAGAGCTTCTCCATGGGGTGCTTGCCCGGAACGCCGAACTGCTTTCTCAAATCAACAAGCTTCTTGACCTCTCCGCAGGGGATTTCCTTTTCGCCGCCCAAAAGTCTTGCATACATAAGCAGCTTTGCATAAAATTCCGTTGATTCCATTCTGAAGAACGCCGTATTCAAATCACAGCCGAAGGAAAGTGCGCCATGGTTAGCCAAAAGCACAGCGTCATAATCCTGCAGATACGGCTCAATGGATTCGGGAATTTCCATGGTTGAGGGTGTTCCGTACTGAGCGATGGGAACAGCACCCAAAAAGATTATAGCCTCGGGCATGATAAGCTTGTCCAAGGGAATACCCGCTATCGCAAAGGAAGTCGCAATCGGAGGATGCGCATGAACAACCGATTTAACGTCCGGACGGTTCTGGTAAACCTTTAAGTGCATTTTAAACTCCGATGAGGGCTTCCAGGGTCCGTTTGCTTCCTTAAGCTGACCCTTGCCGTCAACCTTACAAATCATTTCCGGAGTCATAAATCCCTTTGAAACACCGGTCGGCGTTACATAATAGGTGTCATCATCTATCTTAACCGAGAAGTTACCGTCATTTGCGGCAACAAATCCGTCATTATAGATTCTCCTACCAATCTCGCACAGCTCTTTTTTGATTTCATAATCAGACTTGTACATGATTTTTACCTCTTTCTTTTGGTTTTATTTTGTTTTATTTTGTTTTTTCTTTTATTATACACCATTTTATCTAAAAAGTAAAGGACTTTTTTTAAAAAACGGCATATTTTTTATATAAAAATATTTTCATCGAACTTTCACTTATGTATATCATTATTTTACCACAAAGTACGGCTGTTTGGCAAGTATTTTATTGATATTCTGCACAACTTTTTTCACCTTTTAATGCAATTTTTCCGTATTGCACAAAACGAGGGCATAAACTTTGTCAAATATAACAAAAAGACCGCACACATCGAAATGTATGTGGTCTTTGTATAATAGCCGAATCAATCCTCAACTTTTATAATTTCCTTGCCGTTGTAATAACCGCAAGCTTTACAAATCTTATGAGGCATTTTCAATTCGTGGCACTGGGGACACTCCACCAAATTCGGAGCAGTCAGCTTCCAGTTGGCACGTCTTTTATCTCTTCTGGCTTTTGATACTTTACCCTTAGGTACTGCCATGTGTTACACCTCCATAAAATAATAAACTCTAATTCTCTTTATTCATTATATCGAGAAGTCCCGCCCAGCGCGGGTCTATGTCCGTATACGAACAGCCGCAGTCGCCCTCGTTAAGGTCTGCGCCGCACTTGGGGCAAAGCCCCCGGCAGTCCTCGCTGCACAAATACCTGCCGCCGACCTGCATCAAAAAATCGTCAAGAACGATTTCGTCAAGCTCGAAGCCCGTACCTTCAAAAACAATAACGTCCTCGTCGGTAACCTCTTCGCCGCCGCTGCGGACAAGGTTTTCATCCAACACAAAATCCACCGAAACGGTTATTTCCTTAAGGCATCTTGCGCACCTGGTTTTTACCTCGGCACTGCATTTCGCGCTTAAAATAAAGGATTTTCCGTTGTTGGACACACTGCCGTTTACCTTAACGGGCTTTTCGAAGCTGTACTTCTCACCCAAAAATTCCGCACCCGACAAATCCAACTCACATTCCAGCGGCATTCTGCCGCCCAATTCCTTTAATATTCCCGATATATCGATAATCATAAAAACTCCTTAAAAATCAGAGTGAAATTACTTTAATTCTACCTTCGCACCGGCTTCCTCAAGCTCAGCCTTCATCTTTTCAGCCTCTTCCTTAGCTACAGCTTCCTTAACTGTGCCGGGAGCACCGTCAACAAGAGCCTTAGCTTCCTTAAGACCAAGACCTGTGATTGTTCTTACAACCTTAATAACGTTAAGCTTTGAAGCTCCTGCTTCAGCAAGAACTACGTCGAACTCGGTCTTTTCATCAGCTGCAGCAGCTTCGCCGCCTGCAGCGCCTGCAACCATAACCGGAGCAGCTGCGCTTACACCGAACTCTTCTTCCATCATCTTTACCAACTCTGCTACTTCGAGTAACTTTAATTCCTTGATTGAATCAAGAATTGCATTTAAATCTGCCATTTTAATATCCTCCTAATTATAATAAAATATTCTGTTTCCGGCAATTACTCCGCCGGTGTTTCTTCTGCTGCGGGAGCTTCCTCTGTAGGAGCATCTGCCGCCTTCTTTGCGATTAAGTCCGCAATCTCTTCCCCGCCGTCCACAATAGTCTGCATAAGACGAACAAGGTTTGATACGGGAGCGTTTAAGCTGCCCATAATCTTTGCAATAAGCGTATCCATGTTCGGTGTAGCCGCAAGCTTCTTCACCTCATCCAGTGAAATAACCGCACCGTCCATAAAGCCTGCCTTAATTTCAAGCTTATCGTTGCTTTTTGCAAAATCAGCCAGTACCTTTGCCGGAGCAACAGCGTCCTCCGATGATACAGCCAGTGCCGTAGGTCCGTGAAGCGCCTCGTCAAGACCTTCCAAACTTACTTCCTTTGCCGCGCGGTTTAAAAGCGTATTCTTTACAACGAAGTATTTAACGCCCGCTTCTCTTAATTTGTTTCTGAGGTTTGTGTCCTCCTCAACATTAAGTCCGCGGTAGTCAACAAGAATACCTGTCTGAGCTGTTTTTAAAACCTCAGCCACCTCAGCCACCTGCGCTGCCTTTGCCGCAATATTCTTTTCGCTTGGCATAACAATTCACCTCCTGAAATTTATTGCCTTTCTCAAAAATAAGAAAAGCTCTTTGCCGTAGACGCAAAGAGCCATAGTAATCAATACTAAGTCAACCCTCGGTTGGACTTACGCCTAAAGGCTGCCTACTGTCTACGGATTTTCAACTATGCTATTATAACACGCGTTTTTTAATATGTCAATACTTTTTTACGATATTTTTTTACCGTTTTATTCAAAAAACCTTGTATAACCTGCACAAATACGGTCTGGGACTTCCGCAAAAGCGGCAGTCCCTTTTCTTGTTAATGCAAAAGCTTCACCGATTTAAAATTACCGAACAGGGGAAATGCTCCGCATTAAAAACGCGCCGTATTTATATAATAACACTTTTTATAATATTTGTAAACCATAATTTTTAAATAAAGCAAAAATTTTTACAATAATCCCCCATTCCGCCGCCCTGCGGCGGCACAAATCATAATGTGGAAAAGAAGCCTTTCATCACTTTTGCTTCGCAAAAGCCGCACTGCGTGCGTCCGCCCTTCTTGGCGGTGAACGCAGGTCGCTCGAAAGGCTGCCGCCGACGTATGTGTATACTTCAAGGCGGACTTTCGAGATGAGATGCGCAGCTTATTTTTCACATTATAGCCTCCATGGTGGTTTTCTGGGGCTTTAATCCGCATTTTTCATAAAAACGTGCCGCGCCCTCGTTACAGCTCCATACATTTAAGGTTACGTTATAGCAGCCCGACTTTTTTGCAAAGTCCTTTACATACTCGTAAAGCCCGCTTCCGATGCGCTGTCCCCTCGCGCTCTCGTCAACGCATAAATCATCTATGTAGAGCGTTTTTATATCCGTCAGCACATTGCTGTCTCTCTCCTGCTTAAATATACAAAAGGCATAGCCCGTCACCCTGCCCGATGAGCGCACAACAAAAATCGGAGTTTCATCATTTTTTATAATCTCCTCAAGCTGTTTATCGGTATATTTTTTCGTATTGCCCTTGAAAATATCAGGGCGTCCCTTGTGATGCACCTCCAGTACCTGGCGAAGAAGCGCGTTTATGCCCTCAATATCCTTTATGCCTGCTCTTTCGATGTCCATTTTGCACATCTCCTTCCATTTCTTATTATATATTTCTCATGTTTATTTGTCAAGGCTTGTAGTGCTTTATAATGTTATTAAAAATTTATATTGATTTTTGCACTCAAATTTGATATAATGATAGCATTAAATATCTGCGATACGGAAAGGAGCATAACTTAAGTGGTTAATATCGGCAATGACTGGGATGCGCTTCTTGCACCGGAGTTTAAGAAGGATTACTATCTCAGACTGCGTGATTTTCTCAAATACGAGTATGCCACGCATAAAATACACCCGGATATGTATGATATTTTCAATGCCCTGAAATGGACCTCCTACAAGGATACAAAGGTTCTTATCATGGGTCAGGACCCCTACCATGAGGAGGGTCAGGCGCATGGGCTTGCGTTTTCGGTAAATATCGGTGTAAAAATTCCGCCCTCGCTCATAAATATTTATAAGGAGTTAAGGAGCGAGCTGGGCTGCTATATACCCAATAACGGCTATCTCGAAAAATGGGCGCGTCAGGGCGTTATGCTTTTAAACTCCTCTTTAACCGTTCGTGACGGTGCGTCAAATTCACACAGAAACAGAGGCTGGGAGATTTTTACGAACAGAGTTATCGAGCTGCTTAACGAGCGGCAAGACCCGGTTATTTTCCTGCTTTGGGGAAATAATGCGGGAGAAAAGGCAGCGCTTATAACCAACCCAATCCACAGAATACTCACCGCGGCGCATCCAAGCCCGCTTTCGGCAAGCAGGGGCTTTTTCGGCTGCGGACACTTTAAAAAAACAAACGAGCTTCTTGAGGTTATGGGCAAGGAGCCGATAGACTGGCAGATTGAAAATGTGTAAGCTTATATTCGGAATAACCGGCACCACCGGCGCAGGAAAAAGCAGTGTGTCAAGGCTTTTTTCAAAGCATGGTGTAACCGTCATAGACGCAGACATGGCGGCAAGGGAGGTTGTCCGTCCGGGCAAGCCCTGCCTTTTTGAGCTTGCCGAGAGCTTCGGAAACGGCATAATCCTCCCAAGCGGAGAGCTTGACAGAAAAAAGCTTGCCGAAATTGCCTTTTCCGACAAGGATAAGCTTGCCCTTTTAAACTCCGTTACCCACAAGTACATAAAGCAGCTTGTATGCAAAAAAATTGCCGAAGCAAAAACGGATATGTGCGCCATAGACGGTGCCGCACTTATCGGCAGCAATATGGAGGATATGTGCCGGTTTACGGTGCTTGTGCTTGCCGACCGGGAGCTTTGCTTAGAGCGCATAAAAAAGCGCGACGGCATAAGCGACTCACAGGCACACTTAAGGCTTGACGCGCAGCCCTCGGAGGAGTTCTATAAGGAACATTCCGATTTTATAATATATAATAACGCAGGCTCAGGGGAGCTTGCGGGGCAGGTAGAAGAAATCATCGAACAAATACGAAAGGAAGGCTATGAGTAAGCTTTTTAAATTATTTTTGGCGCTTATTGCGGCGGCTGTTGCGGTTGTTGCGATACATGGCGGTTACCAGACCGGCAGACAGACCACAACCCCCGTTGCCTACAGCGACCTTATCTACAAATACGCCGCAAAAAACGATTTGGATCCATGCCTTGTAATGGCTGTGATAAAAACCGAAAGCAACTTTATCCCCGATGCCCATTCGGGCTATGCGGGCGGGCTTATGCAGCTTACGGAGGAAACGGCTCTTGAGATGTCCGAGGACATGGGCATTACATATTACGATTACATGGACCCGGAAACAAACGTTATGCTGGGCTGTCATTATCTTAGGTATCTTATCGATTTCTACGGAGGGAATACAGATACCGCCCTTGCCGCCTACAACGGCGGTATGGGCAATGTCTATACATGGCTCAATGACCCCGCATACAGCGATGACGGAAAAACACTTAAGGAAATTCCGTTTACGGAAACACGAAACTATGTCGAACGCGTAAACACCGCCTGGGAGCAGTACAAGGGTTTATACGGCTGACATCATATAGGAAAGGAGAATTTTCATGACAAAAATCATTACAATCGACAGGCAGTTCGGCAGCGCGGGCAAGGACGTTGCCCGTCTTTGCGCGGATATGCTGGGCTTTAATTATTACGATGAGGAAATTGTAAACGAAGCCTTAAAAAGAAGCGGAATAAGCCCCGACGTGGCAAAATCCGTTGACGAGAAGGCGTCAAGCAGTCTGCTCTATTCCATTGTCACCGGCGACGGACTGGGCATAGGCTCCGGGCTTCGGGGCTATAATCTGCCCATAAACGACCGCTTTTTCATAGCGGAGTCGGAGGCAATAAAGAGCTTTGCCCGGCAGGGCGACTGCGTAATGCTCGGCCGCTGTGCGGATTATGTGCTTGAAAACGAGCCGAACGCAAAGCTTTTGAGCGTCTTTATATACGGAGCAAAGAACTGGCGCATAGGCAGAGTTGCTTCCGAGTTGGGTCTTTCCGAGGGCAAGGCAAAGGAGCTTGTAAACCGCACCGACAGACAGCGCAGGAACTTCTACGAATACTATTCCGGCAGGGACTGGGGCTTGACGGTAAACTATGATATGTGCTTAAACACACAAACCCTCGGCATAGAAAAGGCGGCAGAAATTATATCCGAGTATTTTAAATAAAAGGAGACATTATTTTGTATATTGCAGAGTTTATAAAAAGTATGATTTTGGGCATTGTGGAGGGCATAACCGAATGGCTTCCCATAAGCTCCACAGGACACATGATTTTGGTAAACGAGCTTATAAAAAACAGCGGCTTTACCGATTCGGATCTGTACCTTTACGTTATTCAGTTAGGAGCGATTTTAGCGGTTGTAACGCTGTATTTCCACAAGCTAAACCCTTTTTCGCCCAAAAAGACCCCCAAAGAGAAGCAGGACACCTGGCAGATGTGGTTTAAGGTAATCGTTTCCTGTATTCCCGCGGCGGTCATAGGCTTGTTATTTAACGACTACATGGACAAAATCGAAAACTGGCAGGTTGTGTCGGCAATGCTCATAGTCTACGGTATCGCCTTTATATTCATCGAACGGGGCAAAAAAAATGCCCGCATAACGGACATGAACGCAATGAGCTACAAAACCGCATTGCTTATCGGTGCCTTTCAGGTGCTGTCGATAGTGCCGGGGACCTCGCGTTCGGGCGCAACGATTTTGGGAGCGATGCTTTTAGGCTGTTCCCGTTCCCTTGCGGCGGAGTTTTCCTTCTTTCTGGCAATCCCGGTTATGTTCGGCGTGAGCCTTCTAAAGATTGTGACCTACGAGGGAGTTTTGGGCGGAGTTGACATTGCCGTTCTTATAACCGGCATGGCGGTGGCATACATAGTTTCCATGCTTGCCATACGCTTCCTTATGAATTATGTCAGAAAGCATGATTTCAAGGCCTTTGGCATATACAGGATTGTGCTTGGTATTTTGGTTATACTTTACTTTGCGCTTATGGGCGCATAAAAGGCAAAGCGGAAACGCCCGGGCGTTTCCGCTTTATTTGTGATAAATATGTTTACAGCCTTTAATCCTTTGCGTATCAACGAACGCCGGTTACTCGGATGTCTTACTGATTTCCTGTTCATATGCTGTCAGAATTTCCCTTTCCAAACGGGAACGCATTTCCATGTTGATAGGATGTGCAATATCCTGATATTCGCCGTCAGAGGTTTTACGGCTGGGCATAGCTGTAAATAGCTTGTCCTGGCCCTCAATTATCTTAATGTCATGTACCACAAAGGAATTATCAAAGGTAACAGATACAACCGCCTTCATTTTGCTATCGGACGACACTGTCTTTATCCTTATATCTGTAATCTCCAAATTTTTCACCACCTTCCACCCGTTAGGGATAATTTTTATACACTGTAGTCTGTCCGGTGATGCCCTTATTTAACTATATTTTACCTAAAACATTATCTTTTGTCAAGGGTTTTGTGCATTTTTTATTAAAAGAGTATAGCAAACAACACATATATTTCAACAATTACCAAAATTATAAAAAAACTGTTTGCTTTTTTATAAATAAGGTATATAATTATACTATATATTTTCGACTTGTAAGCATAAGAAAGGATTTTGTATGAACAGATTTGATTTTAATGACATTGATAAAAACGCAAATATACACTTTATAGGCATAGGCGGCATAAGCATGAGCGGACTTGCACAGATTGCGATAAAAAACGGCTATACCGTAACCGGCTCGGACTGGAACGAAAGCCCCATCACGAAAAAGCTTGAGGACTTGGGCGCAGACATAGTATACGGTCATGATGCTGTATACCGCGACGGCATATCCAAGGCGGCGCTTGTTGTTTACACCGCGGCGGCAAAGGCGGACAATCCGGAAATGATTGCCGCAAAGGAGCGGGGTGTGCGCCTTATTGACCGGGCGGAATTTTTGGGCGCGGTAATGAAGAAGTATCATCATGCCATAGGCGTAAGCGGGACCCATGGCAAGACCACCACAACCTCCATGCTTGCCCACGCGCTGATAAACGCCGGACTTGACCCGACAATAAGCGTAGGCGGCGAGCTTGACATAATAGGCGGTAACATCCGCACCGGCGGCAGTGATTATTTCGTTACGGAAGCCTGCGAATACACCGACAGCTTCTTAAAATTTTACCCAACCATTGCGCTTATAACCAACATTGAGGAGGATCATTTGGATTATTTCACCGGCGGAATAGAGCAGATAAGAGAAAGCTTCAGACGCTTTGCCATGCTCACCGAGGGTGTGGGCAGCGTTGTTGCAATGGGCGGCGACGCAAATATCCAAAAGGCGCTTGAGGGCTGCGGGCTTGATATAATTACTTACGGCATGACAGAGGAATTTGACTATTACCCCGAAAACATAAAATTCAGCGCCGGCTTCCCCTCCTTTGACGTAATGAGAAACGGCGAAAAAAGATGCAGCTTAAGCCTTAAGGTACCCGGACAGCACAATATATTAAACGCTCTTGCAACGGTTGCGGTATGCGACCTTACGGGAGCGGATATTGAAAAGGCGGCAGGTGGCATAGAGGGCTTTTGCGGCGTAAAAAGGCGTTTTGAAAAGAAGGGCTTTGTAAACGGCGCAGTGATAATCGACGATTACGCCCATCACCCCACAGAAATCATGGCAACCCTAAAGGCGGCAAAGGAGTTTGAGCATAACAAGATATGGTGCATATTCCAGCCCCATACCTATTCGAGAACAAGAACGCTGTGGAAGGAATTTACCCGGGCGTTCTTTGACGCGGACGAGGTAATCCTCACCCACATATACGCCGCAAGAGAAAAGTTTGACGGAGTGACAAAGCCGGAAAATCTTGCCGAGGAAATATATCAGCAGGGTGTTGACGCGCGGTATATAGACAGCTTTGAGGACATTGTAAGCTATGTTAAGGAAAACGCCGCTCCAAACGATATTATCTTTACCATGGGCGCAGGCGATGTAACAAGCATAGGTCCCATGCTTGCGGACTGAAATGGACAGAACCATTCTTCACGCCGACTGCAACGGCTTTTACGCCTCGGTTGAGTGTGTTATGAACCCGGAGCTTAGAAAAGTGCCGATGGCGGTGGGCGGTGATGCCGAGAGCCGTCATGGAATTATTTTGGCAAAGAACGAGCTTGCGAAAAAATACAACATAAAAACCGCCGAAACCATATGGCAGGCAAAGCGCAAATGCCCCTCGCTTGTGATAGTTCCTCCGCGGCATGGGCTTTATAACGAGTATTCAAAGCGTGTATTTGAAATTTACACCCGATATACCGAGCTTGTGGAAAGCTTCGGGCTTGACGAAGCATGGCTTGACGTTACGGCAAGCAAAAGGCTTTTCGGCACCGGCAGAGAAATTGCAGACGAGCTTCGGGAGGTTGTCAAGCGCGAAACGGGACTTACGATTTCCGTAGGCGTATCCTTCTGCAAGGTATTCGCAAAGCTTGGCAGCGATTACAAAAAGCCGGACGCCACAACGGTGTTTGACCGCGCAAACTGGCAAAAATACATATATCCCATGAGTGCCGACTCCCTTTTATATGTGGGCAAAAGCACAAGGGAGTCGCTTCTGCGGCTTGGAATTAAGACCATAGGCGACCTTGCGGGAGCGGACAGGACGGTTTTGTCGCGCACGCTGGGAAAAAGCGGAGAAATGCTCTATCTTTTCGCAAACGGGCTTGACAATTCACCGGTAAAATCCATTTACGACAAAGAGGAGGTCAAATCCGTAGGCAAGGGCTTTACCTTTAGGGAGGATCTTGTTGGGGAGGACGCACTAAGACAGGGCATATACTCCCTCTCGGACGATATAGCGGCGCGTATGCGCGCTAAAGGGCTTAAATGCACTACGGTGCAGGTACAGATAAAAAACCCCGAATTTAAGGTAATACAGCGTCAAAAGAAGCTGGAGCAGCCAACCAACCTTGCCCATGAGATACGCACAGCGGCAATGGAGCTTATAAAGGAGTCCTGGAGCATGACCGCGCCGGTGCGTATGCTTACGGTAACCGGGTGCAATGTAATTGACGAAAAAGAGGCATTCTCTCAGCTGAGCCTGTTTGACGAGCCGCCCGAAAACCGGGAAAAAACCGAACGTCTTGAAAGAACCATGGACGTATTAAAGCAAAAATACGGCAAAGCCGTATTCAGACCGTCGACAAATCGGTCAGACCGTGCGGAATTTTAAATCAAAAAGAAGAATATAATATCTCAATATTGGAGCTGTTGCGTTAGCGACAGCTCCTTTTGGGGCTGAATGAATTTAGATGCAGAATTCGCAAAACGAAGTGAAATGCGGATTTATACGCATTTCGCCTTGCCCGACGGCGTACGTTGGTACTCCGAGGGTGAGTTTTGCGGATAGTTCAAAGGCTTCAATACAAGAAAT
>JAQXZB010000073.1 GCA_029226975.1 Clostridiales bacterium | reverse complement strand
AAATGGCAGTATAATCAAATTTAATTTATAGGTTGGAAGCAGATTCGGTGTATATGCCATGATGATGAATTCTGTTAAAAATCTTTAAAATGCGGTTGATAAATCCGCCAACTTGTGGTATACTTAAAGCAAGGAACTGCGGGAGACTATCGGTAAAATGTCAAGAGGTAATTTACAAAAAAAATGAATAAATTTTCGCTAAAAAAGCGCAAGAAGTCAACACCCTAATAAAGCCTGTAAGATGCTAATATAATACGGAAGCCTTTTATCATGGGCTTGTGTCGGGGCTTCTGGCAGGGAATATATACTATGAAATAAAATCAAATCGTGAAACCGGTGACGGCAGAAGCGATTTGGCTTTGTATCAGCGCGACAGCGCCCAAAACGCGATAATTATTGAATTTAAGGTCTGCCGCGACAATGAGAATGCTGACGAGGCAGCAAAAAGAGCCTTAAATCAGATTAACGATATGGACTATGAAGCCGAGGCAAGAAGCCGCGGCTACAGAAACATTATAAAATACGGCGTTGCTTTTAACAATAAGGTATGCTTTGCGGTAACTGAATAAAGTAATATTTAGGCAGCCTGCTCTTGTACATTACATATGCGCAAGAGCAGGCGGGGCAATCCCTCATTTTGTGTAAACATCAAATTGGGCTCCAAAATGATAATATAATCTAAGTAAATTTTCGGGGCTGGAAGCCGGATTTAGGCTTTCAGCCCTTAGTCATATTATAGCGTAAAATTTGAGGCAGGTGGTTTGTTCATTATCTTTTTCTTCTATGCATTAGTGATATCTATGATTACTGCAGACAATGGTGGAATAACTATTCTTTCTGCTATTATATAATCTGTTTCACTATTTGGATTTGTCCATATTTTTCTCACACTATTAAATACAATTTCCTTCTCCTTACGAAGGTAATTTGTGAGGACAAGTCCTTGTGTATTATCGGGAGCCTCATATGTAGTAGCGAAAACATCCGGGTATTCAATCAGTTTTCCATCTAATCGTTTCATGGTATATGTTCCGATACCGTTTACACTTTCGGACTTCACCATTTTTCCTAAATGTAAATACTTCTTAGCAAATCCAACCCTCCATGCATTGAGATTGGAAATGAGTTCGCAGATGTTTTCCTGTTCGGGAGCCTCGGTGTCCCAATCGACATCCCATCCCCAGAATATCTTACCTTTGTCTGCAAGTGTAATTGTAAGCATATCTCCGGCAGCAAATGAATAACCGATTCTGAATAAGATGTTATCCGGGTTTTCAAGCATATCAAAAACCTTATCTATGGTATTCTGGTTACCCATAAAATTGTTGATATACTCATGATACAAATATGAGTATGCCGGAACTGATTTTCCGAGCAATAACGCAATATTATATCTCAAATCATTAAACGGTAAATACTTAATAAATGTTTCCGATGCAGCCATTTCGCAGCCGACAAGCATTCTTGATGTCGGAATATTCTCAGTTGCTTTTTTGAAAATATTCACCATATCATCGGTTTGCCACTTTCCGGGTCCCGCCGGATGACCGTGGTGCTTTGCATAACAGTAGTAACCGGCGCCTCCGAGATTCTGATCAAAGTATTGCGTATAATCACACCCTGCATTTGCCAATGCTTCAAGCTCACCTTTTACTATTTCTGCTACATCCGGACTGTGCGGACACATATCGTAACCATCCCTAATAGGCTTTCCAATAATCAGAGATTGCACAATTTTATTATCAGGTGTGCGACAAATATATTCGTCCTTATACTTATCTGAAATATCAATATCATCAAGATAACTATGTGCCGTCCAGCCAATACCGCTGCAATATACTCCAAGCAAATGATTCTTTTCGTGAAGCTTGTCTGCAAAAGATACAAATTGTTCTTCTCCGCCATATGGAGGCCACACATACGGTGGTGCCCAAGGCGCCGTACCCTCCCAATGCATAGGCAATGCCATCATCTTCACATTCATCTTTTCGGAGTATTCATCTATAAACGGAATTACATTTTCATACGGATAATAAAGATTAGGTGTCATATCACCGATATCTTTCTTTCCTCGGATTGGATATAATGCAACAACCGGAGATTCTCCATACCATTCCGGTAAGTCTGTTCTGTCCGCTATCTTTTTCGGAAGAATATCTGTTGTTGTCAGCCATTTTCTGTAAATCTCTGCCGCGTCCTGCCAATCACCGTCAAAAACCCCTGTCACAACTTCATATTGCATTTTATAATTTCCGTCAGTTCCATCAGTAAAATGTCTTATTTCCAAGCAAAGCCCATCATCATACGGATGATATTCAAACGATTTCATATAACCGTTTGCATCATATGTCGCAAGATATAATCCGCCAAGATCATTGTAATATGCCATAAACTGCATTGATGCAGGTCCCGGGAATGTACCGTTAAAACCGGAACTTTGATAGGTCAATTCGCGATAATGAAGCCATTCGCTTTCTTCTCGTCTGTTAACATCGTCAACAATACAGCCTTCTCCAAACGGCCAGAACAGCTCTGAAGTCCCGCCATTTCCTTTCAGCTTATTCTCTGAAACTATTCCCGGCAATCCTATCCATTCCATTGTCATTCCGGTGCTGTTATTTATTTCACACGACCAATAGCAAAAAGGTTCGGATTTTGGACAGCGAACAAACACTTTTGCAGAAATTCCCTCGTAAATATCAGAAAAATTAAAAATGTATGTATCTTTATCGTTAGTCACATCAAAACTCTTAGCCATATTACTGCTAAGATATATTCCCTTTCCGAAGTCATCTAAGAGTTTGATTTCCAATAATGCTCGAAGACCGCCCGACTCTTTTATAAAATTCTGTTTTGTACTGCTATATGCAGTAATTGTTCCGTTTTCATCAGATAGCTCAATAGAGTAAAATTTGTTATTGATGTTCATTTTTTTCCTTCCTTCCTTTTCTTAAAGCATTTTCTCTGATTTCCTTGGGTGTAAAACCATATATGCTTTTTAATAGTTTATATATTTGTTTAACATCGCTGTATCCGATTATATTAGCAATAACCTCTATACTATAGTCTGTACTTTCAAGAAGTATAACAGCTGCATTTGCACGATTTTCTTTTATATAACTTATTATTGTTTGATTATTATCCTCTTTAAATTTTCGGCTCAAGTATGAAGGATTATAACCAAAGAAATCAGCGATATTCTTAATATTTATATTATCAAAACTTCTTAAATCAATGAATTCCTTAATGCTGAGTGTTACCGGATTTAACTGTTGTTCAAACATCTTCCTAATCAAAAGCAATGTTAAAGTTTTAAATAAACTTGAAATAACTCCGTCATAATTCTCTTTCTTATTTATGTATTCATCATTTATTAAGGAAATAATCATCTCAAATTGTGTTCCTTCTTTTTCATTAAACTGAACACATTGTTTAAACAAACCTGCATCAGCACACGGATTCTGAGTTTTCATGTATTCAAAAAAATCCACTGTACCATCTCTTTTTCGCTTGAAAAAGTCTGATTTCAAAGCGATATTTACAAACTCAACCTTACCATGTGAAAAAAATGAGTGTGTTTGTCCTATATTGATAAAAACAACTCCACCCCTCTCAAGCTTATAAAACTCATCATCAACTCTATGAATCACCGTTCCTTTAATCACATAAATCAACTCAACAAAATCATGTGTATGTTCCGGCTCTACATTATGTGTATCATATTGAATACTTAAAAGGTTTGTGCCCTCAAATTGCGTTTCATCGCTATAGTTTTTCATTTCAGATCTCCGTACTCCCAAGCTTTATTCAAACAATTAATATTAAAAATCATCCAATACGATGATTATATTTTATCGATTTTTGTAATGGTTTTCAATTACTGATTCGTACATCTTTATACAAAATAGGTGTTCATTTTTTACTTAAACAATATGTGTACTTTTTATATTTGAGTGTCTTTTTTTGCATACATAACCACTAAGCTTTTGCATCTGTGAGCGGCGCGGGGTTAAAACTGTATAATGTTATAATATAATATGGACGGTGTTTTGTCAAGGAATAAAAATATCAAATGTATTGCCGGATTAAAACGCTTTAAAGACACTGTGTTTTTTGAAGTGTTGGGTACGGGGAATTTGCCGCACAGGAAAAGAAAGGCTTATGGGTTTGATTTTTTCTGCCGGTACAGCTTCTTAAAATTTTCGCGCTTTATTAGTTTTTTTTTAAAAAGACGAAAAAATAATATAAAAAGACGAAAAATTCTCTTTAAATGGGTTCATCGAAATGTTATAATGAACGTATCAATCAAGCGCATAGGAAGATTATATATGAAAAAATATTTCGTATTAAGCACGTTTTTATCTATTGCAGTGTTTGCAGCTTCAATTTCGGGATGCGAACTGCAGACTTTCAGTGAGGAAGAAAAAATACATATAAGCTTCTCTTTTTGGGAGCCGAGTGTTGATAATAGTCTTGAGAACGGACTCGAGACGGTAATAAACAATTACAACAAAATTCATCCGGAGGTTGAAATCGAGCTTATCTCAGAACCGGTAAGCGGATACCAAGAATGGATAAAAGAGCAGTATGCGGCCAACAGTGCGCCGACTATAGAAAGTAACCATACTACGTCAATAATAAGCCATTATAAACAGGGACTGACGTATAATTTTAAAGCCGATCTTGATAAGGTGAATGAATATGACGGGGTTATATGGCGTGATGACTTTATAGACGAAAAACTCGATCGCGCAGGCGATGGAATATCGATTCCGTGGTTTGACTTGGGCGTCGCATATTACTACAATAAAAATATTTACCGTGAACTTAATCTCAGAGTACCGACAACATGGAACGAGTTTATGGAAAATTGTGAAAAGATTGAGCAAAGCGGAAAAAATCCGATAGCGTTAATGGCGCAGAAGAAAGACGCTATTATATGGCTTAAAATGTATCTTGAGGAGGGACTTGCAAGCAAGGCTGTTATGCAGAATTCGGAGGTTGATAAAAATGATGACGGAACGGTTTCGGGAGAAGAGTTATATGAAGCTGTAGTATCGGGTGCTTTTGATGTTTCAAAAGGAGAAAACAGGAATATACTTAAAAATCTTTTGAAAGAGTTTAAAAGATACGGAGACTATGCGCATAATGCGGTTGAACTGGACGAATCGGAGGCAAAACAGGAATTTCTGACCGGAAATGCGGCTCATATTATGTCCGGAAGCTGGGATATGCAAGGGTTTGCACACAATAAGTCGGATTCCGTAGAGATAGGTGCTTTCAGCCTTCCGAGATTCACAAAGGAAAACACTGATTATCCGGGAGATATTCCGTTCATAGGAGGAACGCAGTCTTTGACGGTGTCAAATTCAGCGAGTGAGGATCAAAAAGCTGCGGCTGTTGATTTTTTGAAATTTTTATTTTCAAAAGAGCAATATGGAATATTTTACGAAACAACTATGCAGATGCCGACGATGAAAGGATTTGATTCCGCCGAAGAATATGAAGCCTTCAGAGCTACCGGACGTGTAGTGGATTCGTATTATATAATCGATAATGGAAATGGAGCATTGGGTTTTCTTATAAAAATATTGAGTGACGCCGATTTGGATTATGATGAAATGATAGATGAAATACAAAAACAAAATTACGAATGTGCTGCTGTGAGTAAACAGCAATCTCAAATGAATTAAACGAAAGGTGCGGAGAAGAATTATGATTAAACCAATAAAAAATATAGTTACAATTGCTGCAGCAGTTTTTGCAGTGTTGTCAGTGGGCAGTATGGCTAATGCCGAAATGGGGTATGTTTGGCTTGAGGCGGAGAACGGAGTGGCAACCGGCGATTATATGGTTGTTGATAATGAACAGGCGAGCGGAGGCAAGGGTATGAGACTCTTTACCATGGAGGACGGAGATTCAAAGATTGAGTTTACCTTTGACATAGCGGAAACCGGCTCGTATGATTTTAAAATCCTGTCCACTGCCGGGAATGTAATGCATCTTTCGCGTTACAGATATTTGATTGATGATGGAGATTATACATATTGCGACAATTCAAGTATAGGTGGTAAGGTGTATGACCAAGCTACAAATGTCGGAGGCATACCGGTCAGCTGGTATCCTATGACGACACAGACACTTAATGCAGGCACTCATACGCTGACGATACGTACTAATGAACTTCGCGAAATGGATGAAATGCTGATGCTCCATTATTTTGACGTTGTTGCTGTTGTTCCGACTGATTGGAGCTGGGTGCCGGACGGGGTGAGCAGGCCGGTACTGTCAAAAAAAGCTGAATATAATTCTGCGTGGTATAATTTTTCGGAATCCACTGATTTAAAGCAGCCGGGTGTAGCTGTTGACGGAAAAGGCGTAGGCGTAATTGCGGAGCAGCCCGCCGGAACGAAGTATTCATTTCCGGTAAAATTCAAGGCTCCCAAAGCGGGAACCTACGACATTTACTTTTGCGGAGCACCTGCCGGAGTCGACTATGCCTCAGATTACAGCGGATACTCGGTTGACGGTGTTGAAAAAGGAAAGGTGTACGATTCTCCGTATTACAAAAATATCGGGAAGGCGGAGGCTACCGGAGGCGGCTGCGGAATGGCGTGGCAGAGGGTTGAAAGATTGGAGCTTGACACAAACGAGCATGAAATTACTTTTGAGATTGACTCGCCTCGTACAATGACCAACAAGGAATATGTCATCGGTCTTCGGTATCTTGTAATCGTTCCTTCGGATATTAAATATGACTTTGCAAGATGTGAAAACGGTGCGCAGATAGCTGCGGAATTTGTAAAAAATGCAATTACCATAAACGATGACCTTGAGAATATAACTGATGATTTAAATCTTCACAAAAACGGTATAAACGGAAACAAAATAAAATGGACGTCGTCAAATCCGGAGGTTGTGAAAGAGGATGGAACGGTAATACAACCAAGCTTTTACGGCGAAGATGCACAGGTAACACTAACTGCGGAAGTCGATGTTGTTGATAGAAGTACGACAGAAACTGTTGTAAAGGAATTTACGGTGACGGTTAAGAAAAAGGCAGAGTATACCGTGAAGAATTTTCAATTAACATATCCGGACGGGAAATATTTCGGTCAAAGTCCGAACGGCGGCACGCTTCAGGCAAGGGTTGAGGTATCGAACAATCAAAACGAAGAAAAAGACGCAATCCTGATGCTTGTTATGTATGACGAAAACGGAGCAATGACAGATGTGAAGTCCAAACTTTTTCACCTGAGTGACAGTCTTAGCGAGCTTGCGCTGGATACAGAGATAACAGAGGAAAAAGAGGGATACAGTGTAGACGCATTTTTGTGGACGGATATGAATACAAAGAAGTTAATACAAGATTCAGTATTGACATATAAAAAACAGTTATTGGAGGAATAAACCATGAAAACAAAAAAGATTTTATCACTTGTTATTGCGGCAGTAATGGCTGTGGGAGGACTGTCGGGCTGCGGAACCGAAAAAAACGCATCTGTTACAAAGGATGGTAAGGTAGCGCTCACAGTGGGTAATTGGCCGGATAAAGAGGCTAATCCGCAGGAATATGAGGCAAAAATGGAAGAAAAGACAAGATTTGAAGAGAAGTATCCGGATATTGAGGTTGTGCCCGACAACTGGGCGTATGATATCCAAACCTTTGCGGCAAAGGCAGAAGGAGAAACACTTCCCATAATATATAATACATTCTTCACAGAAGCAAAGAAAATTATAGATTTGGGATATGCGGCAGATATTACCGATGCGATGAAAGAATACGGATACTATGATGTTGTGTCGGATGAAATTATGAATGAAATTTCAAGAGATGACAAAGTGTATATGATTCCGGCCAACGTATATACTCTGGGACTGGTAATGAATTTAAATCTCTTCAGAGAAGCCGGACTTATGAATGCTGACGGAACACCAATGTTTCCTCAGACATTTGATGAGGTAAGAAGCATGGCAAAAACCATTCACGATAAGACCGGTAAAGCAGGCTTTGTATTCCCGACAACACAAAACGGCGGAGGCTGGAACTTTACCGCGCTTGCATGGAATTTTGGAGGAACGTTTATGAAGGAAAACGGGGATAAATGGGAAGCCGCCTTCAATCAAGGAACAACTGACGCACTGCAATGGTTACAGGACATGATGTGGGAGGATGGCTCGATGCCTGCTACAACTCTTGTAAGTAATGATGATACATCAAAGCTGGTGGGAACGGATCAGGCGGCAATGATGTTCGCACACCCCGGACAGGTGGATTTGCTTGTGAGCCAATACGGTATGAATACTGAGAATATAGGATATGCTGCAATGCCGGCAGGACCCGACAGACATGTAACACTTATGGGAGGAAATTACTATGCTATCGCTCCGCAGGCAACTGCCGAGCAAATAGACGCGGCTTTTAAATGGCTTGAGTTTACGGGAGCAACTCCTGCTATAACACTAACGGAGGATGCAAAGGAATCCTTGCGCGAGCAATATAAAACGAAATACGATGAAAACAGATATATTATCGGAATTAAGGATTTATCTATCTGGACAGATAAAGAGGCAACACAGAAATACAAGGAAGAGCTTATCGAAGAGTTCAGAAATATAGACGAGAAAAATATATCCTCATACAACGAAAAGAAAGACGAAATCGAATACCAGACAGAGGAAAAAATATGTGCGCAGGACCTCTACGGGCTTTTGGATAGTTGTATTCAGGAGGTGCTGACCAATAAGGATGCGGATTGCGGAGAGGTTTTAAATAAAGCGGCATCTGATTTCCAAAACAACTTTTTGAACAATATGTGATGGGGGAATTGCAGTGAAAACAAAGAAGAGAAAAATCAATAATAATCCTTTTTTGCCAAACAGCAAGGATTTAAGTGCTTGGATTCTTATTCTTCCGGCGTTGGTTTGTATATATCTGTTTATTCTCAGGCCTCAGATAACAGGAATTTACTGGAGTTTCTTCAACATGAAAGGCTATGAGGTTGAGGAATTTGTAGGCTTGGCAAATTATAAGCAGGTTATTTCCGATACAATGTTTGTTAAAACTTTGTGGAACACTGTACAATATGTAATATGGTCATTGGCTTTGGGATTTGTATTTCCTATAATAGTTGCTGTAGCTTTAAATGAATTGGTGCATTCTAGGAGCACATTTCGTTTCTGTACATATTTCCCGGCAGTGCTGCCGGGAATGGCAGTGTCACTTTTGTGGTATCTTATGTACTATCCCGATCAGGGAGGACTTTTGAACATGATAGGCTCATGGTTTGGACTTGAGCCTTACTCATGGCTACAGGACTCAAAAAATACGATTATGCTGATAGTAGTAAGTATGACATGGACCGGCTGCGGTTCAACGGCTATATATTATTTTGCAAGTTTGCAGGGCGTATCGAGGGAATTGTATGAAGCGGCGATTATTGACGGCGCAGGATTTTTGAAAAGATTTTTCACGGTTACTCTGCCGCATATTTCGGGAATAGCGCTTTTGTTTTTGGTAAGACAGATAATAGGTGTGTTCTCGGTTATGGAGCAGCCTATGCAGATGACCGACGGAGGTCCGAACGGAGCGTCCAACACTCTCGGACTTATGGCTTACAAATACGGTTTTGTAAGCATAAAGCCTCAGCTTGCAATGGCGGTAGGGGTTATTATGTTCCTTATATTGATGGTATTTACATTATTCTATTTCTATTTGGACAAAAAGATTGAGCAAGACTAACAGGTATTGCTTGGCACGACCTAAACAAAGAAAAATACCAAACCTTGAAGGGGGGCAGAAATAAAATGAGAAATATGGATAAGGGAATCCTTACAAATTCCGATATGAAAAAGAAAAAATACAAAATTTTGTATGCGGCAATATTTATTGTAATGTTGGTATATTGCCTTATATCGGTTTTGCCGGTAGTTTGGATAATGCTTTCGGGATTTAAAGATGTAAAGGAAATGTATGCCGTACCGGCAACATTTCTGCCGAAAAAAATTGATTTGTCAAAGCTGGCAAGAGTATGGAGCGAGCTGAAATTTTATAAATATTACGGAAATACGTTTATTATGGCCATTGGCTGTGTTGTTTTCAACATTGTTGTTTCGGGCTTGGCAGGGTATGTGCTTTCAAGACTGAAACCCAAGGGAACAAAGGTGCTGCTTGCAATGATTTTCTGGATAATGCTGATTCCGGGAACAATGAGTACCGTACCTTTATATATGGAATTTAAGAGTATGCCGATTATCGGTGTAAATCTTTTGGAAACATATTGGCCGGTATGGCTTATGTCAGCGGCAAATGCCTTTAATATCATACTCTTTAAAAATTCCTTTGACGGAATTTCAAACTCACTGGTAGAAGCGGCATGGATAGACGGCGCATCGAACATAATTATATTTTTTAAGATAGTTATACCGCTTTCAATGCCTGTGTTTATAGTTGTGGCGACGTTCACCTTTAACGGAAGCATAGGAAACTTTTTCTGGCCGTATCTGACAATATCGGCGAAGGAAAAGATGGTGTTAGGTGTACAGCTTTATAAGATGAAATCATCCACATATACAATAGATTATCAGATGCTTGCGCTGCTGTTTTCGGTAATTCCGCAGGTTGTAATCTTTGCCATATTCCAAAGACAGATTATGGGCGGAGTGAATATAGGCGGAGTGAAGGGGTGATAATATTTTGAAAAAGGATTTAATGAATAAAGCTATGAAGAAAATTTTAGGTTTATTGCTTTTGATTTCAATGCTTGCTCAATGTATTACGGTATTTGCCGAGCAAAACATCGAGACGCAGGAAATGAAAGCCGTTTTGATTGAAATGGAAAGGGCGGACGTTGTAGAGGGGCTTTTCAAGACGGCTGAAAGCAACAGCTACAGCGGCGGCAAGGGAATGCAGGTTTATGAAACAAAAGAGGAGGAGAGCTGTATCGAAGTACCGTTCTTCGTTGATACGGACGGCGAATACGACCTGCATATTCTTTCCACAATCGGAAATACAGATTATGTGTCACAGTATAAATGGAAGCTGGACGATGAAGAAGAATGGCGTAGCTACAGCGGTGCGGACGGAGCCGGTGGGTATTCGCAAGGCATTTTCGGTGTTCCGGTAAGATGGAAGAGAATTTTAAATTCAGAATTTATAACGGCAGGAGAACACAGAATCAAGATTATGGTTTCGAAAAAGAGAACACTGGCAAGTGATTTTATGTACTGCTTTGTCGATTGAGCATACCTCGTTCCGAGTGAATGGGAGTGGACACCGTACAATCTTTCCGAGCCGTACAATATAGACAAAATGAAATTTGAATATGTGGGCGGAAAGATTTCAAAGGATAAGACAAAACAGGAGCAGTCATTTGATGTTACGGTAGAAAATGCAGTGGCTGAAGTGACGCCGTATAATGCAACGCTCCGTACAGAGCTTAGGTATAAGGGGCAGATGGTATCTTATGCAAACTATGCGCCGACTATCCCGACAAAATCATGGAAAACGGGTAAAAAGTATTCCGGAAAATGCACATTAACAGTACCTTTTAACGCTCCCGACGGACTATATGAGATATGGACGGGATTTTTGGGAATAGACTATGTTTCCGGAGAGGAAATGTATAAGGTAGGAGAGATTCAAGTAGGAGAACTGCCCGTATATCCCGATCCGAGTATCATAAAGATAGATAGTCTTGAAATACCGGGAGAAGTTCAACGAGGAGAGAAATTTACTGCAAACGTAAGGTTTAGTGCAAGCAGAAAAGAAAGCTCTGCAAAGGCATATCTTGCTTTTTATAAGGGCAATGAGCTGTGGTATGTTGCGGAGCAGGAGGGAAAGCCCATTGACCTTGCTTCAAAAATTGAGGCTGAAAAAAGTATTGAGTTTAATATAAAAGAGGATGTTCCCGACGGTGAGTACAAGGTTGTATTCGGAATACACGGATATGATACAGACGGTACGGAAGCGGATGTAAAGCTTGAGGGCGGCACATTTACGGGTGAGCGTACATATAAGCCCCTTTCCTACGGAAAATACTCACCGCAGAAAACCGGTAACACTCATTTTTGGTATGTAAATCAAAACCATGCTCTTATATGGGACGGAGAACCGTATATCCCTATAGGCGGAATGTACTGCTCAAATTATGTATTGGGCTTTGACATAAACAATCCGCAGGGAAACAAAACTCGCTGGGATGAGGAGGTTGCAAGGCTTGAGGAGTTTAAAAAGCAGGGTATAAAGCATGTTTATATAAACTCCAACAGAACTGCGGAGAACTTCCCCGGCTGGGCATGGGAAACATATTTTGACTTGCTTGAAAAGTATGACATTAAATACGGGCTCCAATTCAGCAGCGGCGTAAGAGAATCGGAATATTATGCGGTTCGCTCGAATGTGGAAAAGCTTGAGGCAGACGCATCGGATTCCGGAGAGGTAACGCTTGAAAAGGCGG
>JAQXZB010000072.1 GCA_029226975.1 Clostridiales bacterium | reverse complement strand
CCATCATACCAACGCTTCATGACCGTTTCTTTTTCTTCTATTTCATAATAGCGCATAAGCTCGTCAACCTCAGACTGTACAAATCCGAAACACTCGGAGTAGCTATTCGATAATATGGAGTTGACATCAAGATTGTTAAGTCCGGTAAATATGCTTTCCTTTGATATCCTGAGACACCCGGTTATAACCGAAAATTCCAGTGCCGGATTGGTTTTTAGAGCAGACTCGAACAGAGAGCGGATAAAGCGCACCATTTCATCATAATATCCGGAAAAATATGCATCCTCTAAGGGTACGTCATATTCGTCTATGAATATGATTGTATTTACTCCGTAATATTGCTTCAAGCATGAGCAAAGCAGCTTTATTGAGTTTCCGAACAACAAAGCATCCGGCTCTGCCTGAAGAATTGTTTTAAAGCTTTTTTTATCTTCTTCTTTGATCTTATCGCTGTCTAATATGTGGTCATACTTACTGAACTGACTCTGAATTTCCCAGCATATATTTGAAACAGCATACTCATAATTTCCCTGCTTTGCGCATTTTAAAGACAATGTTATAACAGGATGCGTATTTCTGTACATCGCAAGTTCATCGTAATGCTCCGATATTTTTAAGCCGTCA
Source organism: Clostridiales bacterium (assembly GCA_029226975.1). GTDB lineage: Bacteria > Bacillota > Clostridia > UBA1381 > UBA1381 > Ornithomonoglobus_A. Next base: position 4,164 of record JAQXZB010000072.1, on the reverse strand, counting down.
AAAAGATACGCATTGTCCTTTTCGGTTATGTCAAAGAAATATTTGAGCATACTGAAATTAAGAGTTTTCCCGAAACGGCGGGGTCTTGTGATAAGGTTATTCTGTCCGCCGTTATGGAGAAGCTCATATATAAGCATCGATTTGTCTACATAATAAAATCCGCCGTCCATAAGCTGTTTAAAGTCCTCATAGCCTATGGGTATGCGCTTTTTGCCGTTGTTTAAAATCATATCCGCTCGCCTCCCGCAGTTCCTTGCTTTAAGTATACCACAAGTCGGCGGATTTATCAACCGAATTTTTAAAGATTTTTAACAACATTCAGCCGCAGAGTACCGATATATTTGCTTTTGTGAGCAACCATAAAATTTCCACTTCTGTGAAGAATAATCTGTGCGGCAAGTATTATTGGCATTGCTGTACCGAATACGTTTTTCATATCCGGTACAACCTTTCACAAAATAAATCCAACTCACAAAGTTTTACTCACTTTAAGATGTACTAATTATTCGGGTTTTGTTTCAAGCTTAAGCGGAAAATCACCAAGCTTGTTTACCTTAAATCCATTCTTTTTATATTCGTCATAATCAAAAGCTTCAAGCTCGTCTATGGCAAGCTTATGAAATTCATAAAAATTCTTCCACCATTCATATCCCGTTCCAAGCTCGGCATTAAGGTATGCGTCGGCAATATCGCAGCCCATCTGAGGTGCAACATAGAAAGCACCCATTGCAAGAACATTTACTCCGTTACCTGTAATCGCACGAAGTGCAGCCGGAACACTTTCCACAACGCCTGCGTGTACATGGGGGCATTTGCTTGCCGCAATGTGTATTCCCATACCTGTTCCGCAGAAAATCAGTGCTCTTTCAAATTCCCCTTCCGCAATCATCGAACCTACGCGAAGTCCCACACGGTGGAACATCAAATCGGTATCATCGGGATCGGAATCAACCTTAACACCGACATCGGTTATTTCCCAGCCTTTTTTGCGTAAATGCTCGCACACAGCCTCCTTTAACGGAAATCCGGCAAAATCCGCACCTACCAACAGTTTTTTCTCCTTAATTGTTTTCATAAAAAACACTCCTCTCTGAAATTGTTTTCTCTAATTATACATTTATTATATTTACTCCGCTCTCCAACCTTGTTCCGTTATAATATGCCTGTATATCACATGGAACATCAATTGTAAGCGTTATATTCTCTGCGCTGCGTGTCCAGCTGACGGCTATTCTGCCCTTGACGGTATCGCAATAACCCTTTGCGTATGTGAGCTGTTCAAAAAAGTACGGATTGATATCAACCCTTTCAAAACCCGCAAATTCCTCATTAGGACTTATTCCCAGAACAGTCTTTATAATCCACGACATAAAATCGGAATACATATGGTGATTTTGCGATTCGGACATATCCCATCTTTCGCACAACGCGGTTGCACCGCCGTCAAGCCACGCAGTATATGAGGGAAATCCCTTTGCGGTTATAATCTTGTACGCATACTCCTGCAAGCCGCATTTGTTCAGCGCCTTATACAGTCTTCTTATTCCGACCATTCCGCAGTCGTGATGAAAATCTTTTTCCTCGACAAGTCTTTTAAGCTGATTTGCAAGCGGTTTGAGATTTTGATAAACATCGTTATATATCAGCATCGCAACCGCAGTTTGCTTATCAATATTGCAGGTTCCGTCACTGCTTATATACTTGTCTGTCGTCTCTTTTATTTCCCTTTCAAGACGCTGTTTCGTTTCCTCCGACTCCACGCCGCTTACCTTTTCGGCAAGCATTGTGATTTTCAAAAACTTGATTGTGAAAATCTTATTTATAAACTCCGCACATACCTTATCATTTTCATCGGGTGCCGCCCAATCGTCAAGACCGTAGCTTATTTCGCCGTTTTTGTTCTTTCTGCCCTGCAAATATCTGTTGTATTTTCTGAAATAGGGAAGTCCCTTTTTCAATAGGCTGTCATCTCCGGTATGCAGATATATTCTGTACGGAATTTCAAATAACGCACCCTCCGATACGGGGCCGTTGCCCCATTCATATCCCCAACCCGAGGTCGGAACTATGCCCGGCAGCATACCGTCATCACGCATCGCGTCGCATATGTCCTGCCACCATTTTTCATATACTCTTTCAGCCTCAAAGTCGGTCAGCACCTGCTCTGTCGTACCCTGCGCATCGTTCATCCAGCCGAGCTTTTCCCTTGTCGGACAGTCGGTGGGCATATAAAACAAATTTGAATATGTTGCCTGTATGCCCATAAGGAACAGCTTGTTTAAGCTTTCGTCCGAACATTCAAATTCCGTACGCCGTTTTACCTCCTGATGCACAAACAGTGCCGTCAGTGTATCATCACAAGCCTTAGTTAAGCCCGTGACAATAACATATCGAAAACCGTGATATGTGAATTTCGGCGTCCATACAAGCTCTTTGCCGCAGCAGATAAATTCATCGGTTTGAAAAATCCTATCGGCATAAAATCGTTCGTCGTTCATGCCTTTATAGTCTATTGTGTTATCTTCGTTTACACATTCGGCATATTCGAGTATGATTTTGTCACCCGCCGGCTGATTTACCTTTAACCTCGCAAATCCCGACATATTTATACCGAAATCATACAAATACTTGTTTTCGCCTATTTTCTTCACCGACTTCGGCTTATACTCGTTACAAACTCGTATAGGCTCGCACAGACACTCACGGAATACACCTTTGGGCGGATTGGTTTCCTCCGCCGCATTATCCCATGTACTGTCATCATAATCACAGCTTGTCCAAGCGGCATCGTAGAGTCTTGAATCAAAATGCTCGCCTGTGCGCAGCTGATTATATGTATACCCGGAGTCAAGCGTGAATTTCCAGCTTTCATCGCTTTTTAATACGACCTTTCCGTTGATTTCAAGGCTCAATATAAACTTCGGCATACCGCGCCACGGTGCCGTATCGTAATCCCAAGCGGTTTTGATGCCCTCGTTATACCAACCGTTGCCGCAGATAACGGCAATAATATTCTTTCCGGCTTTAATTCTGTCCGTTATGTCATATCTGTTATACCAAAGCGTCTTATCGTAGTTGCTCACCGGTGCTGTAAACAAATCGGGAGTGACTTCCTCACCGTTTATATAATAGTACCCGTATCCCAAGCCGCAGACCGTTAAGACCGCATTTTCCACGTTTCCGCCAACTTCAAATACTCGTCTGAACATCGGCGCATAATCAAGTCTTGACCTGTCAAATTCCGCATTCGGCTTTATAAAGCCGATATTATCAAATACCATATCCAACCCCCTCAGCATTTCATTTCACACTCTTTTATGACTCCGTTTTCGCAATATACCGTTTTGATTTCATATTTATCGAACGAAACATCAATACCTACACCGCACACCTTGATTGACGCCGTCTGCACCTGTTCCGTAGGATTGAACAATCTCACAATATATCCCCTGCCATCGTCACTGCGTTTAAAGGACGTCATATTTATAATATCATTATCTGATATTACCGCCGGCGCATACTGCCTTTTTCCGCCGCAATCGGGATAGAACGACAGGAGCATAGGCCGCATATTAAAGTGCTGAGCCGTTCTTCCCGCATTATTTAGTATTGTTTCCCTTGCACCTATATCAAACAACAGTTCAAAATCTCTTTCGCCCTGATCTATATATGAAATATATCTGTCCTGCGGCACAGGGTTTAAGTTCGGCAGCGGATGTGTGCAGTATGCCGGCGAGCGTAACAGCGTAAGCTTCAGCATACCGTTATTTCTGTCAAACGATGAACCGTAGGTTCCGTTATTTACAGCAAGCATTGCCTTATCCTCTGACGCAAAAACAATATATTCCTGCGAGACATTTTCCGTCATATCGTCTTTTAGTACCTCGCAGCCGTAGGGCTGCTGACCGATACACTCCTTCGCGCCGAAAGCTGCCGGAATATTCATTTTCACCATTTTTTGTTTCTCGTCCCATATAATCCGGACACTGACCTTTAAGGGCTCATTCTGCGACATTATATATTTAACCACGGCTCTTGCGGAATTATATGTAAATACCGCCTCGGCAACCGTTCTTACCGCTCCGTCCTCTATTATATGCACCGGCTCTATAGGTGCGTCAAGATGGCAGAATTTCTGCGTTTCCTCTTTATCCGCAAGCTTGA
>JAQXZB010000071.1 GCA_029226975.1 Clostridiales bacterium | reverse complement strand
GCTGTTGCTTTAAATGTTAATGCACCGTTCTCTACCTTAGCAACTGCTGTCTCATTCGAACCTGCCAATGCTGCTTCATCAATAAGCTTCCAGCCAAACGGTAGACTACCATTTGAAACACCGTCAAAGTTTTCCGCATAGTTAAGATCAACAGTTTTGGTAACAATATCAGCTTCCGGATATGTACATTTCTGTTTACCGGTAATCTTCAGATTGTCAATTTTTATCTTTGACGCTGTAGCATATAGTCCTATATAACCTGTGTCGCCAATATCAAAATCGGTCTTTGTATAATTCAATGGATTTCCATTAATGTATATTGTAGGTGACGTATTCTTATTACAAACAACCTTTAATGCTACTGTTCCGCCTTCATGGAACGGAGTTTCTTCCGATGTATAGCTTATTTCCGGAAGAGCTTTAAGTCCATTCTTATCTCTTATTTGCACTGCCTTGTTAAATGTATGTAATCCAACTGAAGCCTTATCCTGACCATTAGCTCCAAAGATGATACCACCCATATTAGCAGCACCACCTGCTCTTGCAGCCTCGTCCATTGATACCATTGTAATATCCGCTTCTATTACTGCATTTTCACTCAAAACACTGCCTATATCTGAAATAAGAACGCCTTCTCTGGTGTACCATTCATCATTTTCTATATATAGTGCACCATTTTCTACATATGCTTTTGCGTTTCCGGCTGTCTTATAGAAGCCTGCAGGCAGCTCACCATTTTCAACATCATCAAAATTATTCTCGTAGATAAATGGTTTATTTATATCAATGGTTTTTTCCTGTTGAATAATACTTATCTTATCTATTGAAACGCTGATATCACTATACATTAATCCAATATTAGCCATATCGATTGCAGAATCTATCTGTCGTGAATAGATTTCCTGGCTATCAGCTAAAACCCTTACGGTTGTATCGTTTACATCAAACTGTAAATTAACCTTTGATCCTGCTGCAAGACTCGGTGCATTATTTGTAGTATTGTTTTGACATATTGTTGCTGAACCGTTTGTATATGTACTTTCACTTACTCCTTCTTCAGTAAATAATACAATATTTCCTGTGCCTGTTTTATCCAAATCTACCTTATCAGATGCCCCGTAAACAAAACCAAATGAACCTGCGTCTATATCATTTACAGTAACATCCATTTTTATGGTATAATTACCGTCAACGCTGTTCGTTACAGGAATGTATGCGTAGTTATTCTCATATGTGCCGCCGTTATCACCGTAGCCATCTAACACGAGCTTACTGTTTGCTATGGTTGCGCTTATTCCATCATCTACGGCATTCTGAATTAATGTATAATTCAACGAAGCATCATTAAAGTCTTCAAGAAAAACAATTTCTGAATTATTTGATTCTTTATCAAAACTCATAGCACATACACTGTATGCAGGTAATGAATATGAATTTATCTCTTTTCCATCAGCATATAAGTACGAATATGATACAATTGTTTGTGCACCACCATCTGTTACATCAGTCAACGCCGGTGTGCTTCTTTCGCTTTTTAAAACATCCTCAGCTACAAGCTTATAACCTTCACCTAATTCTAAATTAATTGTTTTTTCTGCGTTGCTGAAGTTTACAAACACGAGATTCAGAGTATCCGCATCAGGCTTTAACGCTACTGCGGAAATGTCAGAGCTTTCATTAGCTGAATATCCTGTAAGTGAGCTCTCAACCACATCACCTTCGGCATACTTTTTCAGCATATTCTGTAGCATGCCAATGCCGGTTAATCCCCATTCCCCATTTCTGCGCCATGCAGTTTGCCAACACGATGAATTGAGCGCATGATATACTGCCGTATCTATATTTGTATTATTATATGAACGAATATAAAAATCTGCTGTGGTTAATACACCCTCAAGATTATACGGTACAGTCTGATCATATGAGGACTCCGCAAACTCTGTCAGACAAGGCTTTATTCTATTACTGCCGGTAGCTTCTTTTATTGAAGCACTGACCAAATCCAGTAACTGATTAACCTGATGTGCAGAACCGGCCTTAAAATACCAATTAAAAGTCAGATAGGACAAATCATCCTTCAGTGCGCTTGCAACGCCCTTTATCCATGAATCATTATACCCCTCGCCTCTTATATAAGCTGTATAAAGTGCAGTTCCGCCTACAGCTCCAAAGACCGCATCAGTATCCTTAGCTTTTACTGCGTCAATAATTTCTTTTGATTTGTTAACATACTCATCTTTGCTCATTACCGGCTCGATATAATCGTTCTCGTTACCAAGCTGATACATCTTAACCCGCACAGGATTTTCAAGACCGCATTCAGCTCTCTTTGATCCCCATGTCGTGGTTTTATCTCCGGTTAAAAACTCAGCTAAATCAGCTGCATTAGCCGATGTGTCATTCATGTTTATCGTAATAATAAACTCAACATCCGGATCTATTTCCTGATAGAATTTGATAGACTCAACCAAACCAAAGTCGATACTTCCCGTTACATCCCACAAGGTATATGCAGGTCTTGAAGCATAGTCACCTATTGTATCTTTCCAAAATACTTGTTGTGATGCTCCCTCGCCCAATCGAACAACCGGCAATTTTGTATCAGCAAAAGTTGATTTCAGCTCTATATTCGGCGAAAAATCATAATTGTTTGCATCAACAACAAAGTCTTCAACACCGCCGATTGCCCAGTCAGCATTCAAACCATACATAGAATCTGTTACAGTCTTTATGTTCTGACCTTCATTAACCGTCATGGTGTGATTAGCTGCTGCATTAACACCGATTGGTACCATTGACAACATCATCGAACATATTGTCAATGCTGAAATAAGTTTTTTCATTATAATCCTCCTCTTTTACAATTTAGCTATAATCCTTTTTCGATTAACCATCATATAGATAATTAACCTAAAAACAGAACTATAGTTCATCCTTATTTTGGTAGTTATATTATAACAAATTTTTTCAATACTTTCAATCAGATATTTCTTCAACATATGTGTTGATTATACATCAACATCTATGAAGATTTTGTCTTTAAACAGTATCTTGGGAATATTTCATATCATTTGTAGACATTTTTTAAATTAGGGATAATGGGATGTCTGTCTACGATAGTGCAGAATGCCCGGAACTCATCCTTTTTGTGAACGGGCTGGAGGATAGCATCAGTATAAGTATGATTTTCAAGATCATAAAAGGCATTGATATGTATTGAGTAAACACCTTTATCAGAATGTCCGGGTTTGACATAATATTTAGAGCCGGAAAATTTAGTGCAGCTAAAGAAAGTAGCATAGAGCCATCAGCAGCTAAAAAGCGATAAGCTGATTTGTGATTAGCAGTAGGATCAACAGATTGATTGAAGTTATTGAATACAGTATAGAGTGCTTCGGGTTTTAGTTTTGCCCGTTGCTAGCTAAAAGCAGAAGCCGATGGTGATTGATGGTCAAAGCCGAAGAAATCCAGCAGTTCATTCTTTGTTGTAGAAGAACCTTCAGAGACAAGGAAAGAGATAAGCTTGTCAGGAGAGAGTTTTCCATCTCTTGTGAAGTCTTTATCAGGATTAACAGCATATTCTGATATAGATGAAGTGACAGACTGAACAGCAGATACGAAAAGTGATTTAATTTTGTTGTGAGTCATAATGATACCTCCTTAAAATCGAAAAAACGTAATACATCTTCAATTTTAAGGGTCGCTCTCGCTACTGCTTAAAAATTTAATAAAAAGCGAGAGCAACCGCACATTTTGGGCTATTTGTCAAGTCTTTTTTGAAAAAAATTAAAAAAATTATAAAAAAATTGGTTAGACCCTACTCTTAGGATCTAACCCTATATTGGACTTTTTTATGTGCTTAACTGTCAAAGACGAGATTATATCATATTTTTACATTCCTGTCAAACAAATACACCTGACTCAGAAATTCAAAATAAATTCTATAATAAATGCCGCGCTCCAGCTAAAGCAATCACAGCACATCCCTCTTCCGGTTATTGAATCATAATTTTCAAAAATACCTCTTTTTTCTTCTGAACACCACTTTAAAATGGTGTTTTTGATTTTGTCCGCAGAAGCAAAGCCATAGTTTTTGAGTCCCTTTGCCGCAAAATATGCAACATTCAGCCATGTAGGGCCCCGCCAGTAATCTTTAGAAAATCCCGGATTATCATATGCCACCGTTGGCATTTTGCAGTCAAACTTATTTTTATTCTCTACCAGCTCATTCATTGCCGCAGCACGCTCTTTAGATGCAATTCCTACATACAGCGGCATAAACGACGCCGGTGTCAGAACATCACTTATCTCAAATGTGAAACGATTCACATCTGCATAATACTGTTTTTCATCACTCCACAGTCTTTCTTCTATAAGCTTTTCAAGGTCTTTTTCTTTCCTGTTCCATTTTTTTGCATCCTCTGTCAATTCAAGTTCCTCGGCAAAGAATTTCATTGAGCGATAAAGCATAATCATATAGCAATTCAAATCGATTGCCCACAGTTCGGATACTTTCGCAAAATCCCATCTGACCGAATTGTCCCAGCCCGATTCCCAGCCTGCCAACATCTCAAACTCTTCGCTTTTTTCATCTGCCGCAGCGCTGTAATAAAACAATCCCTCGCTGCATCTGTTTTTGCACCACCATTGCTCATTTTTTTCAAACATAGGATAGAGTTTTTTTATAAAATCATTATCATTGCATCTCCTGTATACAATTTCTGCCGCCCATGGCATAACCGGCGGTTTTGAAAGTCTGTCTTCTATACTTCCGTCAACCCGTATGACATCCGGCAGCATACCGTCTTCTTTTTGGAATTTCATAAATCCGCGAATGCAATCCTTTGCAAGCTCTGTATCCCATCTTGATACCGCCATTGCGTGAAAAGCCGTGTCCCAATTCCAAATTCCTCTAAACGCCGGTCCGCCCGGAGTTATGCACTGATACGGTTTCCACGGCAAATCTTCAGCGGACGCTATATTGTTTACCAGCGTGTCCGCTGCTCTCTTTAAAAGCTCATATTCTGCCGGCAGTGTTTTATTTTGCTCGTATAACCATCTTTCCTTTAATTCGTCATTTTTTAGCATTTTATGTAAATCCTCCTTATATAAATATATCACATTCCACCAATTATGTTATAGTTAACATATTATATACTAACCTTACCATATTGTCAATATATTTATTTGTATAATTATCCGAGTTTTTTTGTGTGTTTTACACAATATTTCCGACGTGTCATATAATCGGACACTATCTAAAAAATCAAATGGGAGATGCACCAAACACATCTCCCGTCTTTTGGTATCGGTATTAAATTTTATTCTGCTGTCTTTTGGATATATATCTTATGTGCATCATCGAGTAATTTTCTCGTTCTGTTATAAACAGCCATATCAACGGCGGGTATATCCTGATAACAGGTATCAATCGAAAATTGTACCTCCGGATCAAATGCCGGATTGATTGACTGATAGATTTTTGTATGCGCTTCCTTAATGGCTGTGTTTACGTCCATTCCATTCTCAACCTCCGTGATGGTGTCGGCAAGTAGTACCTTCAGCCGTTCCTCTGCCTCTTGATATACCTCCGGTCTTAGGTACATATCCCGAACATTAAGTATCGCATTACGCATAATGTCTGAGAGCACCCCATACCCGTTGCCGTTTGTTTCTCCCGTAATTACCGCCTTATACACTCTCGGCTCTGCCTTATTTTCTGCCTCCGCATAGCCTAAACCGTTCTGTACCTCATCAAGAATATCTCCTATAAGATTTTCGACGATGAGAATTTGCTCCTCTGTTGCATTAAGCGGAGCGGTCGCCCTCGGTATCTCTGCGGCAGATACCACCGCAGACATTGATACTGCTAATGCCGCCGTAAGAATAAGTGTAATGAATGTTCTTGTCTTCTTCATAGTGAAAACCTCCCGTAATTTATTTTCTGTAATAATTATATCAGGAGCTTCATAAATCGTCAAAAAAATCTCGGTACGCAAAAAAAGTTGACAAGCGTGATTTTCTGCGATATAATACCAAATTTAATCTGACAGGTACTTTGATATGCCCTCCATGTCATCGCTGTAATCGTACAAATAATTATTTTCCCATGTCCTATGCTTCAGCATTATGTAATAATCCACCTCGCTTATGCTTAAAAGTACGCCTGCATAGGTTTCGCAGTTGCCGCCCGAAACGGCAAAGCCGCCGTAATGGTAGTATTGATCCGCCCATACAATAACCTGTGAGCCGTCCTTTTTAAAAACCTCCACCGCTCTGGGCGTAAAGCCCAAGTCAAAAAATCTGTCCGTAGTTCCGTCACCGCTGTATGTGCCGAATACGATTTGATTTCCCATATCTCCTCTTATTTCGTCTATTTTTTCATTCAGCCCGTCATGCAGATTTATCCATTCATGGTTTTTATCCCGCTTCATAATATCCCCATCATTGAGCAAGAGGTACTCTATGCCCGAAAGCATTATTATAACCGCCGGGGCTTTGTTGTCCGGAATATTTTGGGTGATATTGGTATAAATACCGTTTTCATTTATAAGCGCACTGTCGGCATCAGAAATATCATCTCTTATAAGCAATCTGCCTCCGTATAACTCATCAAGCGCCTGAGCCGAGCCGCCCGCCGCTTCGTATGCCTGCGAAAATTCATTTATTGCTTCGACATATTCCGGTGAGCTTTGCGCAAACTCCGCCACATAACCTTGCGCCTCCTCTTTTGTACACGCGTTTTGGGCAATTTTTCTGGTGCTGTTACATTCTTCCTGAATGATTTTAAAATTTGAAAGAACAATCTTCCACCATTCTCTTAATTTTGTCAATCCGTTAAAATTGAAATTCAAGTCCATACTCAACCCTCCGTTAAGATTTTTTTACCGTTTATATATAGGCTGCCTCCCGATGCCGTAACCGCTTCAGAGCCTATATTTATTGTGCTTACCGCTGCCTTAAGCCCTCCTGCACCCATACTTAGAGCACTGCCGC
>JAQXZB010000070.1 GCA_029226975.1 Clostridiales bacterium | reverse complement strand
TGCTGCCCATTCTTTCATAAGCAGTTCATTTTTGATTTGTGATATTCTATCCATATTCTAATCAACTCCATAGACTTTATTAGAATTAGTATATCACAGTTAGGCTGTATTGGCTATCCGCGGGTTAATTGATCGGATACCAACTTAACAAGTATAGGCATACCAAATAGCGTAACAAATATTGGTAATGGGACATTTAGCTATTGTAGCAACTTGACAAATATAAACATACCAAATAGCGTTACAAGCATTGGTGATAGAGCGTTTGGTGGCTGCAGCAGTCTAACAAGTATAAGCATACCCGGCAGCATAACAAATATCAGCAATTATGCGTTTTCTGGCTGCAAAAGCCTAATTAACATAAGCATACCCGGCGGCGTAACACATATTGGTAATTATGCATTTGAACGCTGTGAAAGCCTAAAAAATATAAACATACCAAATAGCGTTACAAGTATTGCTTATGGAGCCTTTTATTATTGTAGCAGCTTAATAAACATAAATATACCCAACAGTGTTACCGATATTGGTAATAGTGCATTTAGCTATTGCAGAAACTTAACAAGTATAAGCATATCAAATAGCGTTACAAGTATTGGTAATGGGGCATTTAGCTATTGCAGCAACTTGACAAGTATAAGCATACCTAACAGCGTTACAAGTATTGGTAGTAGTACCTTCTTTGGTTGCAGTAGATTAACAAGTATAAATATACCAAACCGCGTTACGAGTATTGGTGGTGATGCGTTTCGTGATTGTGGCAGCCTAACCAATGCATACTATAGCGGTACACAGGAGCAATGGAAAAACATATCTATCGGCTCATATAATGACTGCCTTAAAAACGCAAAAATTCACTATGGTTCGGGTAATGCCTTTACTCCGTCCAACACCAATCCGTCAAAGTCGGGCAGTGATAATTCGGATTATACTTACGGCACTACAGAAAAAAACAAAAGGAATGTAAGAGAAAATCTTAAAAACAATGCGGAAAAATTTAACAAAGCAGCTTTGGAATATACGGAGGCAGTGTCAAAAGCGGCAAAAACTCAGGGCGGCACTACAGATGATATACAAACTGTTGCAAATAAACTGGAAGCCGAATATGATGGACAAACAGGGAAACGAATTTCTTTTATATCAAAACCTGATGATAAAACAAAGAAAGCGGCATTTATGGGCTATGCAAAATGGCTCAATCAGATGATTGAAGAGGGAATCAGCTTAAACAAAATAAATCTGTCCGAAAATACCGTAATGATTGACTATAAGCTAACTCAAAGTATTCTCTCAAAGCTTAGGAGCAAAAATTTGAGTTATAATCATAATGGATATCGGGTTGAAATTAAAGGGTTGTTTATCTCTAAAAGCAACTTTGGAACTATGGAAATAACCTCTCCAACAGGTAATAAAACCATGGCAATGATTTGTTCGGACGTTAATCAAATCACAGCAGATTTACAGAATTTTGCAAACCAATTAAAGAATATTGCGCAGGATGTGAATAAACAAGCCCTTAAAACCGTAGTCAGTGATTTGGTAAATCTTACCAGTCTGGGGGATTTGGGAAAGCTCATTGCACGAGATGGTCTGAAAAGTTATCGGCCATTAAAAAAGATGGGGTACGGCGATGTGGCAAAAAATATTAAAAAATGCTACAGTGGGTATGAAGCGGTAAAGGATATTTTAAACTGCACTCAAATAACTACGCTTGATTCCATAATAGAAAATCCGAAAAAGTTATCACAAAGAATAGAAAATCTGTGTGAATATGAAGCAAATGCAGAAAACGCCGTTATAAATGCAGCGCAAACCAAGCTTATAGATGCAATTTATAATCTTTTCTATGCCTCATGTGATTATAAAAATGAAATATCAGGAGAAGAACCCGGCCTTATGGAGAATGTAAAAGATTTCTTTAATAAAACCACGTCATGGATTTCGTCACTTTTCCAATGTCCCGTTGATTTTACGGTATATAACGAAAGCGGTGAGATGATAGGCTACGTAGATGACGGAGCTGTCTATTACAATGACGATATTTACATTGAGATAAGTGGTGATGTTAAGAAATTGTATGTTCCGGCAGGTATGAAGGTTGATATTAAAATGACTGGTACAGATGAAGGAGAATTTAATTATACAGTTGAGGAGGTTATATGCAACCATCCCTCCGGCAGACTAAATTATTACGGACTTCCGCTAAGCGAAGGTACTGAATATACTCAGAGTCTTGACACAACTGAATTTTCCAACAGTACCGATGTTTTGCCAATAATGTCATCCGATAATCTGATTTTGCCGAACGAGTATATTTCTTCTGAGGATACAACAGCATATGTTATAATAGACACCGATTTAAACGGAAACGGAACAATTTTGGGTGGAGGAGAATATGCAAAGGGAGATTCTGTAGAATTAACAGCAATACCCGACAATGATAATTATGAGTTTAACGGATGGTATATCGGAGATGAATTTGTATCTGCCGACAATATATACTGTTTTACAGCCATTAAAAACACTGATGTACACGCGGAATTTGTTAGGGTGTATAATAATGATAATGCTTATGATATGCAAATTTCGGACACTGCACAAAACATATATTCATACATTTACAAGGACTTTGACTATACAAGAGGAATTGTTATTGTTCCGTTTGGTGAAAATGTCGAGGACGATATGCAGATATATGTTACTACCTACGGAGCGGACAATGCTGTTCTAAGCAGTGATATTCCTTATTCAACGGCACTTAATGAGAACGGCATATATGCCTTTGAAAATATTGATCTTGAAAATGCCTCAAAAGTGGTGATATATGATGAAAACAAAGAAAAAATAGCCTCGTCGGTTTATGACAGTTCCGGGGATATTACAGACAAAGATATTTTCGTATGTGACAAATACGGCGGAAGGCTTACGGCATATGTCCGAGAAGGATACGGAAGCATCGCTTTAAGGCTTAATATACTTGACAATACAATAAGTCCAAATAATATTAGTGCATATCTTGTAAGATACAATGAAAACAGCGAGCTTTTAAGCTGTATGTTGCTTGAAGCAACTGTAAAAGAAAACGTTATTGAGTATGACTGTTTTATGGCTGACAATAGCAAAATCGTGCTTTGGGACGGGAATATGTGCCCACTGACGGAAGTAATAAATTCGGAAGTATACGAACAATAACATAAAAAGGGACGGCGCGCCGTCCCTTTTATATGTGCGAGGTTTTAATAATTGTGTACCGATATTTTTAAAGGTCAATATCTCCCGCTATCGGACGCATTGTGTCTGTGCTTTCAAAAAGAAACAGGCGCATGGTTTTGTCCGCGGCGTTTTTGATATTTACACTGCACTCAATACCGCCCTCGGTCATGATTTTGCCGCTTGCCGCGCCGACGCTCACAAGCGCTCCGCTCTTGTCATAAACTGCCGCAAATGCCGTTACCGGTTGGGTGACAACGCAGTTTGACAGGGTTGTAACAACCGTTACCTTGCCGTCGGCGGCTTGCTTTGCCGAGGGTATCGGCGCGCCGTTTTGATAAAGGCAGGTATCGGCACTTATGCCTGTTTTGTTTTCGCTTTCTTCCGAAAAGGTCAGGTTATCTATCATAATTGAGCCGGTTTTTGCCTTTGCCTTAAGCTCATCGGCACTCATTGCCTTTACCTCATCGGAGCTGTTGCTGAGATTTCCGTTTTCCGCGGCGGTAAAGGATATTCCCACAACCTCCGACATCGGAACGGTCTGACCGTTTTTGGAAAATGCCGTTACGGGCAGGCATAAATGCCTCCATTCGCCGCCGGTATCTGCTTCAAAGCGGCATTCGTATCTTGTTCCGTTTATTACCGCTCCGGTTTCGAGAGCCATTTTGAATATTGCTCTGCCTTTTATGTCAAACTCCACATAATTTACATTTACCGAGGTGTCAAAGGCGGGGATGGGCTGGGTGAACACCTCGCCGGCATAATAGGTCGCCGATTGATATTCAAGCAAAAATCCCGACTTGTCTTTGCCGCCCTCGGACATTGCGCCCTTTATGTAGTCACTGTAATCTCCGCTGTTGTTTTTAAAGCCTGCCCAGGTGCCCTTGGGGTAAAGCTTTACGTTATCAAAATCTATCGTATAGCTTGACGCGGGCTTTGGTGTCGGCTCGGGCGTCGGGCTTGGTGTTGGCGGGGCTTCGGTGTAATTATCGGTAAGAGCGATATTGTCAAGCACTGCCGTACCGGTTTTTGCCTTTGCCTCAAGCTCCCGGGCGCTTAGAGCAAGAGTTTCCAATGCGGTATTGTTAAGACCGCCGTTTTGGGCGGCGGTAAACGCCATGCCGAGAATTTCTTCCTTTGTAACCGAAACGCCGCTCTTTTTAAAGTCCGTAAGGGGCAGTATTACATGATGCCACTCGCCGTCGTCCGTAAGAGTTATTGCGGTTTCGTAACGGTCGCCGCCGACAACTTTGCCGCACATAAGCTTCGCCTTTAAGGAGCCGGAGCCTTTGTAATCAAATTCCAGAGCATTTACGTCCTTGTTCACGTCCCAGACTGCGGGCGCGTTTAAGAATATCTCGCCCGAATACCAGGTCGCTGCCCTATATGAAATCTCCAAGCCGTTTCCGTCCATGCCTAAAGCGGTCTGCGCCTTGATAAAATCGCTGTAGTCACCGGCACTGTTCTTAAAGCCGGCGTAAACTGCCGCCGAGGACAGGGTGGTTTGGGCTGTTTCAAAATCGGCGCATTGATTTGGACTGTGTTCGATTTTGCGTTGGGGTTTTTGGGCGCTTACGGAAAAATCGTCAATAAGAAAGCTTCCTGCCGAGCCTTTCATATTATCTGTAAGCTTAAATACCGAAAGGGAGGAAATATCGGTGTTTACCGGAATAATAATATGCTCCCAGTCATTATCCTCCACGCAAAAGGCGTATTTTGCAAGAGAGGTGTTATCGGAGGACAGAAGCTCTATATACATTGCGCTTGGATGTGCCGCGGCAGAGGTGCCTTTTGCAAGGAAATGAATATATCCGCCCTCTGAAAAGCCGCTCATATCCCAGGCTGAGGGCAGAGCTGCACTTACATAAGTGCTGTAGGTATCCTCACTGTGGTCATATACTATTTCCTTTGCCGCTCCCGTATAGCCCGAAGCCGAGTTCTGCATTTTCATATAGTTGCTGTTTCCCGAATAGCCACGCGTCCATTCAAAAACATCTGTGTCAAAATCGTTTGCATATTCGCTTTGTGCTTCAATACCGCAAAGGGGTATGCACAGCATTGATGCGCAAAGCAATGCCGCTGTCAGCTTTTTTAACATAAAAATCTCCTTTCCGGCGGAAAAACCGCCCAAAAACGGCGCGGCAGCGCCTTAAAGCCGCAGACCGCGCCCGTTGGTTTAATCCTTTTCGGCGAGGAATTTGTCATACTGGCTCTGCGCTTCGGCTATGACCTTGTCAATTCCCGCGTCCTTAAGCTTTGACTGGTATTCCTTCATAATAGGCTCCGGATCCATCGAACCCATGATTACCTGACGTCTGTACTCGCTCATTACTGTGGTGCAGGCGGCAATCTCCATTTCAACATTTGTCGGGTCGAATTTGAAGCCGTAATCAAGGGGCTTTTGAGCTTCCTTGTTAAAGTCTGCAAGCTGCTCCATCTTGTCGGGTGCTTCGCCCTTTATCAGATAGTTAAGGAAGGTATTGCCCGTCATCCAGGTATAGCCCTGAAGGGTGTAGGGGGTATTTTCGCTTATTTCGATATAATTATCGTCAAGCTTTGTGTAGTGCTTGCCCTCGATACCGAAGTTTATCAGGTTGTTGAGGTACTTGTCGGTGTTTAACAGCTCCAAAAATCTCATAACTCTTTCGGGATTTTTTGAGGTTCTCGAAACAGCCATCATTGAGCCTGTTCCCGCGCCGTTTTCCTGCCATATGGGCGTTACCGGCGACTGCTCCAGCTCAAAACTGTAGTTTGCGGCGGTTTCCTGCGCCTTGCCCGGCTTTAAAAATTCTATATAGCAGAAGGTCTTTCCGTCCTTTAACCGCTGCTCAAAATCTGATGCGGTCATTACGTCCTTTTTGATAAGTCCCTCGTTGTAAAAACGGTTTGCCGTTTTGCAGGCTTCTAAGTATTCGGGGGTTTCAACCAGGTTTACCACCTTGCCCTCGTAGTTTTCATTGTCATAGAAGATAACGGCGGTAGCGGCAATCTGCTCATATTTTATAAGCGCTTCGGGAGTTCTGTCCGAGCCCCAGTCTATGGGGTACTGCATATCCGGCTCCTTCTCCTTTATCATCTTTAATACCGGCTCCAGCTCGTCTAAGGTTTTTATGCTGTCCATGTCGATATTGTACTTCTCGGCAATATCCTTTCTGTATGCCCAGCCTCTTTGCTCCGCCATTTCCTTAAGTGCCGGAATTGCATAAAGAGAGCCATTTACTCTGGCGTTGTCAAGAATGTCATCACCAAGCTGCTCGGCGGTTTTGGGCAGATAGGTGTCGATGTAATCGTCAAGAGCCAGCCATGCGCCGTTTGACGCGTTGGCATCATAATCAAGACACCAATTTGCGGTAAATGCCAAATCGAAATATTCACCCGCCGCAATCATTGTGCTTAATTTCTTTGTGTACTGGCTCGATTCCAGACGGTGAATTTTTAAGGTGGCGTTTATCTTGTCCTTAAGATACTCGTTGACGCTTGCTTCAACCGAAGCCACATCCTGCTGTGCCGTACCCATTAAATACCAGTTAATCTCATATGTATCCTCCGGTACAACCGAGGGGTCCTCGCCCTTTGCTGTTTTTGACGAGCCTGAGCCGCAGCCCGCAAGCATTGCCGCTGTCAGTGTCAGCGCCGAAGCGGCGCTTAAAAATCTTTTTAGTTTCATAATCATATTCCTCCATTTTAATAATCAAGTGTTTTTAATTCCTCCTCGAACACCGCGCCCGCCGTATCGGCGTTTGTGCCGCTGTCCAAAAAGGTGTTTAAAGCGTTGTCTAAACGAACAAGCCGTCCGTCATCAACTTCTAAATCCGCATATCTTACCGAATTTTTCACAACCTCCTTTAAAACGCCGAAATGGGCGTTGTCATAGATAACCATTTCATCTTCATACAAGGTCTCGATAACCGGCAGCAGTGAGCAGGTTCTCGAAAGAGCGCGCTGAGCGTCCGTTGTTTTTAAGAAATTCAAGACCTCCAAAGCCGATTCGGTGTTTTTGGAATTGGCGTTTATGCCAAGCCCGAAGCCCCGTACAAGACGGCGCATTGTGCTGTCGGCAGGAAGCAGTACGACTCCCGCTTTGCCGTGTACGGCGCAGTTGCTTCCCTTCATAGAAGCAAAGCCCGAAGCTCTGCCCCAGAGCATCAGCGAGTCTCCGGTTTTAAAGGAGGTGATAATATCTCCCGGGCTGTCGGCGCTTTCCGGGAGCAGCTCATCTTTAAGAAGCTTTAAAATGTCGGTGTAGCGCATACCGGACGCCTTGTGTATCTGAATTATATCATATATCATGTCCGCGCTGTCGCGGCAGTCAATATTTAAACCTCCCGTTTCACCAAAGCTGTGCGCGGTATTTACGGCACTGCTCCAATCCGGCGGAGGTGTGCTTATGAGGTCCGTTCTGTAATACAAAAGATCCATATCCACACCCACGGGCATGGCAAAAAGCCTGCCCTCGTATTCAAAGCATTTTTTTGTATCGATAATATTTTGGCTGTGCTCAATTCCGAATTCAAGGTCAAAGGGCATTATGTATCCGCAGCCGGCAAATTCGCTTATCCACTCATCGTTTAACCAATATATGTCAACGGACGGATCCTTGCCGGACATGGCTGAAACATACAGCCCGTGCCGCTCCAACGTACCCATCGGCGCATCTACAAACTTTACCCGTATGTCGGGGTTTGAGTCGGAAAAGGTTGTCAGCGCATCGTAAAAATCGGGAATATTTTCCGGCTTCATGATTTTTACGATAGTCACATCCGGGCTTTCCTCGCTCACCGTTTCACCGCCGCAGGCACAAAGTGAAAGCACCGCCGCGGCGCACAGACATATCGAAGCTATTCTTCTCACAATCAAGGCATCACTTCCTTTTTGTTTTATTATACAATTTTATATGCCGATAGTGAACGGGGTAAACTTTAAAAGGTGTGTTGTTTTTTTTGAAATACCGCCGTTTTGTTGAAATCGTACGTATTTCGTGTTAAGATAGGTATAAGAAATACAAAGGAGGCATACGCATATGAAGGTTGGGTTTAACAAAAAAAGACCGTCAATTCAGTTAAAGCTTCTTTTGTCCTTTATAATAGTTATAACCGTTTGTACGATAATATTTACCGTAACCGCATATCTGAGCTTTTCGCGCACCATTGCTTCGGAGAACAAAAACAGTATATATCAGGTGCTTGACCTTGCCCGAAGCAATATGAGCGCAAATATTGAGCGGGTGGAAAATCTGCTTGTGCAAATTCAGTCGGACTCCGATATAGAAAGCGTGCTTACCCGTGCGGAGCCGATTTCCCGGATAGAGGAGCGCGACCTTATAAACAGGCGCATAAACCGCGTTGATGTTCTGCGTTCAACGGTTTCGGAAATATATTTCTACGTCGCCGACCGCCCCGATTACCCCACCGACCCCGACTCGAATGTTTTCTCAACGGATTATGTAAAAAATGAAATATGGTATCGGGATACCATGGCTAAAAACGGTGAAACTTATCTTACCGTTATAGACTCCTCACCCTCGGCAGGTGTTTTGTGCATAGCGCGGCCCTTTATCGATACCCGCACCCATAAAATTTTGGGTCTTATGCGCATTGACGTAAACCTTGCCGCATTTATGCAGGATATTTCAAAAATAACCCTCGGCAAAACCGGAAAAGTGTTTTTGGTTTATGAAAATCATATAATCAACCCCTGGAGCAATTCCTATATAAACTCCTTTGTGAATGAGAAGAAATTCTTTGATTTTATAAATTCGGGCGAAACCGAGCCTACATATATAAATATAGCCTCCGAGGAACAGATTGTTGCCGCCGCACCGCTCTATTCGGGCGCGCTTAAGCTTGTATGTGCGGCAAAATACAACGAGATAAACAATTCCATAGCCCTTGTGCGCCGTTCAACCATGCTTACCGCAGTGATAACGCTTCTGGCGGCAATACTGATAATGTTTATCATATCCCAGTGGATAACCAAGCCAATAAAACGGCTCATATCCCACATGGAGGGCTTTTCCTCAAAGGGCAGTGAAAGGCTTCCCGCCGATATGGAAACCAAGGACGAGATAGGCAGGCTCTGCACCGCCTACAACCGTCTGTTAAGCACGATAGATTCACTTATAGAAGATGTGAAAACCCTCTATAAAAAGCAGAAAATTTTCGAGCTTAAAGCATTGCAGGCACAGATAAACCCGCATTTTCTCTACAATACTCTCGATTCCATAAACTGGATGGCAAAACGCAAAAACGCAAAGGACATAAGCAGCATGGTCACATCTTTGGGCAGATTTTTCAGACATTCCCTGAATAAAGGCTCGGAGTTCACCACTATAGAAAATGAGATAAAGCAGGTCATAAGCTACACGGACATAC
The DNA here is from genome assembly GCA_029226975.1 of Clostridiales bacterium. Taxonomy (GTDB): domain Bacteria; phylum Bacillota; class Clostridia; order UBA1381; family UBA1381; genus Ornithomonoglobus_A. The sequence goes on along the minus strand of JAQXZB010000070.1, from coordinate 12,308 downwards.
AAAAGGTGCGCTTTACCAATAAATTTGAAATATTCTATGATATTGACGAGGAGCTTCTCGGCTGCCGTATTATAAAGCTCATAGTTCAGCCCCTTGTGGAAAACTCCATAGTTCACGGCTTCGAGGAGCTGGAGGGGGGCGGCAAAATAAAGGTAGAGGCAAAATCCGACGGGGAATATATTTATATAACCGTAAATGACAACGGCTGCGGCTGCGATACAAATAAGCTTAACGCCGATATTCAAAAGGAATTGAATTTTAACGAGCCGATAGAGAAATACGGCTTAAACAATGTAAATCAGCGCATAAAGCTGTATTTTGATGACAGCTGCGGTCTGCATTTTGAAACCAACGCGGAGGGAGGTGTCTGCGCGGTCATAAAGGTACTGCGCAGGAAATATGATAACACTGTTGATATGTGATGATGAAGCGCTTATACGCGACGGTCTTGCATCTCTTGAATGGGAGGAGCATGGGATACGCTGCATAGCAACCGCCAAAAACGGCGAGGACGCTTGGGAAAAGGTAAAGGAAATGAAGCCCGATATGATAATTTCGGACGTGAGAATGCCGCGGCGTGACGGCATTTACCTTGCCGAGCAGGTACACAGGAATTATCCCAATATCCATATGATTTTTCTCACCGGCTATAATGAGTTTGAGTATGCAAAAAAGGCGATTGAATACGATGTCCGCGAATACCTCTCAAAGCCCATTGACGAGGACGAGCTTTTCGAGGCGGCAAACAGAGTTCGGGACGAGATTATAAGAAAGAAGCAGCAAAGCGAAAAGCAGCAAAGGCTAAACGAAGTTTTAGGCCGAAGCAAATATTTTTTAAAGGATTATTTTTTCAGCTTTAAAGCGGCGTCTGCGCCGGAGCTGTTCGACATAAAAACGGACGCGTCACTTATGAGCGCGTGCGTTGTGGAAATCCGGGACATGACGGACATCGCTGAGCTGTTTTCGATGCTTGAGGTCTTGGAGGAAATGCTAAGAGCCAAAGCCGAACCGAGCTTTATACCGTTTTTCGATACGGATAAGCTTCTGTTTGTGTTCTGTGCCGATACCGCGGACGAGCGAACGGCGGAAAACATGGTGTTTTGCGAATGTGAACGCATACAGGGGCTGTTGGATGAGAAATATGATTTTGACTACAATATCGGCGTGGGAGAGCCTGTGGCAAATGACCTTTGCGACAGCTACCGCGGTGCCTGCGAGGCTCTCGGCTACAGTAAAAATCTCGGCTACAGACATATAATATACATAAAGGACGTAGAGCCGAACTCCGGAATTTCGGGCTATTATTCAAAGCTGTTTTCCATGTACATAAACGCGGTAAAAACCGTAAACGGCGCAGAGGCGAAAAAGTATGTAAAGGAGCTGTTTGCGGCAATGGAGCGGGCGGACGAAAGTCTTTACAACCGACAGAGATTTTGTCTTAACCTTGTTATAAATATCTCCGACGCACTTTATGAAACGGACTGCAATCCGGCGGTTTTGTTTAACAAAACGGATTCGTGGTCGCTTATAAGAAAGACCGAAAGCCCACAGGAGCTTAAAAAATTCATCGATGATATAACAGATGTGGTAATCTCTTATATAGAAGCGGCGCGTGAGAAGAAGATGGAAAGTCTGATAGAAAAGGTCAAGACTCTCGTGGATGCAAATTTTGCTGATGACGCGTCCTTAGAAACCGTAGCGGCACAGGTGTATATGTCTCCATGCTATCTTTCGGTGATATTTAAAAAGGAAACGGGCATGACGTTTAAGAATTATCTGATAAATAAGCGCATAGAAAAGAGCAAGGAGCTTTTAAGCAATACGGAGCTTAAAATCTATGAGGTGGCGGAGCGAGTGGGTTATTCGGACACGCGGTATTTTTCGGAGCTGTTCCAGCGCATCACCGGCAAAACCCCGTCCCAGTACCGCACAGCAAAGAACAAGCACTAAAAAAGTTTCCAAAACAGATATAATCAACAACTAAAGGACGGCGTGCGCCGTCCCTTAGTTACTTCTCAATCTTTATAATCTCTATGTCCAAATTACCTGCGGGGGTCTGGGCAACTACCTTCTCGCCCTCCTTGTGGTTTAGGACCGCCGCGCCTACCGGGGATTCGTAGGAAACCTTGTTCTTGTAGGGGTCCGCCTCCGATGCGCCTACTATGGTGTATGTTACCTCGTCGCCCATAAGCTTTAAGGTTACCTTTGAGCCGGGTGTTACTGTGTCGGACTGCATCTGAGTGCTGTCTATAACCTGAGCGTATTTTAACATATGCTCAATGTTTTGTATCTTTGTTTCGACCTCTGCCTGCTCCTTCTTCGCCTCGTCATACTCGGCGTTCTCGGAAAGGTCTCCGAAAGAGCGCGCTTCCTTTATCTTCTCGCTTACTTCTTTTCTGGTAACGTTTTTTAAATGGTCAAGCTCCGCCTCAAGCTCTGCTTTGCCTTCCGGCGTTAAAATATATTCCTTCTGTTCAGGCATTTTATAACTTCCTTTCAATATTAGTTATCCGCCGTATCGGCGGTTATTATATATTATACCGTCTTTTTCCTCTCTTGTCAAATACTTTTTCACATAAGGGCTTTAAGAGTGTCAAAAAGCTCCCTGTGCTCCTTTTTAAGGTTAATGGGCTTAAACTCGGCGTTTACAAAGCCGTGAACCGTTCTGCCGCTTGACATAAGCTTCATCTGCGGAAGCTTGTATACCTCATAGGAAAACTCGCATCGCGCCACCGTAAGCTTGGTAAGCGTGCAGGTAACCATGACCTCGTCCTCATATCTAAGACCGTATAAATACCTTGCGTGGCTTTCGGTAAGGGGCAGAAGTATTCCGTTTTTCTCCATTTCGCCGTAACTCATGCCGCACTGCTTTATAAAATCGGTGCGCGCCATTTCAAACCAGGGATAATACCTGGAATGATGTACAATCCCCATCATGTCGGTTTCCGCGTAGCGTACGGTAAGGTAGGTTTTGCTTAAAAAAGCCATTTTCATCATCTCCGAAAAAGTTATTATTATATATTGTACCACATTTGCGGCGAAATTGCAACAAAACAATCATTGACAAATATGTGCAAATATAATATAATGAGGGCAGACAGAGTGTGCCGCCTTTGGGCGGCGGAATGGAGAATATAATGAAAAAACTTATTTCGGTGGTAGTACCCTGCTATAACGAGCAGGCGGCGGTGCCGGTGTTTTACAGAGAGCTTTCCGTTGCCGTAAAGGCGATTGAGGACGCTTGCATTGAGGTAATATTTGTGGACGACGGCTCAAAGGACGGCACATTGTCCGTAATAAAAAAGCTTGCGGATAACTTTGAGGACGTAAAATATATATCATTTTCCAGAAACTTCGGCAAGGAGGCGGCAATGTACGCCGGAATGCAGGCGGCATCGGGGGACTATGTGTGCATAATGGACGTGGATTTGCAGGATCCCCCCTCCATGCTCCCTAAAATGTATGAGGAAATACAGTCTAAAGAATATGACATAGTGGGCGCGCGCCGGGTAACCCGCAAGGGCGAGCCGCCCATACGCTCCTTTTTTGCGCGTATGTTCTATAAGCTGATAAACAAAACCTCATCAACGGAAATAGTGGACGGAGCGCGGGATTTTCGGCTTATGACAAGACAGGCGGCGGACGCGGTCTTAAAGGTCGGGGAGTATAACCGCTTTTCAAAGGGAATTATGAGCTGGGTGGGCTTTAAAACCAAATGGCTTCCTTATGAAAATGTGGAAAGAGTAAACGGCGAAACCAAATGGAGCTTCATGAAGCTTTTAATATACTCCATTGACGGGATAACCGCCTTTTCGACAATGCCCCTTTCCATTGCGTCCGTATTGGGACTGCTCTTTTGCGCCATTGCGGCGGTGCTTATTGTGGTAGTGGTGGTAAAGACGCTTATCTGGGGCGATCCTGTGGCGGGCTATCCCTCTGCCATGTGCCTGATGTTTTTATTAAGCGGAGTGCAGCTCTTTACCATAGGAATTATAGGTCAGTATCTTTCCAAAACCTATATGGAGGTAAAAAACAGACCGATTTATATAACAAAGGAGAGTAATATAGTTGAAAAGATATAACCTGATGTTTTTCCTGCTTACGGCGGTTTTTGCCGCCGCGTTTTGCGCGCTGATGTTTAACAATAACGTCTGGTATGACGAGGCATATACCCTTGCCATGATAGAGCATGGCTTTGCGGACATTGCAAAAATTACCGCCGCGGACGTGCATCCGCCTCTGTATTACTGGATGCTCAAGCTTTTTATGCTGCCTTTCGGCAAAAGCCTTATTGCGGCAAAGGTGTTTTCAATAATCCCCATACTGCTCACCATGCTTTTGGGCTATGTGAAAATCGGCTCGGCCGCAGATAAAAAGACCGGGCTGCTTTTTGCGCTGTTTTTTGGCGCAATGCCTGTGTTTACCATGTATTCCGTACAGGTGAGAATGTATTCCTGGTGCGGATTTTTCGTGTTCGGCTGCGGCGTTTGGGCATATTTTGCCAACCGCGACAATAAGCTTTTCCATTGGATTTTGTTTTGGCTATTCGGCGTGGCGGCGGCGTATACCCATTATTTCGCATTGGTGTCCGCGGGCGTGATTTACGCCATGCTCCTTGTTGCTTCAATTAAAAAGAAACGGTTTGGGAAATGGCTTGTGTTTTCTCTGCTTACGGTGATGGCATACTCGCCCTGGCTTATGTCCTTTATCTCACAGTTGGCGGACAAGGTGGAAAACGAATACTGGATAGCGCCCATAACCCTTGAAACCGTCGGCGGATACTTTAAAACCTGGTATAAATGCGGCGATGATATGTGGAGGATATATCTGATAGGCTCGGCGGCGGTTTACACCGTTGCGGCGGCGGGACTTTTATTTACCAAGAAAAAGGGCATAAAGACCGGGGTGCTTTTGGGTGTTTTGGTGTTTGTGCTTACCAATCTTACGGGCATTGCCGCTTCACTGGCGGTAAGACCTGTGTATATAGAACGCTACGCCATAGGCGCACTGCCCTTTTTGGCGCTTTTTGCGGCGGCGGGCATAGGCTGTATAGATAAAAAGGGAATAAGCCTTGTAACGGTGCTGTTCTATCTTGCGGGCTTTGGGGTGAACTACCCTTACGATTACCGTTTTGAATACGGCGAAACGGATGCCCAAACAGGCGAATATATAAACAACGGCGGCTTTGACGCGCTTATCTGCTGTGTTGACTCTCAGCTTTACGGCGTACTGGCGTATTATGCCCCCAAGCTTAACGTGTACCGTCCCAAAACCTCCCAAGGCTCGCCCTTTGACAATATACATGAGCTTTCGGAGCTTGACGTTTCAAGCTGTCACAGGGCGGCGCTGTTTATACCCGACGGAGCGGAGGTACCCCAAGAGATTATAAAGGATTTTAACAGCGCACAATATGACTGTGACGTTGTAACCTACGGTCAGAAATCCAACGTTTTCGTCCTTGAAAGGTAGGACTTGACGTTTTGGGTAAATTTGTGTATAATGTAAATAGCATTTAAAAAGGAAAGGAGAGCGTAAGCGTGAAAAAAATAACGGCAGCATTTTTAATGCTCATGCTGTGTACCACAGCCTTTGCGGCCAACTGGCAGGCCCAATACCCCTGGGCGGTGGACGCGGTTAATTACTGCATGAATACGGGGATTTTGGTGGGCGCGGACGGAAATCTGCTCCTTGACCAAAATATTACAAGGTCGCAGATGGCAAAGCTTATAACGGCGTCCTTCTCCCTTGATAAAAACAGAACAAACAGCTTTTCGGATACGGACCCATCCGTATGGGATTATGAATACATAAACGCAATCGAGCCGTATATGCTCATAAAGGGACAGACCTTTAACGGCTATGAAAGCGTTTCCAGGGAGGAATTTGCCGCAACGATTATGGCGGCAATGGGTGCGTCCGACGGCGACACCACAAACCTCACCGTTTATAATGACTATAACGATATTGACCGCCGATACCGGGGCGCGGTTGCCGCGGCGGTGGAGAACGATGTTTTAAAGGGTGCGGACTACAACATAAACCCCAAAAACAATCTGATACGCGCCGAAGCCTGTACAATGCTTCACCGGGCAATCATGCTTCTTCCCGAAAGCCAAAGACCCGTTGCGGGCGATGTGGTAAAGCTTGAGGGAGAAATGTCTACCGACCTTATAGGCGACGCGCAGATAAGCGTTGAGCAGGCAAAGGCATGGGCAAGGGACAAGGGCGCAACGGCGAAGTTTATAAACATAGCCGATACCTATTGGTACTACGGCAGACAAACGGGACTGCGTCCCGAAATCCTCTATGCACAAGCGGCCTTGGAAACCGGCTACGGCAAATACGGCGGAGTTGTGACGGAGGACATGAACAACTGGGCGGGAATAAAGGTTGCAAACCGCAACGACGACGCAAAGGAAGCCCATGAAAGCTTTGAAACTCCCGAGGAGGGCGTGAGGGCGCATTTTAATCATGTGTGCGCCTATGTGGGGCTTGCGCCCATCGGAACACCTCATGCCCGGTATTGGAGCGTGCTGTCGCTTTCCTGGGCGGGAACAATAAGGACCTTGGAGCAGTTTAGCGGACGGTGGTGTCCGGACCCGGAATATGCCATAAAGATATATGACGGATGCTTAATTCCCATGTCCAAGTATTGATGAAAGGAAAATATTTGAGGAATGCTTTTATTAAGCGCAAGCAATATAAAGAAAATGTTTTCTGATGAAACGTTGTTTGACAACGTTTCTTTCAGTATAGACAGCGATGATAAAATAGGCTTCGTGGGCGTAAACGGAGCGGGGAAATCCACCCTTTTTAAAATAATTACCGGACAGACGGATTATGACAGCGGCGAGATGTTTAAAAACAAGCTTACCAATATCGGCTATCTTGACCAGTACGCCGTAAGCGGCAGTACCGGTACGGTATGGGAGGAGGCTCTAAGCGCCTTTTCGGACTTGATTGAAATAGAGCAGGAGCTTGAGGATATACGCTTCGATATAGAAAACAAGCGGGGAAATGCGGAATTTTTAACCAAAAGGCAAAATGCCTTGCAGGAAAAATTCCAGGAGGGTGACGGTTTTTATTATAAAAGCCGGGCAAAAAGCACGCTTATGGGTCTGGGCTTTGGCGAGGACGAGCTTAATTTGGAGGTAAGCAAGCTTTCCGGCGGACAAAAAACCCGCGTGGCTCTTGCCAAAATCCTTTTGGGCAAGGCTAATTTACTGCTTCTTGACGAGCCGACAAACCACCTTGATATCGAAAGCGTGGAATGGCTTGAGGGCTTTTTGCAAAGCTATAAGGGCGCATTTGCGGTAATTTCCCATGACCGTTATTTTCTTGACAAGGTGACAAACAAAACCTTTGAGCTTGACGGCGGCAGATTTAAAAGCTACGGCGGCGGTTACAGCCAATATATTAAGCAAAGAGAAATTGACAAAAAAACCGAGGAGCGAAGCTATGAAAACACCATGCGCGAGATAGAGCGCTTAGAGGGCATAGTGGAGCAGCAAAAGCGCTGGAACAGGGAAAAGAACATAAAAACCGCAAAAAGCAAGCAAAAGGTCATAGACCGCCTTGAAAAAGACCTGATAAAGCCGGTTTCGGCGGCGGAGGAGATGACATTTTCCTTTAAAGCCTGCCCCGGCGGCGGACAGGACGTTGTGGAAACAAAGGGACTTTCCATGGCGTTTGGCAAAAATGAGCTGTTTTCCAATGTGGATATGCTTGTAAAAAAGGGCGAGCGCGTGTTTATCTTAGGCCCCAACGGCTGCGGAAAGACCACATTTTTAAAAATTTTAATGGGAATGTGTCCTCAAACGGCGGGGGAATATAAAATAGGCGCAAATATTCACATAGGCTATTATGACCAGATACAGGAAAATCTGTCCATGGACAAGACGGTGATAGACGAGGTATGGGACGAGTATCCCAAGCTTACCCAAACACAGATAAGAAACGCCCTTGCCGCACTGCTGTTTCGGGGCGAGGACGTATTTAAGGAAATATCGAAGCTTTCCGGCGGCGAGAGAGCGCGGGTAGAGCTTGTAAAGCTGATGCTTCAAAGCGTAAACCTGCTTATCATGGACGAGCCTACGAACCATCTCGATATCGAATCCAGGGAGGCTTTGGAAAATGCGCTTTCGGGCTTTGACGGAACAATGATAATGGTTTCCCATGACAGATATTTTATAAACAAGCTTGCCGACAGGGTTTTTGTTATGACAAAAAACGGCATTAAGGAATACCGCGGCGGCTATGACGATTACGCGGCGGCAAAAACGCAATCTCCCGCACCTCAAAAGATTGAAAAGGGCATGGATTACAAGGAGCAAAAGCAGCTTCGGGCAAGGAAGAAAAAGATTTTGGGTGATTTTTCCAAAACCGAACGGGAGATCGGGGATTTGGAGGAGCAGGCAAAAATAAAGCAGCGCGAAATTGAAGCGTGTGCTTGTGATTATGTGGAGGCGGCGCGGATAAGCGATGAGATAAACGATATAAACGAAAGGCTTGAGGAGCTTTATGAAACCTGGGCAGAGCTTCAGGAAATAATAGAGGAGGCGTATACGGATTGAGAGCGGTTATTCAAAGAATTGAGCGGGCGGCGGTGTCTGTGTCGGGGGAAACGGTCGGAAGCGTTAAAAAGGGACTTTTGATTTTTCTCGGCGTGGGCAAGGGCGATGATGAGCAGGATATAAAATATATCGCGGACAAGGCTTTGGCGCTTCGTATCTTTGAGGATGAGGACGGTAAAATGAATTTGAGCGTAACGGATATAGGCGGCGAACTGCTTGTAATATCCCAGTTCACGCTCTACGGCGACTGCCGAAAGGGCAGACGTCCAAGCTTTGATTTTGCAATGCCCCCCAAGGACGCAAATATAATGTATGAGAGATTCGTGGAGTACATCAAAAAAAGCGGATTAAAGACCGAAACGGGCATATTCGGAGCGGATATGCAAGTGGAGCTTGTAAACGACGGACCCGTAACGATAAATCTTGACAGCAAAAAGCTTTATTAGGGTTGAAAAAACACAGAAAATGTGATAGAATGGTATATCATAAAACCAAGAGGAGAAAATATATGCTCAGATATTTAACGGCCGGCGAAACGCACGGCAAATGCCTGACGGTTATCATCGAGGGAATGCCGTCGGGAGTTAAGATAGATATAAATAAAATAAACGCCGCTCTTGCCGACAGACAAAAGGGCTACGGCAGAGGGGGAAGAATGCTCATAGAAAAGGACAGTGCCGAAATTCTCTCCGGCGTGAGAGGCTCGTATACCTTAGGCAGTCCCATTGCAATGCGTATCGAAAACCGGGACTGGAAAAACTGGGAAAGCATAATGGGTACAGAGGAATGCGAGAGCAAAAAGGAGGTTTTCTGCCCCCGTCCGGGTCATGCGGATTTAAGCGGCGGCATGAAATATAACCATGAGGATTTAAGAAATGTTCTCGAACGTGCAAGTGCAAGGGAAACGGCGGCAAGGGTCGCAGTGGGTGCGCTGTGCGCCCAGCTTTTGGAAAGCTTTGGCATTGAGCTTAAAAGACGGGTTGTAAATATCGGCGAGGTCTGTGACGATGCGCCGGTGCTTGACGATGCCTTTTATAAGCGGGTAAAGGAGTCGCCGGTGGGCTTTGGCTCGGAGGAAGCACAAAAGCGTGCCATGGAGTATATCGATAAGATTAAGTCCTCGGGCGAGAGCATAGGCGGAGTTGTTGAGATAAGAGTGAATAATCTTGTGCCGGGACTGGGCAGCTATGTTCATTATGACAGAAAGCTTGATGCAAATATTGCCTTTGGGGTAATGAGCGTGCAGGCGATAAAGGGCGTTGAGATAGGCGCAGGCTTTGACGTGGCAAAAAGACCCGGCTCAAAGGTGCATGACGAGATTGTATATGACGGCGGTTTTTCTCGCCTTACAAACAATGCCGGGGGCATAGAGGGCGGAATGTCAAACGGTGAGCCGATTGTGGTAAGGGCGGCAATGAAGCCCATTCCAACTCTGTATAATCCTTTAAAAACGGTAAATCTTAAGGATAAATCACAGGTTAAGGCTTCCGTTGAAAGAAGCGATGCCTGTGCCGTTCCCGCCTGCTCGGCGGTTGTGGAGGCTGTTGTGGCATTTGAAATTGCAAAAGCCTTTTTGGACAAGTTCGGCGGCGACTGCATGGCTGATATTTGTGCCGCCTATGACGCATATAAAAAGCGTATAGAAGAATATTAAGCTGATTTTACCGCTTACGAACGGGAGGTGAAGGCGGCTTGGAACAGGACAACTTAATAGCGCGCTGCAAGAAGGGTGACCGCGAAGCGTTTAACGAGCTGGTTTTAAAGTACCAGGACAATGTCATAAACCTTGCCTATAACCTTCTCTCCGACCGGGACGATGCTTATGACGCCGCCCAGGAAACCTTTATAAAGGTTTACAAAAACATCGGCTCCTTTAGGGGTGAGTCGTCCTTTGTCACATGGATATACAGAATAACCTCAAATGTGTGCAAGGATATTTTAAGGAAGCGTCAGCGTCAGGGCGCCACAGTGAGCCTCAGCCCGGCGGACGACAGCGCGGATTCGCAGTTTATGGACATAAAGGATGAAAAGAAAACGCCCGAGGAAATGCTCGAAACCACTGAGCTTCAAAGGGAGGTAAGAGAAGCGCTCTCGGAGCTTAAGGCGGAATACAGAGAGGTCATAGTATACTGCGATATGGAACAGCTTTCCTATGAGGAGATGTCATCGCTTTTAAAATGCCCCGTAGGAACGATAAAATCAAGGCTCAGCCGTGCGAGAACGGCACTTAGAAATAATTTATTGAAAAAAAGTGGAACAAAAAACTGAAATCAGCGTCTAATATAGTGAAATAGGAAAATTAAGTGAAGGGGGGATAAAAAATGGATTGCAGTGAGTTTCAGAAAATGCTCGGCTCCTATGAGGAGCTTGATGAGGAAAAAAGATCCGAGATGGATAAGCATGCCGCAGAATGTGACGGCTGCCGCTCGGAATTGGAGTTTTATAAGTCTGTAATCAATGCGGTAAGCACTCTCCCCAAAATGAAGGCGCCCGAAAGCCTTCTTAACGATATAAATGCAAGGATAGACAAGGAAGAGAAGAAACAGACATTATGGAAGCATCTTAGAAAATACGGTTACCGCTACGGCGCGGCGGCGGCGTGTATCGCCCTTGTCGCGGTTGTGGGCGTGAGAAACAGCGAGCTTGTTGACCGTATGATGAAGCATGATAACGGAGTTATAAGTGAAAGCGGTTCAATATCGGAGGATACCGAGCCGTTCTTTACCCAAGGCCCTCAAAGAAGCGAAAAGCCCGCACCGACTGTCGAAGCCGTAAAACCGACACAGACGGCAAAACCTGCGGATAAAGCCGTAAAGACGCCCGAAGCCGTAAGGCCGACAGCTAAACCAACGGCAAAGCCTACCGAGGTGAGCATACCGACAATGCCGCCCAAAGTAACGGCAAGACCGACCGCTACCCTGTCGCCGAAAGCGGCATATGTACCGACGTCGGCGCCGGCAGTAAGCGGCGGAGTTATCTATTCAACGGGCAATACGGTTACCGAAGCGCCAAAGCCCGCCGCAGAAACGGCACCGGTAAGCGCAGCGGCACAGCAGGCAAGCACGCAGACGCCCGAAGAAACCGCGGCGGCTCAAAATAACGAAGCACAGGCATATACAATAGAGCAAAACGGCTACAAGCTTCCCGAGGAGGAAGAGCCGCAAGCCTATGCCGCAGGCAGTACAAGCGAGGATTACAGTGTTAAGCAGGGCAGAGGAGCAATGACATCGGCATATGCAACGCTTATCGTTTCCTCACAGGACGAGGAAAGAGTAAGAGAGCTTATCGATATATACAGCTCCGACTCTGACGGTGACAGCTACACGATAGATCCGGACAGAATGAAATATATGCTTGAGGTATTCAAGCAGGAGGGCATCGAATACAATGATTCTCTAACGGAGGTCCAGGAGGGCGCCGGGGGAGATATGATGTTTACATTGATTATAGCATGATATATAAGGGAGCTGCTGCAATTGTGCAACAGCTCTTTTCAGATAAAAATAAAACGTCTGATAGTCAAGATATAGTCAGTGGGGAAAATAACAAATAATAACAAAAAAACGGCTCAAAACCTATGGTTTTAAGCCGTTCTTTACTGGTGAGCCATCGGAGATTCGAACCCCGGACAACTTGATTAAAAGTCAAGTGCTCTGCCGACTGAGCTAATGGCCCTGGCAGGGATAGCAGGACTCGAACCTACGAAATGCCAGAATCAAAATCTGGTGCCTTACC
>JAQXZB010000069.1 GCA_029226975.1 Clostridiales bacterium | reverse complement strand
CCTGTTATGGGGTCCCTTGCTCTGCGCTTGCCGTAATTGATATTTGCCGTAGTTGTGCATCTGCACCTGGGGTGCATAACCGGATAATTTACTCCCTCATGCGCATCCTTTACACTAAATACCATGCCGTCAAGGGATTGGCACCTTTCGCAGGTTACATAGTCCAAAGTCGCAAGGTATTTATATTCCTCAAAACCCAGCTCCTCATACGCCCTTTTATCCGCCATGGCGTGAATGTGTGCGGTTTCGGTATGTATCAGCGTAACAGAGTTATACTTTGCCGTTTCAAAGCTTTCGGAAAGCTTTGCCGCCGTTTTTGTAAGGCTCTCACCGCTCATAAGGGCTTCAACCGTCAGCTCCTGCGCTTCTTGTGCCAGACGATCGGTGTTGTTCCATATCCGTTGAGAAAACCGCTTTCCATGCCATTTTGTATTTACCGCTTCCTCTATCGCCCTGTCATCAAGAACACAAAAGCTTATCCCCACATCAAGCCCCTTTGCCGTATCGTCCATAACCCCGTAATAGCTTTCCTTGTAAGCGTTTTTAAGCATTGCTTTGCAAATCCCTATCTCCGAAGCTGCCAGCTTCTTTATCCTTGCAAATATCGCTGTTTTTACGGACTCATAACGTTCAATACGGGCTGCATATGCCCTCACCGACAAACCGTCGAGCCTTATATAGTCCAATACATTCTGTCTTGCCTTTTCGTCGGGAGCTGCTTCCAGTGCCTCGATAAGGTATCTTAGGTTTTCCTCCTCCTGCGCCCGCGTAAGAAAATACGCCGCCGTATCATTATCAAGTCCGAAACGTCTTTTAAAATTTTCCTCTATGCTTTTTATTTCGTCCTCAATATCCGAAAGAGCCTCGTTATACAGCCTTAATATATCCGCTGCCGAAGCCGTTGCCCCCTCCTGCACTGCGATTTCTCTAAGCAGTGCGGCGTTTGCCCAGTATTTTTCTGTGTTCATTTACCCAACTCTTCTCTCACCGCACTTATGACCTCGCCTCGCTTGTGGTGTAATGCCGGAACAAGATAGGGCTGTGCTGCCATCTTATATGTGCCAAACTCAACATACGCTCCGTATTCCTTGTTCGTTCCCACTTCACAGTGTAACCCCTGCGCCTGAGATGCAATCGAGGCTCTTAACTCCCCATGAGGTCCTTTCGGACGCGTTTTTTCCGTACTTTCCGGGCAGCGAGCTTTTGCCTCATCGCTCACAATTTCGCCGCCTTTGGCAAGTCCCCGCTCGATTTGTCCCTCCATCTTGCTCACAAATCCGTCAAGCATTGCAGTCACACCTTCTATTCCCTCAATATGTATTTGCACTAATATCCGCCTCCCTGTGCGAGGTCCTGCGTTGCTTCTATTTTTTCGCGATACGCCTGTGCCTGCTCCTTTCTTGCAAGCTCCGACTCCTCCTTTGCGTCCGTAACAAACGGCAGCCGCGACAGCAGTGTTTCATCTGTGGCAAAGCCCTTCAGATTATTTATCATCTGCGATATTTCAAGCTCATTTGCCGGCAGGTTATAGGTGTATACCACATCAACTCTATGCGTGGGAACAAGTTCCATTGCATTTAATACCGTAAGAAAATGATTATATCTTTCAAACCTTAGCCGCAAAGCCTTTGTAAGATACCGCTCTTTGTTTTTTATGTGCTGTTCAAAGCCCAAAAGCTTATACTTTATTGCCACACCCGACAAGTTATTGCCAAAGCTTTCATCAGACAGGTCGGGAACATGGGACAGGCGGTGTATATCGTCCTTTATATCGTCCCTTAATACCTTTGTATCCGCTTCGTTTAAGTTCTTTGACAAATACTGTGCCTGCGCACCCTCGCAGCCCATTAAAATCCGCTCATGCATAAGTTTTTTTGCCTGCTCTGTGTCGATTTCACATCCGGTAAGAAACAAAATGGAATTAACAAACTGTTCCTTGTCATTCACCCTGTCCGACTGCAATAAATTGTAAGCGTCAATAAGGGATATAAGCTGTTCAAAATCCCCCTGAATATCGTCATTATTTTGGTATTCTATTATAGGCACACCGCCAAAGTAATGCGGCTCAACGCTTTGAAGCTCAAGCCCCTGCAGGCTTGCTCCCGATGATGTGAAATTATAAATATACGAATCATCATATACATTGCATACAAAACCCACAAGCATTCCGTCAAGTCCGTATCTCCCATAATAATGCACTCCGAACAACGCCCGTCTGTCGGCGTTTTGAGAATAGCATATAAAAGCATTTTGAGGATTTAACCTTACGCTTCTGGGTCTGCTCTGTTCGTTGGCATATATAAGCTCATATGCTCTGCCGTAAATGCTCATGCCCTTTACCGTTTCACTGTCTAAACTTGCAATATCCTGCTCAAGGTATGCGTTTTTTAACGGCTCAATGTCAAAATCCTCCGATGCCGAATAAGTTATCGGATTGCCCGTCAAATAACTCTGCACCATATCAACTATGTACTTTGCATGGTTGCATACCAATCTGTTATTTGCCGCTCCCTTTGATTTTGGACTTCTGTTTTTTATTTCATGCTCGCCGATATAATAATCATACAGCTTCCTATACCTTTCGCCCTCGTTCCTGTGACGCTCTATAAGCCGTATAAGTATGCGCGGCGTTATACCGTTGCTTATAATTTCCTCATCAATAATCATATTCCAAATTCACTCCTTGAATATACCCTTGCCTTTTTCCTGTTTATCTCATCCTCAAGTGCGTATCTTACCGCATCTATGGTGTGGTTGTTTTTATCGGGAAAGCCGTCCTTAAATCCGTCGTTCCCGTCCGGCTCCAATTCATAATCGTAAAACTCCCTTGCGGCATTGGGACAGCGTTTCGGGTCGATTATAATGGCTTCCATGGACTGCAAAAACTTTATTCCGTAGTTTACACTGTCAGGACCCTTTTTTGCTCCCATAACCCGAAGCCCCAAGTCCCGAAGCTCTCTTATGCTCTTAGGCTCTGCGCTGTCGCATATGATAGGCTGTGAATATTTCCCATGGGTATTAACCGCTTCGGCTGCACGTGCATTTGACAGCCCGACTTT
>JAQXZB010000068.1 GCA_029226975.1 Clostridiales bacterium | reverse complement strand
CAGCCATTTAAAACCTTAACCCTTTATTCCTCCTATCGAAACTCCATGCATTATCTGCTTTTGGAATACGAGGAACATTATCAAAGACGGTATCATGGCAAAGAGCAGTACAATTACATACTCGTCCATCATAAATCCCGCACTCTTCATTCTGAATATCTGAACAGGCACCGTATAGAGTACCTTATCCTTAAGTACCAGATACGGCCACAAAAATTCGCCCCATGTGGCATTAAAGCTAAATATCGCAACCGTTGATACAACCGGCTTTGAAAGCGGGAGAATGATACGTCTGAATATTCCCAAATCGCTGCAGCCGTCTATACGCGCCGCCTCGATATACGATATGGAAATAGAATCGAAAAAGCTCTTAAAGAGCAGTACGTTAAACGCATTTGCGCCTTTACACAGCCACATCGGCCAATATGTATTCATCATACTGAAATGGCCTACCGGGAAGTCCATAAATGTCATGAACAGCGGTACAAGACTTACGGAGCTGGGCAGCATCATCGACCACAGCACCAGTATGAAGAAAACGCTTGAGCCTTTCGGCTTTAATCTTGATATTACATATCCTGCCAATCCGTTTACGAATATCGAGAAAAACATATCTCCCCCGGCAACTATAAGCGTATTTATATAGGACCGAGAAATACTCATCTTGCTCCACACCTTCAAAACCTTTTCGGGGTGGAAGCTGTGGGGAAACAGTGTAGGCGGTGTACTCAAAAATTCCTTTACGTCCTTAAAGCTTGAAAGTATTATCCAAACCACCGGAAAAAGGAATACCAGTGCAAGCGCAAGAATACAGGCAAACATTATCCAATAGCCTATTTTCACTCGGCGCAGCTTAAAGTCAAGAGAGGTTATAAGTCCCGTTTCTTTATTTTCAAATGCTTTCATTTATCTCTTCCTTTCTCAATCTCCGAATTTCTTCTGCGCCTTGAAATAGAAGCAGGTTACAATCATCAGTATTATAAAGGTTATAACACCAAGAGCCAGCGCACGCTCCGGCTGGAAATTCTGAAAGGCATATTTAAAGCTCTGAAGATTTAAGCTCACAGACGCATTGTTCGGTCCGCCGTCAGTCATTGACATAGGCTCAAGCATTACCTGGAACACGCCTATAATCTGTCTTACAAACTGCAAAAGTATTATCGGGAATATTGCCGGCAATGTTACGCACATAAAGCGCATCGGCACTCCCGCACCGTCCATTTTTGCCGCCTCGTAAAGCTCCTGATTTATCCCCTGCAGCGATGCAAGATACAAAATCATCGAGCCGCCGCAGCCCTGCCATGTCATCATGACAATGATGAGCGGTATCGTTTGCTTTGAGTTTTGAAGCCAATCGTTTGCCGGAAGTCCAAACTTTCCCAATATGATATTTAACACGCCCGAGTCACCCGGCAGATACAGAAAATACCATATCAAAGCTGCCGCAACAACGGGTACTATCTGAGGAAAGTATATTGAAAACTTTATAAAGCTGTTCATATGTACAATTTCATTTATCATTACCGCAAGAAGTATCGGAGGTATAAATCCTATAACGAATGACCATAACACATATTTACAGCTGTTTGTCAAAGTTTTTAAAAACAGCATATCCGTAACTACCTCTCGGTAATTTTCAAATCCCACGAACTCTGTCGGCACATAGTTTTGAAGCTTAAAGAACGAATACAAAAACCCTATGCCTATCGGACGCCAAACGAAGAAGAAGAACAGCAGCACGCTGGGCAAAAGCAGAAGCCATGCGGTCGAGTTTCGGCGAATAAGTCCTATACCGCTTTTTTTCAAGGATTTGTTCGGTTTTGTTTTCACTTATTTACCATTCCTTTCTGTTTACGGGCAATTGCGAAACACATCATTTCGCAATTGCCCATAGCTTTAAATTTTTTATTCTGTCTTATCCAAATAGTTCTTCTGGAAAGCTGCATTTGCTTCCTTAACAAGCTGTGCAGGGTCTGCATTCTCATCGGTTAATACCGCCTGTATGCACGAATCGAGTATACTGTACAAATCCTGGCAGTTCATAGGCTCTTCCGGTTTAACGGTTACATCACTGTCGTCCATCGAGGTTTCTACAAGCTTGTAATCAATGTTTGCCATTTCCTTGCCGAGAGCTTCAACCTTTTCGGTCAGTCCCGGAATTTCCCAGATACCGGTTGATGCGCTGTATACTATATATCCCTGGTCTTTTTGGGTCTGTAAATCCGATTTTGTCTTTTCAAGATATGCATTCTGTTCCTCATCGGTAAGAGCCGGTCTGAAGTTTGCGGCAACATCGAGCCATTTGAAGCAGGCGTCAAGCTGCTGCTGTGTTGCATCGGGCGAGAACATTCTTGTTTTTCCGCCCATCAAGCTGTAACGTCCCTTAGGTCCGGCGGGCATCTTCGTGAATGAAAATCTGTCTGTGGGCATACCGTATGTTTCGGTAAGAGCAACGTCCGCGCCTATAGTCATGTACATAGCACCCTGGTCAACAGCGAAAAGCTTTTGCATTTCGGGGTTATCTATCAGTGTATTGTCCGGCAATGCGTTGTACTTCCACTTTAAATCCTTTACGAACTGCAAAGCCGCCACACACTCCGGCGAATCAAAGGTTGCAACCCACTTATTTCCGTCCTGCTTCATAAATTCAACACCGTAGCTCCATGCAATATTCATGAAATGCCAGCCGCCGCAATTGTTTATTGTAGGTAATACGAAGCCCGGCTGACCGGTCTTTTCCTTGATGGTTTTTGCCGTTTCGGCAACTTCTTCCCATGTCTGAGGGAACTTAGGTACTCCGTTTTCATCAACAAGTCCGGCTTTTTTAAACAGCTCTACGTTGCAGGCAAGTCCCATCTTGTAATAATCCTGCGGTATTCCGTAAAATTTGCCGTCCTTTTCGCACAAATCCATTATATCCTTTTTAAGATATTCGCTGTAACCCAACTCATCAAGAATACTTGTGATATCCGCCGAATATCCGGCATTGATTATCTTCTTTGTTTCTGTCAGATAACAGGTGTACATCGTCGGCAGCTGTCCACTGGACGCCTTAGGCAGGAACGTCTGCACGTCATATGCCCACTCATCGGGTGTGACTTCAATATCCGGATACTTCTCATTCATAGTCTTTAAGTACCCCTCATATTTCTCCTGCTCAATCGGTCTGTTCTCCGTCGGCCATTCTCCGACGCTGATTTGCACCTTATCGGACTCAGCGTTTTTTGTTTGATTTACTCCGCCGCATCCGACAAGCGATGCCGCCACCAACACCGCAGTCAAAGCCACTGCTGTTTTCTTTTTGTTCATTTTATGTATTCCTCCTTAATAAAATATTTATTTACTTAAATATATTATACACTTTCCACAAGACAAAAGCCATAAAGAATCCTGTTATTTCTTTAGAAATCCTGTTCACTTTGTTAAGCAGCAGGATTTTACATAAAAAAGCGTTAAAACGCATCAACCCCCTAACCCCCCAATCTTGGGGGCAAAGAGGTACGCTTTTTTTGAACAAGCAAAATTGCTCACTCAAAACGAGCAATTTCCTATGTTATAAAAAAATTATCGGGAAATCGCCTCACTCAATCCGCAATTTCCCGACAGCAAAAAATCTTTATCAAAATTTTTGAGTTAATATGAATTTTCCTTTGTGAAATCTATCAATTCGTCAACCGTAGTGTGCGCCATGCACACCACCGTATCGGCACCGCCGTAATAAATTGTAAGTCTGCCGGTTGCCGCATCGCACAGTGCCGCACATGGGAACACAACATTGGGCACATCTCCCACCTGCTCATACAGTTCCGTTGGTGCTAAAATATACGGTTTTGTTCTGTATTTAACTTTCCATGGCTCGTCCCTGTCAAGAATTGCAGCACCTGCGCTGTAGACATATCCGTTACAGGAAAGCAGCACTCCGTGGTAAATCAAAAGCCAGCCTTCACTTGTTTCAATAGGTACGGGACCCGCACCTATTTTTAATTCCTGCCA